>JBBRVI010000208.1:0-6507 GCA_038247025.1 Acetobacterales bacterium
AGCATCCACCGGCCACAGCGTTCCATCGTCCCAGACCGCGGAGGCGACCACCACCTCCCCCGTCGCGATTTCCGGCGCGAGGCCGCCCGCGATGCCAAAGGAGAGCACCGCCGTCACATCGTCCGGCAGGGCGTCCAGTAACGCCGCGAGGCGCGTCGGATCGCCGCCAGAGACCACCACGCGCACGCCCGGCGGCAAGAGCGCCGCCTCGCTTTTCAGCCCAACGGCCACCACGCAGCCGGGGGGAAACAGCGCCTCAGCCATCGAGCGGCGGCGAATAGTCTTTCCACGGTGCAGCCCGCTCGAAACCATGCGCCGCGCGCAGCAGCAGGGCCTCGGTGAAGGAGCGCGTCACCAGTTGCAGGGAGAGCGGCAGCCCGCCCGAGGAAAGCCCGGACATGAGCGTGATCGCCGGATGGCCCGTCACGTTGAAGGGCGTGCGCGCCTGGCGGGGATAGGTGCGCTCCACCGCCTCGGTGTCATCAATTCGGCAGGCGGGGTCCATGCTGCTCGCCGTCAGCAGCACATCCACTTCGGCGAAGGCGGCCTCGACGGCGGCAATGAGTTGCGTGCGGCGGCGGGCTGCGTGCATGTAGTCCACCGCCGGCAGGAACAGGCCGGGCAGCAGGCGCCGGCGCGTGACGTTGGCGTATTCATCGGCGCGAGTGGTCAGCCATTCCTCATGCACGGCCGAGCTTTCGGCGTAGAGGATGGTGCGGTTCACCGCGGCGAATTCAGCCAGCGGTGGCAGGGTGATGTCAGTGAGCACCGCGCCCTCGGCGGATAGCAGCCGGGCTGCCTCCTCCAATGCTGCCGCCATTTCGGGGTCGGCGGGCATGTCGGTTTCGTGGAAATGGCGCACGAAGCCGATACGCAACCCGCGCAGGCCATCCGTCAGGCCGCGCGTGTAATCCTGCGCGCCATCGGCCATCACATTGAGCATCAGCGCGGCATCACGCACGGTGCGCGTCAATGGCCCCACATGATCCAGCGAGAAGGCCAGCGGAAACACGCCCTCGCGCGGGACCAGGCCGTAGGTGGGTTTCAGGCCCACGATCCCGCAATGCGAGGCCGGGTGCCGCACGCTGCCGCCGGTATCCGTCCCCAGGGCGGCGGGCACCATGCTCGCCGCCACAGCCGCCCCCGAGCCGGAGGAGGAACCGCCGGGATGATGCGCCGTGTTCCAGGGGTTGCGCGCGGGGGGAAAGGGCAGGTCGAAGGCCGGGCCGCCAATGGCGAATTCATGCGTCGCCAGCTTGCCCGGAAACACCGCGCCCGCCGCGCGCAGCCGCTTTACAACGGCCGCATCCTCATCGGCGTGATGATCCAGGCGCAGGCGCGAATGGCAGGTGGTGGGGTGGCCGGCGAGGTCGATGATATCCTTCAGCCCGATGGGAATGCCGTGCAGGGGCGAGCGCGGGCCTTGGCGCGTGATCTCGGCCTCGGCCTCGCGCGCGGCGGTCTCGGCTTCCTCCACCGTCATGCGGATGAAGGCGTTGATGCGCGGCTGCAACGCCGTGATTCGCGCGGTGCATTCGGCCAGGAGTTCCACGGGCGAAAGCTTCCGCGCGGCAATGAGCCCGCCGGCCTCGGCCAGGGTCAGGCGATGCGGGGCGGTCATTTCGTCACCGGCGCGCGGTAGGCTGGCGTGGGTTCCAGGCGCGGGTCGCTCGTACGGGGTAGCGCGGCCTTGTGCTTGGCCAGCGAGGCCAACGCGTCAGCGATATCGGCAGGAAAGCGTGCCGCCGTGGCGCTCAGGCCCGCCGCCTTCACCAAGGCCTGTGTCATCTCATCCATCCACATCATCTCCACCGCAGGAGGAGGCAGAGTGGCGCAATGTCACGGACCACGCAAAAAAGGGGGGCGAGCACCGAAGCACTCGCCCCCAAGGTAGGTGCAACCAGGCGGCCAAAGCCGGCCATGGCTCATCCGGGAGAGACGGGAGAGGCCGGGGGGCAACTCCCGAAATGGGTTTAGCGGCCCCAAGGTTACCAAAAGCCTGCCATGCGGCTATCCCAGAGCAAGAAAGACGGGGAACACGCATGCTGCCCTTGCAGGGAATGAAGATCGTCGAGCTCGGCCACTACATCGCCGCCCCCTTCTGCACGCGCCTGCTGGCCGATCTGGGGGCCGAGGTCATCAAGGTCGAACCGCCCGAGGGCGACCCGTTTCGTGGCTGGGGCGCTCAGAAGGACGGGCATTCCGTCTGGTTCAGCATCCATGGCCGCAACAAGCTCTCCGTCACGCTCGATCTGAAATCCGCTGAGGGGCAGCGCCGTGTGAAGGCGCTCTGCGCCCGCGCGGATGCCATGGTGGAGAATTTCCGGCCTGGCTATCTGGAGCGCATCGGCCTCAGCCCCGCCGTGTTGCAGGCGGAGAATCCCGGCCTCGTGATCGCGCGCATCAGCGGCTATGGGCAGGATGGCCCCTATCGCGACAAGCCCGCTTTCGGCGCCATTGGCGAGGCGATGGGCGGGTTGCGCCACCTCACCGCCAATCCCGGCCAGAATGATTACCCGCCGCCGCGCTGCGGGGTTTCCATCAGCGATGACCTGGCGGGGATGTATGCGGCGCTGGCACTGGTTTCAGCCTGCTGGGGGCGGGACCGCGCTGAACCCGGGGGCGGGGGGCCAGGATCGTCCGGCGAAGCCGGGCGTGAATCCGCACCCCCTGGCAAGGTTGGGCGTGTGCTGGACTTGGACCTTGTCAGCAGCGTGTTTTCGCTGATGGAGGGCATGTTGCCCGAACACGGGCTGACCGGCGCCGTGCGTCAGCCCGCTGGTGCGGCCATCCCGACCGCTGCCCCCACCAACACCTATCTTTGCGCCGATGGGAAATGGCTGTGTGTCGCCGGCAATTCGGATCTGATCTTCAAGCGGCTCATGGCGCTGATCGGCCGGCCGGAGCTTTCCGCCGACCCGCGAATGGCCACCAATGGCGGCCGCTGCGCGCATTCCGAGGTGCTGGACACCGCCATCGGGGAATGGACGCGCACGCTGCCCGCCCGCGAGGCCGAGGCCCTGCTGGAATCGGCCGAAGTCCCGTGCTCGCGACTTTACGACATCGCCGATTGCGCGGCCGATCCGCATTTTCGCGCACGCGGCATGGTGTTGCCCGTGCAGGACCCTTTGCTGGGCGAGGTGCTGCACCCCGCACCCCCCTTTCGCTTCGATGGCGTGACGCCGGCCGAGATGGTGCGCTGGACAGGCCGCGCGGTGGGGGCGGACAATGACCATGTGTTCCACGAATTGCTGGGGGAAGCCCGATGAAGGTCACACTCTCCGAGGTCAGCCCGCGCGACGGGCTGCAACCCATCGCCGGCTTCGTGCCGACCGAGACAAAGATCGCGCTGGTGCGCGCGCTGCACGCGGCGGGCATCACGCGCATGGAGGTGGGCAGCTTCGTCAGCCCCCGCGCCATCCCGCAAATGGCCGATACGGCGGATGTGTTGCAGGCGGCCAAGCAACTCGACGGGCTGGAATGCACGGTGCTGGTGCCCAACCGGCGCGGGTTTGACGCGGCGGTGGCGGCGGGGGCGGATCGGCTGGGGCTCTTCATGTCGCTGACCGAGGGGCACAACCAGGCCAATCTCAACCGCTCGCGCCAGGCGAGCTTTGATGATCTCTCGGGCATTGTGCGCGATGCGCCGGGGGGCGTGAAAATCCGCTTCAACCTCTCCTGCACCTTCCATTGCCCCTTCGAGGGCGTGGTGGATGAGGCGGACGCGCTTTCGTGGATTGAGCGGGTGGCGGCGCTGGATGGGGAGATGGAAATCTCGCTGTGCGACACCACGGGCAATGCCGCGCCCGACCAGGTGGGGCGGCTGATGCGGCACGCCATCGGGCGCTGGGGGCAGCGCTTTGCATGGCACGGGCATGACACCTACGGGATGGGTTTGGCGAACATGCTGGCCGCCTGGGAGGCGGGGTGTAGGGTGTTCGATGCGGGCTCGGGCGGGATTGGCGGCTGCCCCTATGCGCCGGGTGCGACGGGGAACACGGCAATGGAAGACGCGGTGTGGATGTTTTCCCGAATGGGGCTGGAGACGGGGGTGAACTGGGGGCGGCTGCTGGCGGCGGCGGATATGGCGGCGGGGATTGCTGGGGCTATGCCGGGGGGACGGGTGCGGGGGGTGCCGGGGGCGAGGTTGGTGGCTTGAGAGGGCTTTGCCCCCTTAAACTCTCCCCCCAGGAAGTTCGCTTCCTTCACTCGCTCACCGCACCCGAAGCGGTGCGGGATACCCAAAGAGTTGCTGACTGAAACGCATCTGTCAAAAAAACTTCATCCGTCAGTTTAATATTTCGATTATTTTGGAAATATGGAATCAGAAGAAGCTGCCTTCGCCTTCGCCGCTCTCGGGCAGGGCACCCGGCTCGAACTGTTGCGCGCGCTTTTGGAAGCAGGACCCAACGGGTTGGCAGCCGGCGACATTGCAGCACGTCTCGGCGTGCTGTCCTCGACGCTGTCCTTTCATCTGCGCGCCCTGGACCAGGCGGGGCTGATTGCGGCGACCCGCCAGGGCCGCAGCCTGATCTATGCCGTGCAGTTCGCCCGCCTGCGCGCGCTGCTCGCCTTCCTGGTCGAGGCCTGCTGCGGCGGCCGCCCAGAGCGCTGCGGCGACATCAGCCGAATGCTCGACACCATCACATGGGAGAACACCAATACGCCGGAACCCATCTTCCACGTGCTGTTCCTCTGCACGCACAACTCGGCGCGCTCCATCATCGCCGAGGCCGTCCTCGACAAGATCGGCAGGCCGCGCTTCGAGGGTTGGTCCGCCGGCTCGGACCCGAGCCCCAACGGTCCGCTGCCCGAGGTGCTGAGCCTGCTCCAGACCCTGGGCCATGACGTGTCGGAGCTCCGGTCCAAATCCTGGAACGAGCTTGCCGGACCCGACGCGCCGCGGATGGATTTCGTGATCACGCTCTGCGACACCATCCAGGGCCAGGTCTGCCCGGATTTCGGCGAGACCGTTGTCACCGCTGCATGGCCGATGCCCGACCCCAGCAAGTTCACCGGCAGCGTCGCCGAGCGGGCCACCTTGCTGAACGAACTCTATGCCGGACTGCGGCGTCGGCTGGAGACCTTCACAAGCCTGCCCTTCGTCTCGCTTGACCGCATGGCGCTAAAGGCGCGCGTGGACGAACTGGCCGACCCGCACACGCTGATGGGGCGCTGAGCCATGAAAGTGGGGATCAGCGGGATGGGCCGCATCGGCAGGTTGGCGCTGCGTGCCGCGATGGGGGCCGCCGATCGCCAACCGGAAGATCCGCGCCGTGGCAACCGCCTCGACATCGTGCATCTGAACGAGATCAAGGGCGGGGCCGCAGCATGCGCGCATCTGCTGGAATTCGACTCGGTGCAGGGGCGCTGGCGTGGCGACATCGCAGCCGAGGGCGACGGCATTCGCATCGGCGGCCGGCGCATGTCCTTCTCCGAACATGCGAAGCCCGCCGAGATTGCCTGGGGCGATCTGGGCGTTGATCTCGTGCTGGAATGCACCGGAAAATTCCTGACGCCCGAAGCCCTGCAAGGCCATCTCGACCGCGGCGCCAAGCGCGTCATTGTCGCGGCCCCCGTGAAATTCGACTGCGTGCTGAACGTGGTCTTGGGCGTAAACGAACATCTCTACGATCCCGCGCGCCACCCCATCGTCACCGCTGCCTCCTGCACCACCAACTGCCTCGCCCCGGTGGTTAAGGTCGTACATGAGGCGATCGGCATTCGCCATGGCCAGATCACAACCATCCATAACCCGACCAACACCAATGTCGTGGTGGATGCCCCACATAAGGATTCGCGCCGGGCACGATCCGCGATGCTGTCGCTGCAACCGACCACGACCGGCAGTGCCACCGCCATCGCGCTGATATATCCCGATCTGAAAGGCAAGCTGAACGGCCATGCGGTGCGCGCGCCGGTGCTAAACGCCTCGCTGACCGACTGCGTGTTCGAGATGCAACGCGAGACCACGGCCGAGGAGGTGAACGCCCTGTTCCGCGCCGCCGCTGAAGGCCCGCTCGCTGGCATCCTGGGCTATGAGCCGCGGCCCCTGGTCAGCGCCGATTATGCGCGCGACACCCGCAGCGCCATCGTGGATGCGCTCTCCACCATGGTCACCGACGGCACGCTGCTGAAAATCTACGCCTGGTACGACAATGAGATGGGCTACGCCTGCCGCATGGTGGACCTCGCCTGCCACATGGAGCGCGTTGGGTTGTGAATGCCGGCATCCGCAACTACGCCATCGTCACCGCCGCATACTGGGGCTTCACGCTGACCGATGGCGCGCTGCGGATGCTGGTGCTGCTGCATTTCTTTCGCCTCGGCTACAGCCCGTTCACGCTCGCGCTGCTGTTTCTGCTGTATGAGGCGGCGGGCATTGGCGCCAATCTGATCGGCGGCTGGCTGGCCACGCGCTTTGGCATCGCACGCATGCTGTCGGTGGGCCTGGCCACGCAGATCCTGGGGTTCCTGGTGCTCTCCGCCGTCTCTCCGGATTGGAGC
>JBBRVI010000209.1:0-6470 GCA_038247025.1 Acetobacterales bacterium
ACCAAGGGCGCGGCCGCGGCGCAAGCGGCCGATGCGGTGCTGCTGGTGGATGGGCTGTCACGCCTCGCCGGCACCTTGCGCGCTGCCCGCCGCGCGCGAGCGATCGCGCTGCAAAGTGTGACGATCGGCATCGGGCTTTCCACGCTGGGCATGGTGGCGGCGGCGTTCGGTTATCTCAGCCCCGTGCAGGGTGCCGTGTTGCAGGAGGCCATTGACGTGGCCGTAATTCTCAATGCCCTTCGCGCGCTGCACGACTGAACCGCAGGACTCGCCCATGCCCGACCTCAAGCGCCTCGCCATCCTCGACGATTACCAGGGCGTCACTCTGGAAATGGGCCCCTGGGAGCGCCTGCCGGGGCTGGGCAAAACCGTGTTCCGCGACACCATCGCCAACCAGGACGCGCTGGTGGCCCGACTGCTGCCCTTCGACGCCATCCTCGCGATGCGCGAACGCACGCCCTTCCCCCGCGCCCTGATCGAGCGATTGCCCAACCTCAAGCTGCTGATCACCACGGCCGAGCGCAATCGCGGCATTGATGAGAAGGCATGCGCCGAGCAGGGCGTTACCTACTGTGGCACGCCCAGCTTCGGCGCTCCCACGGTGGACCTCACCTGGGGGCTGATCCTTTCGCTGGCGAGGCGCATTCCCGAGCAGGCCACCGCACTCCATGCGGGCCAGTGGCAGACGCGAATCGGTGTGGGGTTGGAGGGGCGCACGCTGGGCGTGGTGGGTCTGGGCAAGCTGGGCACCAAGGTGGCCCGGGTGGGCCAGGCGCTGGGGATGAAAATCATCGCCTGGAGCACCAACCTCACCGAGGAAGCTGCGGCGGGCGTGGGTGCCACTCGCGTGGACAAGGCCGCCCTTTTTGCTCAGGCCGATGTGGTGAGCCTGCACCTCGTCCTCTCCGAGCGTTCGCGCGGGATTGTGGGCGCGGGGGAACTCGCCGCGATGAAGCCCGGCGCGATGCTGGTGAACACCTCGCGCGGGCCGCTGGTGGATCAACCGGCGCTGCTGGAGGCGCTGCATGCCGGCCGCATCCAGGCCGGCATTGACGTGTTCGACATCGAGCCTTTGCCGTCGGATCACCCGCTGCTGAGCACGCCCAACACCTTGCTGACGCCGCATCTGGGCTATGTCACGGAGGAGAACTACCGCGCCTATTTTGCGGGCGCGGTGGAGGCCATGGAAGCTTGGCAGACGGGCAAGCCCATCCGCGTCATCTGCTGATGGATTTTGGGCCAGGGGTGCCACATTTGATCTGGGCAGCTGAATCCACGCTCGACGCCATTGCCAGCCGGCCCGGAGCGGTGTTCGCTCCGCTCGGCGAAATTCTGGACTGGTGGGAAAGCAAATGAGTCTCGATTGGGCAAGCCTGACGCAGCGAGAGCGCGATACGGCCTACAACAACAGCGACGCGGTGCCCGACAGCCCCACGCTCATCGAGGAGCGCAACCAGGCCTCCGCCCCGTTCCGCGCCGCCCATGCGAGTGCGGTGGACCTGCCCTACGGCGAATCCCAGCGCGAGCAATGGGACCTCTACCCCGGCGGAAACCCTGCGGAGCCCACGATCGTCTTCATCCATGGCGGCTACTGGCAGCGCAACCGGCGTGAGGATTTCGCGGCCATGGCGGAAGGCGCGCTGGCCAAGGGTTGGAACATGGCGATTTGCGGCTACAGTCTTTGCCCCGAAGTGACGATGACGCGCATCGCCTATCAGATCCACGCGGCCCTGGACTGGCTCTCGGCCGAGGGGCCCAAATATGGCATGGGCGGCCCCATCGTGCTCACGGGCTGGAGTGCGGGCGGCCATCTCACCGCGCTGGGCGCGGAGCATCCGGCGGTGACGGCGGCGATTGCCATCTCCGGCGTGTTTGAGCTTGGCCCGATCCGCGACACCTATCTGAACGCTGCCCTCAAGCTGACGGATGAGGAGATCATGAGCCTCTCGCCCATTCGGCGGCCGGTGGTGCAAAAGCCCATGGCCATCGTCTATGGCGGGACTGAATTACCGGAGCTTTGCCGCCAATCGCGCGATTTCCACCGTCTGCGCGCCGAGGCGCAGGCGCCCGGCCCACTTGTTCCGATCCCCGGCGCGGATCATTTCCGCGTGCTGGAAGCGCTGCGCCAGCCTGACGGCGCTCTGCTGCGCCTGGCCGCCGAACTTCTGCGGTGACGCTGCCCGCCTTCACCCTGGAGGCGCTGCGCGCCTTCTACTCGGCGGGCGGCTCGGCCGTGGCCGTCGCGGAGGAAGCGCTGCGGCGCGTCGCGGCCTTCGACGACCCGGCGCTGTTCATCACCGCCATCCCACGCGAGACATTGCTGGCCCGCGCCGCTGCGCTGCCGGCCGGCCCGCTGCACGGCATTCCCTTCGTCGTGAAGGACAATATCGACGTGGCCGGGCTGCCCACCACGGCCGGCTGCCCCGATTTTTCTCGCGTCGCCACCGAGGATGCGCCAGCCGTCGCGCGGCTTCTGGCGGCTGGCGCCCTGCTGCTGGGCAAGGTGAATCTCGACCAGTTCGCCACAGGGCTGAACGGCACGCGCAGCCCCTATGGCACGCCACGCAACGCGCTGCGGGCCGACCTTATTCCCGGCGGTTCCTCCAGCGGTTCAGCAACGGCGGTGGCCGCCGGCATTGCGGCGTTCAGCTTTGGGACGGATACGGCAGGCTCGGGCCGTATTCCCGCCGCCGCGCAGAATATCGTGGGCCTCAAGCCGAGCCTGGGGCTGATCCCGACGCGTGGGGCCGTGCCCGCCTGCCGCTCGCTCGACTGCATTTCCATCTTCGCGCAAAGCGTGGCCGATGTCTCCGCTGTTCTGGAAGTCGCCGCCGGTCCCGACGCGGCCGATCCCTATAGCCGCGCCGCGCCGCCCGGCTGGCGCGCGATGGAAGCCGCGCCGCCCGCATGGCGCCTGGCCGTGCCGCAAGAGGCGCAACTCCTGTTCGACACGCCCGATGACGCCGCGCTCTTTGCCGGCGCCGTGGCCCGCGCGGAGGCGATGGGGGCCAGCATCACGCGTGTGGATATCGCGCCCTTCCTCGACGTCGCGCGCCGGCTGTACGACGGTGCCTGGGTGGCCGAGCGCACCTCGGCGCTGCGCGAATGGGTGACGCAGCGCCCCGCATCGCTGCATCCGGTCACGCGGGGCATCCTGGAAGGCGGCCTGGGGCGGCTCGCCGTGGATGCCTTCGATGATTTCCACGCCGCCGCCGAGGCGCGGCTGCTGGCGCGGAACCTGTTTGCCGGCTGCGACGCGCTGCTGCTGCCCACCTGCCCCGGCGTCCCCACGCTCGCCATGCTGGCGGCCGAGCCCATCGCGGCCAATAGCCGGCTCGGCACCTACACGAATTTCGTGAACCTTTGCGATCTGGCGGCGCTGGCCGTCCCATCCGGATTCACCGCCGATGGAGTGCCCGCTGGCGTCACCCTCGTCGGCCCGGCCTTTAGCGAGGGGCGCCTCGCGGGGATGGGTGCGGCAATGCATCACGCGGCGGGAAGCGGCCTGATTCCGGCTGAACTCGCATCCGATGAGCTGGGGCTGTTCTGCATCGGCGCGCATATGTCAGGCCTGCCCCTCAACGGCCAGGTGCGCGGCTTTGGTGGGCGCTTTCTCCGAGCGGCCAGCACCGCGCCCACTTACCGGCTATTTGACCTCGGCAACCGCCCCGGCATGATTCGCGCGGCGAGCGGCGGTGCGGCGATCCTCGGCGAAATCTGGGTGCTGCCGTCGGCGCAGATCGGCCCCTTCCTCGCCGCGATCCCGCCGCCACTCGGCTTTGGGCGCGTGACGCTCAGCGATGGCAGCACAATGCTGGGCTTCCAGGCCGAGAGCGAGGGCGTGGCCTGCGCGCCCGAGATCACCGCACGCGGCGGCTGGCGCGCGCATCTGGCCTATGCGGCCAGGTAACGCTCCGCCGCATCCGCCAGGATGCGCAGGGCCAGCGCCAGATCCTCCTCCTTCGTATCCTCCGCCCAGTGATGGCTGATCCCGCCGATCGAGGGCGTGAAGAGCATCGCCGTCGGCATGATCTTCGCCATGATCTGCGCGTCATGGATCGCCCCACTCGGCATGGGCTGCCATTGGCCATTGGCGTGCTTCGCCGCCGCCCCCATCAACGCCGCATGCATCGCCGGGTGGGCGGGCGCGGGCGGTGAGCGGTTGAGGCATTCCAGGCTGAGCGTGCAGCGATCCCGCCGCCCGACCTCCTGCACGATGCGCGTGAGGAGTTCCTCCAGTCGGTCCATCACCGCATCCGAGATGTCGCGGAACTGGAAGATCACCTCCGCGCGGCCGGGGATGATGTGCGGCGCGTTCGGCTCCAGGATGATGCGCCCACAGGTCCAGACCGAGCGCTCGCCCACATGCATGGGGAAGCGCTCCTCGATGGCGCTGAGCACGCGCATCGCGGCCACGCCGGCATCGCGCCGCTCGGCCATGGTGGTCGCACCCGTGTGGTCCTGCTGGCCGATCGCGGTGATGCGGAAATAGCGGAAGCCCACAATGCCGGTGACCACGCCGCTGCGCAGCCCGGCCTGTTCGAGCTGCGTGCCCTGCTCGATATGCAGCTCAAAAAACCCTTTGTAGCGGCCAGGGTCCACCCGTGCGCGCGCGATGCCTTCCAGCCCCGCCTCGCGCAGCGCCACGCGCAGGGGTTTGCCATCGAGGTTGTGATGCGCCTCATCCATCTGCGCCTCGCTCACATCACCGATCAGGCTGCGGCTGCCCAGGAAGGTGCCGTAATGCCCCTCCTCATCGGCGAAGGCGACGACGTCCACCGGCAGCCCCGCGCGTGCCAAGGCGAGCCCCGCCAGCACGCCCAGCGCGCCATCCAGCCAACCGGCCTCGTTCTGCGTCTCCAGATGGCTGCCCACCAGGAGATGCGGGCCTGGGCCAGGATGGCGGCCGATCACATTGCCGATGCCATCCATGCTGGGTTCAAGGCCCACTTCCGCCAGGCGCTCCATCAGCCAGCGGCGGCTTTGCATGTCCTGCGGCGTATAGGTCGGGCGGTGTACGCCGGTCTTGAATTCCCCGATCTTTCGCAGCGCGTTGAGGTCCGCGAGGAAGCGGGCGGTATCTACCTCAGCCACGCAGGAAGGCCTCCGCCGCATCGGCCATGATGCGGATGTTCAGCGCCAGATCCTCCTCCTTCGTATCCTCCGCCCAGTGATGGCTGATCCCGTTGATGGAGGGCGTGAACAGCATGGCTGCCGGCATGATGCGCGCCAAGTATTGCGCGTCATGGCCCGCACCGCTGGACATGTGCTGCCACTGGCCATTGGCGTGGCGCGTGGCGGCTTCGGCCAACGCCGCCTGCATCTTGGCGTCGCACAGGGCGGGCTTGCTGCGGCTCATCACCTCGACCGTCGTGACGGTGCGCTCGGTGCGGTTCATCTCCTGCACCACCTGGCGCATGCATTGCTCCAGGCGCTCAAGCACTTCGGTGTTGATGTCGCGGATCTGGAACAGCACCTCCGCGGCGCCGGGAATGATGGAGGGCGCGCCAGGGTCCAGCGCGATGCGCCCGCAGGTCCAGACCGTGCGCGGGCCGCAGAGCATGGGGAATTCGCGGTCAATGCGGGAGAGCATGCGCACCGCCGTCAGCCCCGCATCGCGGCGTTCGGCCATGGTGGTGCCGCCCGCATGGTCCTGCATGCCTTCGATGGTGATACGGAACTGCCAGATGGCGACAATGCCCGTCACCACGCCCGCGCGCAGCCCCTGCGATTCGAGCTGCGTCCCCTGCTCGATATGCATCTCGAAAAACCCCTTGTAGCGCGTGGGGTCGAGCTTGGGGCGGGCCACGCCTTCCAGGCCAGCTTCGCGCAGCGCATCGCGCAGGGGCTTGCCGTGATAGCGGTTCTTCAGGCTGCCGATTTCGCTCTCCTCCAGGATGCCCAGAAGCGAGCGGCTGCCGATGAAGCTGCCGTAATGGCCCTCCTCATCGGCGAAGGCGACGACATCCACCGGCAGGCCCGAACGGGCGAGCGCCACGCCGGCCATCACGCCTAGCGCGCCATCCAGCCAACCGGCTTGATTCTGGCTCTCGATATGCGAACCGACCAATAGATGCGGACCAGGCCCGGGGTGGCGGCCGAAGACGTTGCCGATACCGTCGATGGAGGCCTCAAGCCCACATTCGCGCATGCGCTCCATCAGCCAGCGGCGGCTTTCCATATCCTCGGGCGAGAAGGTGGGCCGATGCACGCCCGTCTTGAACTCACCGATCTTGCGAAGCTCGTTGAGGTCCTGAACGAATCGGTCCGTATCCACCTGCGCCATGCTGCACTCCTGTTGAGACAGGTGCAGGATAGGCCAGGATTTCGCGCCGACAAGCCAGAGGAACCGACACCATGCTGCCCATCACCCGCCATGCCACACCCACGACCGGACGCCCCTTCCCACCCTTCTCCATGGCGGTGCGCCATGGGCCGACTTTGTACGTCTCGGGGCTCGGGCCGCTGGA
>JBBRVI010000210.1:0-6441 GCA_038247025.1 Acetobacterales bacterium
GCCGCCAGGGCGTGGCGGATTTCCTCGGCGACGCGAAGCTGGCGCTGGCTCGGCGCGCCGGGGTTCTCATTGTGGCGCTTGGCCATCTCTCATTCTCTCGAAAAGCAAAGGGCGCGGCGGGCTGCCCCACCGCGCCCCAATCTCAGAACAGCACCCAATCAGGCGGCCGCGACGGTCTCGACCTCGAAGCACTCGATCTGATCACCCACGCGGATGTCATCGTAATTCCTGAAGCCCATGCCGCATTCGTAGCCGTTGATCACTTCCTTCACGTCATCCTTGAAGCGGCGCAGCGTGCTGAGCTCGCCCTCATGGACGACGATGCCCTCGCGCAGCAGGCGCACGCCGCAGCCGCGCTTGACCACGCCCTCGGTGATGCGGCAGCCGGCCACATTGCCGAGGCGCTTGACCTCGAAGACCTGAAGGATCTGCGCGTAGCCAATGAAGGTCTCGCGCTGAACGGGGGCGAGGCGCGACTTGAAGATCGCCTCGATATCGTCCGACACCTGGTAGATGATCGAGTAGTAGCGGATATCCACGCCATCGCGCTGCGCCATCTCACGCGCCTGGGTGGTGGCGCGGACGTTGAAGGCGACGACTACGGCGTTGGACGCCTTGGCGAGCTGGATGTCGCTCTCGGTGATCTGACCCACGGCCGAGTGCAGCACGCGGATGCGCACCTCCTCATTGCCGAGCTTGCCAAGAGTGACGTTGATCGCCTCGGCCGAGCCCTGCACGTCGGCCTTGACCACGACGGCCACTTCCTTCTGCTCGCCCGCCTGGATGCGCGCCAGCATGTCATTCAATGTGCCACGGCCGGCACCGAGTGCGGCCGCCACCTTGTCCCGCGCACGACGCTGACGGAATTCGCTGACTTCACGCGCCTGAGTTTCACTCTCGACGGCAACGAAATTCTCACCCGCCGAAGGCACGCCCGATAGGCCGAGGATTTCCACTGGAACCGACGGCCCGGCGGTTTTCACCGGCTTGCCGAGATTATCCACCAGAGCCCGCACCCGGCCCCATTCAGCGCCCGCCACAACAAGGTCGCCCTGCTTGAGCGTGCCCTTCTGGACTAGCACAGTGGCCACAGGACCACGGCCGCGGTCGAGCTTGCTCTCGATCACGGTGCCCTCGCCCGGACGATCGGGATTGGCACGCAGATCCAGGATTTCCGCCTGAAGCAGGATGCCTTCCAGAAGCTTGTCCAGATTCGTGCCCTTGGTGGCCGAAACCTGGATTTCCTGCGTGTCGCCACCCAGGCTTTCCACCACGATCTCGTGCTGCAGAAGCTCCTGCCGGACGCGGTCGAGATTGATGCCGGGCTTGTCAATCTTGTTGACGGCCACGATCAGCGGAACATCCGCCGCGCGGGCATGCTTGATGGCTTCGATGGTCTGCGGCATCACGCCGTCATCCGCGGCGACAACCAGAACGACCATGTCGGTCACACCAGCGCCACGGGCGCGCATGGCCGTGAAGGCCTCGTGGCCCGGCGTGTCAATGAAGGTGACGCGGCCCTGCGGGGTCTCCACCTGATACGCGCCGATGTGCTGCGTGATGCCGCCGGCCTCGCGGCCTGCCACATCGGTTTTGCGCAGCGCATCCAGCAGCGAAGTCTTGCCGTGGTCCACATGGCCCATGATGGTGACGACGGGCGGGCGCGAAACCAGCGCCTCATCCTCGTCCACCACGCCTTCAAGGCCGAGTTCGACGTCATCTTCCGCCACGCGCTTCACACGGTGGCCGAATTCCTGCGCCACCAGTTCCGCTGTGTCGGCGTCAATGGATTGTGTGAGTGTCGCCATCACGCCCATTCGGAACAGCGCCTTCACAACCTCGCCACCACGGGCGGCCATGCGGTTGGCGAGCTCCTGGACCGAGATGGTCTCAGGGATCACGACGTCACGAACGACCCGCTCCTGGCCGGCCCGCAAACGCTGCAGTTCGGCCTGACGGCGCTCACGTTCGCGGGCGCGGCGGACCGAGGCCATCGAGCGGCTGCGCTCATCCTCGCCATCCATGGCGGCGGCGACGTCAATGCGGCCTTCGCGCCGGCCCAGCACGAGGGGGGCCTTCTTGACGGGCGCGGGCATGGGCCGCTTCACGCCGCCAGGTGCGCCACCAGGGCGGCGTACCGGCCCGCGGCGGTCATCTTCTTCCTCGCCGCGCGCGCGGGGGTTGAGGGAGAGCTTGGCCGATGGGCCGGAAGGCGGTGAGGTGGAAGGACGTACGGCCGGCCCGGCGACGGCGCGGGCGGCCAAAGGTGTCACACGCGCTGCGGCGGGTCGGGCAGGCTCGGCCTCGGGCGGAGGTACTGCTTTGACTGCCACGGGAGCGGCGGGTGCTGGCGGATTTGCCTCGGCCTCTCGTGCGGCCTGGCGAGCCTGCCCTGCTGCGGCGCGGGCCACGGCCTCGTCTTCGTCACGCTGGCGAGCGTCTTCCTCGGCGCGACGGGCCGATTCTTCGGCGGCGCTGCGCACCATGAGCGCCTGTTGCTCGCGTTGTTCACGCTCGCGTGAGGCCTCGACGCGGCGCTGTTCCTCCAGCACGCGTTGGCGCGTGGCCATCTCGCCGGAAGTCAACGGGCGGCCCGAGGGCGCCGTGGGACCGCGCGTCGGCGCAGGGCGGGGAACGCTCGCGGGCTGAGCGCCAACCTGGGCTGGCGGAACGGCCCCACGCGGATTTGGAGCCGGGGTTGCAGCCGGAGCCGCAGCCTGGGTTCCAGGCGAATTCGCGGGCGGGCTTGCGGGCGGGGCTGGGCTGGCACCGACCGATGGCGCGACCGATGGCGCAACCGGGGCAGTCCCTCCGGGCGTGCGCGGCAGCCCTGGCCGCGCCGGGGCGATGGGTGCCCGCAGCGTGGGGGCTGGCGCGCCTGAGCCTGGCGCGCGCTTTTTCACCACCTCGACCTGAACGACCTTGCTGCGGCCATGGCTGAAGCTCTGGCGAACGCTGCCTGCGTCCACCGTCTTGCCCATTTCCAGCCGGCCTGCCGGGCGAAGACTCAATCGGCTCTTGGCCGCATCCTGTTCGTTCTGGTCGCTCATTCGTCGTTCCGAACTCAATCCTTCACCCTCAAACCACCGCGAACCCGGCCAAACGTGCCGTTTCCGCCTGCAGCGAGGAAACCATCCGACCTGGAGAGACCGCCACGTGAACCGCGCGCTCCCTTCCAAAAACTCCACCCAACTCCGCGGCCGTCAGCGGGGTCAGAACCGGCCATTCTCGCCCGCCAGTCAGTCGGCTTCTTTCGGCTGGGCTGCCATCCGAGGCCTGGATCAGCAACGCCACCTTGTCGTGGCGAAACCAGTCCAGTACGGCTTCCCGGCCAGATACCGCTTCGCCACTTCGCCGGGCAAAGCCAAGAAAATCCAGCACACGTTGTCGCAGGCCAGAAACGATGAGTGCGGCAAGGTCGCTTGGGATCAGTACGGAGCCCCGTGCGGCCTTGGCAAATGCATTCTGCTTCAGCGCCTTTCGCAGCACTTCATCCTGCGCCCTCAACCATAGTCCTCTGCCCGGCAGCCGTCCACCCGGATCGGGCACCAACTCGCGCATGGGGCCGATGACAAAACGCATCATCTGCTCCTTCGGCAAGGTTTGACGCGTGACGATACAGCGCCGAAGCGGCCCGCGCTCACGCGCGATCGCGTCATCGGGCAGCAATGCGGCGGCTTCCAGCGTTGCGGGGTTAGCCAGCGGCGGCTTCCCCTTCTTCATCGAACCAATGGGCGCGTGCGGCCATGATGACGGCATTGGCCGTCTCCTCATCCATGAGTTCAGCGCCAAGGACCTCGATCAATTCATCGGCGGCCAGATCGGCCAGGTCGTCCAAGGTCTTCACCCCCGCCTCGCCCAGCGTCACCAGCATGGCGGAGGTGAAGGTACCGATCTCAGCGATCGCGTCTTCGACACCCAGCTCCACGCGCCGGGCCTCGAACTCCGCATCCTTCAGTTCAAGGAAGGCCATGCCGCGGCGCTTCAACTCCGTGGCGATGGCTTCGTCGAAGCCTTCGATGCCAGCGAGTTCCTCGTCGTCCGTGTCAATGATTTCCTCGATGGTCGAATAGCCTTCGGTCACCAACAGGCCAGCGATCATGTCGTCCACATCGAGCGCTTCGACAAAGAGGGCACTGCGCTTGTTGAAATCTTCCTGGCGGCGTTCGCTCTCGCCCGCCTCGGTCATGATATCAATGTCGTATCGCGTCAGCTGTGAAGCGAGGCGCACATTCTGCCCGCGCCGGCCGATGGCCAGCGAAAGCTGCTCATCGGGCACCACCACTTCCACGCGCTTGCTCTCATCATCGAGCAAAACCTTGGCGACTTCCGCCGGCGCCATCGCGTTCACGATGAAGGTCGCGATGTCTGAGCTCCAGGGGATGATATCAATCTTCTCCCCCTGCAATTCCGCAACCACCGCCTGCACGCGCGAACCGCGCATGCCCACGCAGGCGCCGACCGGATCAATGCTGGAATCCCGGCTGATCACGGCCATCTTGGCGCGCGAGCCGGGGTCTCGCGCCACGGCCTTGATCTCGATTATACCGTCGTAGATCTCGGGCACTTCCTGCGCGAAGAGCTTGGCCAGGAAGCCTGGATGCGTGCGGGAGAGGAAAATTTGCGGGCCGCGGGGTTCCTCGCGTACATCGTAGATATAGGCGCGCACGCGATCGCCATTCTTGAAGGCCTCGCGCGGGATGGTCTCGTCGCGACGCAGCAATGCCTCAGCCTTGCCGAGCTCCACCATGAGGTTGCCGTATTCCGTGCGCTTGACCGTGCCGTTGATGATCTCGCCCACGCGGTCCTTGTATTCGTCAAACTGCTTTTTGCGCTCCACCTCGCGCACGCGCTGTACGATCACCTGCTTGGCGGTCTGAGCACCAATGCGGCCGAAATCCACGGGAGGCAGCGGATCAATGATGTATTCGCCCTCGGCGATGCCCGGCTTCACCTTGATGGCGATTCGCAGTGGAATCTGCGTCTCCTCGTCCTCCAGCGCGTCATCGGCAACAACGAGCGTCCAGCGGGAAAGCTTCACGGCGCCATTCTTGCGGTCAATCTCGGCGCGGATGTCCTTGTTGATGCCGTAGGTCTGGCGGCCTGCCTTGCCCATGGCGAGTTCCATGGCTTCGAGAACCTCTTCCTTCTCGATCATCTTCTCGCGCGCGACGGCTTCGGCCACGATCAGGAATTCCGGACGTGGTGCGGTGGCATCCAGAGCCATGACTCAGTTTCCTTCTTTCGCAGCTGTTGCCGCGATAAGTTCATCGGTGAGGACAAGTTTCGCGCGGCGCATCTGGTCGCGCGGGAGTGAAATCTCGGGGCCTTCATCCAGGCGAAGCCGGCCCTGCTCGGCATCGGCGCCGAGGACTACGCCACGAAAGCGCTTGCGACCCTCTATGGGGATCAGCATCTCAACCTGGGCGACATGGCCGACATAGGTGTTCCAGTCCTTCGCGCGCGTCAGGGGGCGGTCAATCCCCGGTGAGGAGACTTCCAGCATCCACTCCGCCTTGATGGGGTCCGCCACATCGAGGACGGCGCCCACCGCGTGGCTGATTCCCGTGCAATCCTCCACAGTGAAGGCGGCGCCATCGGCGCGGTCGGCCATGATCTGGACGGTCGGCTTTTCCTTGCCGCTGATTTGCACCCGCACGAGCTCGTAGCCCATATGCTCAAGGGTGGGGGCCACCAGATCGGCTATGCGGGCGTCGAGCCCTTCGTGGCGTGGTCTCTCGATGGTCAAATGCCGAAAGGGCGGCCCCGAAAGGCCACCTCCCATATGATTGGATGGTGTGGAAGGCCTCCATATGCCGCTTTGGCGATCCCGATGCAAGGGCTTAGCCTTGCAGTACCTCCCGCACGGCCGAGCGGAATTCGCGGCGGTGCAATTCCCGCAGCACCAGGAGCGAGGCGGCGATGAGCGCGACAGGATGGACGATCCAGGCAAGTGCGGCCAGGCCGAAATAATAGGCGCGCAGCCCCGAGTTGAAATGCCGGGCGGCGCGGTTGGCGACCTTGGCCGCCATTTCGGCCTGGTGGGTGCAGGCATCGCCCATGCCGATGCCGCCTACCACGATGGAGCAGTAGTTGAACTGGCGCAGCGCCCAGGTCAGCTCGAAAAATGCGCGCATGAAGATGAAGACCATCAGCGCGATCCGCACCTCCCAGGCGAAGTCGCTGCTGGGCGGGTCGGCAAATGGCAGGGCGGCGAGGACGCGGTTGCCCAGATCGGGCGCGCCCATCAGCGCCACCAGCCCGGCGAGGATCAGGATGGAGGTATTGGCCAGGAAGCCCGTGCTGCTCATCAGATTGCCGATGATGGCCGTATCGCTGATGCGGTTCTCGCGGTGCAGAAGCGCCAGCATCCACCGGAGGCGGTGCTCATCCATCGCCGCAATGACCGAGCGGGCCTGGATGGAAGGCACGCGGTCCACC
>JBBRVI010000211.1:0-6382 GCA_038247025.1 Acetobacterales bacterium
CAATGCGGTTGTTGTGCAGATGCACCTTCTGGACGAGTTGAACCAGCTCCTGGCGCAGCTTCTCATAGGTCTTCTCGCTCTTGCCGATCAGCTCCTCGCCGGAGGTATAGAGGTCCATGCGCTTGGTGGAGAGCTTGTTCAGCTTGGTGAGGATGACTTCGATGGCCTCGAAATTGGCGAGCACATCGGGCTTGAGCTTTTCCTCCAGCGCCGAGAGCGAAAGGCCCATGCCCTCGCCTTCCTCGCCTTCCTCGAATTCCTCGGGCTCGGCGGGCGTGCCCTCTGGCGTATCGGCGGTGTTGGTGGCTTCGAGGTCAATCACGTCACGCAGCAGCATGCGCGGCGGCGTGGCCTTCACAGCATCATGCCAGGCAACGATGGCCTTGAAGGTCAGCGGGCTTTCGCACAAACCCTCGATCATCATGTCGCGGCCGGCTTCTATCCGCTTGGCAATGGCGATCTCGCCCTCGCGCGAGAGGAGTTCCACGCTGCCCATCTCGCGAAGATACATGCGCACGGGGTCATCGGTGCGGCCGAGGGTTTCCTCGTCCACATTGCCGCCGCTCTCTTCCTCTTCCTTCTCCTCACCGTCTTCCGACTTGGCGGGTTTGGCCTCGCTATCCTCGCTCTCCTCGGCCTCGACGACATTGATGCCGGCTTCCGAAAGGGACGAGAGCGTGTCCTCTATGAATTCGCTGCTGACCTGCTCCTGCGGCATGGCGGCGTTGACTTCGTCATAGGTGACGTAGCCCCGCTCCTTGCCACGGACGATCAGCTTCTTGACGGCGGCGGAAGTGATGTCGAGCAGGACGCCCTCGACCGCATCTTCGCGGGCCTCAGCCGTCTCGCTGCCATTAGCCGTCTTCGTCGCCATGCGGTGCTCCATCCTCATCAAAAGGGCCTTGATCAGAAGATCCTGGCCCCCGGGGAGAAATTGCCCCCCCAACCCATGCGGCGCCGCGACAACGGCCCGCTAAAATTCTTCATCCTCACCGACCTCCCCTCGCCGCAGTGCTTCGAGCGCTGCGGTGAAGCGGATCAATCGGGTCAGCGCAGCAACTTCATTGGTCACCGCAAACGCCGATTGCGCTGCCCGAGCATCCTCGACCAGCTCTGCCTCGCCCCGGAGGAAGCCAAAGAATTGCCAGAATGCATCCACTGCTTCTTTTGGCTGCGCCTCGGGGCCTGCCTCCATCGGCAAGCCTGAGGGCCGCAACACCCATCGCACGAGAGATGCATCCCCGCATTCTCCGAGGTGGGCGATCAACTCTCCCGAGTCAAGGCGCGGACCGGCCTGGATCCATTGCAAAAGCGCATCCCTCACCTGCCTTGGGGGTCCATCGGGCAAATCGAGTAGGGCGAGCGGCTCCTCCATATCCCGCAAAAGCTGGGGATGGTGGATGCAGATGGCGAGGATGATGCGGGCGCGTTCGGTGCGAATGGCTTGCGGATCTGGGCCTGGGCGGGGGTGGCGGGGGGCGGCGCGCCGGTTTGGACTGCGGGACAAGGCAAAGAAGCGGTTGAGGAACGAGGATCTGAACTCCGAAGCCAGCGCCTTGTCGGGGATGGTGCCCGCGACGGAAGCCAGCCGGTTGCGCAACGCGGCTCGCCCCTCCGGCGCTTCAGGAAGCTTGCCACCAACAATGAGCGAGAACAGCGCTTCCGAAAGCGGCTGCGAAGCGTCCAGCAGCGCCTGGAAGCCCCGCGGTCCCTTTTGGCGGATCAGCGTATCGGGGTCCTCGCCGGCGGGCAGCGTGACAAAGCGCAGCGAGCGTTCGGGTGCCAGGAAGGGCAGCGCCAGCTCGGCCGTGCGGGCGGCCGCGCGGGTGCCGGCGGCATCACCATCGAAGCAAAGCACAGGCTCGGGGCTCACCTGCCAGAGCGCCTGGACCTGCTCCTCGGTGAGTGCGGTCCCCAGCGGCGCGACCGCACCCGTGAACCCCGCCTGATGCAACGCGATCACGTCCATATAGCCCTCGGCCACCAGAAGCTGGGCGCCGCGAAACACACCCTCCCGAGCAAGGTCGAGGCCGTAGAGTTGGCGGCGCTTCGAAAACAGCTCCGTCTCGGGGCCGTTCACATATTTGGGTTGGCCATCGCCCAGGATGCGCCCGCCGAAGCTGATGGTGCGGCCGCGCCGGTCTCGGATGGGGAACATGACGCGGTTGAAAAACAGGTCCACCACGCGGCCCTCGTCGCGCTCCTGCATCAGACCGGCTTCGATGAGTTGGCCCTGCTCGATCCCTTCGGGGCGGAGTTCGGCCAGAAGCGCCCCACGCCCCGCGCCCGACCAGCCCAGGTTGAAGCGGGTGATGGTCTCCTCGGTCAGGCCGCGACCCTTCAGGTAATCAAGCGCCTCGCGGCCTTCGGCACTGCGCAGACGCTTTGCATAGGCAGCTTCGGCCGCCTGGAGCACGCCGTGCAGGTCCTTGGCACGACGTTCGCGGGCGGCGGCTTCGGGGGTGGGCTTGGGGACTTCGAGCCCCGCCTCGCCAGCGAGGCGCTCCACCGCGTCCATGAAGCCGCCGCCCTCGGCGCGCATGATGAAGGCGAAGGCATCGCCATGGGCACCGCAGCCAAAGCAATGGAAGCTGTCGTCATAGACGTAGAAGGAGGGGGATTTCTCGTTGTGAAACGGGCAGAGGCCCTTCCAGTTCCGGCCCGATTTCGAAAGGCGCACGCGCCGGCCGACGAGCCCCGGCATCGGGGTGCGGGCTCGCAATTCATCGAGGAAACTCGGAGGCAGCGCCATCCGTCTTATATGGGCCGCCAGGCGCGGTGATAGGGGTGGTTGGTGCGAATGCACTGCGCCCGGAACAACTGCTCGGCCAGCAGCGCGCGGACCAGAAGATGCGGCCAGGTCAATGGCCCGAGCGAAAGGCGATCATCCGCGCGCTTGGTCACTGCCTCATCCAGCCCTTCCGCACCGCCGATGGCGAAGCAGAGGGGCCGCGCCGCCGCCTCCCAGCGGGTGGTGAGGGTGGCAAGCGTTTCGCTGCTCGGTGCCGTGGCGCCAAGGTCCAACGCGATCAGAAGAGCGCTGGCCGGCAGGGCGGCGAGGATCGTGGCTCCTTCCCGCCTGCGCGCCTCGGCTGGGCTGCCCGTGGCTTCGGGCAATTCCGTGAGGACGAGCGGCGGGCGCAGGCGAGCATTGTATTGCGCGAAAAGCGCGCCCTCGGCGCCGGATTTGAAGCGCCCGACCGTGATCAGGCGTGCTTTCAAGCGGGGGCTCTCAAGCGGGGGCTTTCAAATCGGCGATTGCTCGCCAGGGCCGGATTCGCCCAAGGGGCTGTCAGGACCCCACATCTTCTCCAGATCGAACTTCAGGCGCGATTCCGGCTTGAAGAGGTGAATGATGAGGTCGCCCGCATCAATCAGCACCCATTCCTCGCTGGTCTGGATGGAGTCCCGGCGCAGACGCATGCCCTCATCGGCCAAAGCGGCGGTCAGATGCGCGGCCATGGCCTGAATCTGCCGGTCCACCTGGCCGGTCGCGATGATGAGGCGGTCCGCATAGCTGGCACGGTTGGTGACATCGAGGATCACGATATCCTCGGCCTTGTCGTCATCCAGGCTCTTGCGGGCGGCTTCCACCAAGCGGTCCAGGCGCAGAGGATCAGTCTTCGCCGAGCGGCGTGGCTTGGCCGCAGCGGCACGTTTCGGGGCGGGCGTGATGGTAACTTTGGGCTGGGCGCGGAGGGTGGCAGTGGTGGCGCGGGGGCGCGGCTTCTCCGAGAGTTGGGGCGAAGCGGGCTCAGCGGGGCGGCGAGTGCGCGGTGGCGCTTCTCCGCGAGGAGCCCCAGAAGCGGGAGCGCCAGAGCGGGGAGCGCCAGAGCGGGGAGCGCCAGAGCGGGGAACGCCAGAGCGGGGAACGCCAGAGCGGGGGCCGCCAGAGCCGGGGCCGCCAGAGCCGGGGCCGCCAGAGCCGGGAGCACCAGAGCCGGGAGCACCAGAGCCGGGAGCACCAGAGCCGGGAGCGCCAGAGCGGGGAGCGCCAGAGCGGGGAGCGCCAGAGCGCGTGCGCGGCGCGGGCCTCTCGGCGACGGCGCGGCTGCGTGGCGGCGCTTCGTCCCGTGGAACGGCGGTGCGAGCACGCGGCGCAGGCTTTGCGGAAGCGGCACGCGAGCGTTGGGGAGCCTTCTCACGCGGCGGAGCGGAACGGACACGTGCTGGCCTCTCCGCAGCGGCACGGCTGCGTGGCGGCGCTTCGTCGCGAGGTGCCGAGGAACGCGAACGCGGTGCCGGCTTTGCAGCAGCGGCGCGCGAGCGTTGAGGAGCCTCCTCACGCGGCGGAGCGGAACGGACACGCGCTGGCCTCTCCGCAGCGGCACGACTGCGCGGCGGCGCTTCGTCGCGAGGTGCCGCAGAGCGAGCACGCGGCGCAGGTCTCTCAGCACCAGCCGCACGACTGCGCGGCGGCGCTTCGTCGCGAGGTGCCGCAGAGCGAGCACGCGGCGCAGGTCTCTCAACGGCAGCAGCGCCACTGCGCGCGGGCGCTTTTTCGCGCGCGGCGGGGGAACGCACGGGCGCCCTGGCGTCGAGCGGCTTTCCAGCAGCGCGGAGGGGCGCCTTGCGGCCGGGTCGTTTGGTGTCGTCTGGTGTCCGCGCCATGCGCTGGGTCTCTCTAACTTATTCGTGGGGGTCCGCCTCGATTCGGACTGCCCGGATGGCAGTGGCAGAAATCGCGCGCTCCCCAGCAGGCACAAAGCACCAGGGGGCGCCGTTCGTCCAGAGCGAAGCTTGCAGGGCGGGTGCGCGCCGGCGCCGATGCGCAAGGACGCTGGCCGCTTTCCCGCGCAACGCTCTCCAACTATAGCCCGGGCGCGGCAAAACCGCCAGAGGCGTGTGCCGGACGATATCGCGCCAACGTTGCCATCGCGGCAACTGCGTCAGATTATCCGCCCCCAGGATCAGCACGAAGCGCGCGCGGGGAAATCGCTGGCGCAGTAGCGTCAGTGTGCGGTGCGTGTAGCGAGAACCCAGTTCCTGCTCGATCCCCGTTGCGATCACGCGGCGGTCACCCGCCACGGCGCGCGCACTGGCCAGGCGCTCCGCGAAGGGCGCCATGCCCCGAGCCGGCTTGAGCGGATTGCCGGGCGAGACCATCAGCCAGACCTGGTCCAGCTGGAGTGCGCGCAGCGCAGCCAGGGCCACATGCGCATGCCCGGCATGGCCCGGGTTGAAGCTGCCCCCCAGAAGGCCGATGCGCTGTCGTCGCCCATCACCATACCTGCCGGGGCCATGGCTCAATTCGTGCGAACACTCACGGTGACAGGCGCGGCCAGCAAGCCCTCATAGGTGACGGTATAGGTGCGGCCCGGCTCGGCAGGGAAAAGTGGCGAGAACCCACCCAGCGAGATGAGCTGCCCCACCCGCAACCGCTCGCCCCGCGAAGCCAGATCCTGCGCGAGCCAGGGAATGACATTGAGCGGATGGCCCAGCAGCGCGGTACCCGGCGCCCGCGCCAATTCGCGCTGATCGCTGGAGAGGATCACTGTCATGCTGCCCAGCCTTGCCGCGAATTCCTCCGTGACCTGCACGGCGATCCCCTCGCCCAGCACGCCAAGGCGCGCGCCGACATTGCTGGCCAGCAGGTTCGGCCCGTCAGGACGCGCGGTGAAACCCAGATCGGGCAGCTCCATGAAGGGGACAACCAAATCTAGGTTGCGCAGCACATCCAGATGGGTGCGCGCCTGGTTGATCGCCTCGTCTCGCACGCGGACCATGAGGTCGGATTCCACGAGCGAAACGGCGCCGAAACGGGCGGGAACCTCACCACCCGAACGCAGGCGGACGGTCGCCTCATAAATGGTGCCGGTCACGGGATGGGGGATGCCAAAGACCTGCTGCCCGGCTGGGTTGGTCAGCCCCACCTTGTAGCCGACCGCACGCCCCCAGTGTCGCACCATCAGGCCAACCAACTTCTCCTGCCCGCATTGGCCGTCCGCGAGGCTGGTCATGCCGGTGAGAGCGGGGGAAGGCGTATTGGCCAGCAACGAGCGCGACAGCGCCTCGATCGCTTCGTCCGAGGGGCAGGCGGCGGCGGCAAATCCGGCCCATGCAAAGCTCGCGCAGGCGGCGAGGAGAAGGCGGCGCATGGTGGTTATCTCCCGTGGTTTTGCGCAGCTTAGAGTATCATCCCCTCAAATGGAATCATTTGAACGGATAAAGATGCTCGAAAAACAACCGCCTAGCAGCCTGTCGGGGTGGCGTCGTCTGATGTTGGCTCGATCGGTTCCGGTGCGGCGGACAGCAGGCCCGGGTTGGACGGTTGGATCGTTGGCTCGGCTGGTTTGGCAGGCCCGATCGCGCTGCGATGGCTTTGATCGTCTCGCCACTGCCTCGATATCGGCGTTGACGGCCCCTTTCGGGCCTCAGGCGG
>JBBRVI010000212.1:0-6298 GCA_038247025.1 Acetobacterales bacterium
GAAGACGCCGATATCCATGAGAAAGATGCCTTTCGTGTAACGCCGGACCGCCCGACCTTGGGACAAAGGCAAGCAAATCACGTGCCATGGGCGGTGACATCGTCGCGCTGGACATGGCGCTTGCGGGCGAACAACAATGCGCCGCGACGCGGGGCCATTGGCCCGCATTGGAGACGTGTGTCATGAAACTCACCATGCCCGAGGAAATCATCCTCCTCCTGCTGGATGACAAAACCGGCCGCCCGATCGGCCTGCCACCGCCCGCCGGCGACTACGCCGTGGCGAGTGCGATCCTCATGCAGCTCTCCCTCGATGGCAGCATTGATACGGACCCTGGCAAGCTGATGGTGACGAGCCACCAGCCCTCTGGCGATCCCGTCAGCGATGAGGCGTTGACGCTGATCGCCACCAGCAAGGGGCTGAAGGACAGCCGCCACTGGATCGTCGAACTGGGGCGCCAGGCCGATCATTTCCGATCCATGACGCTGGAGCGCCTTGTGGCGAAGGGGGTCCTGAAGAAGGAGGAGGGACGCTTCCTTTGGGTCTTTCCGGACCGTCGCTATCCCAAGGCGCCCGAGGGCGAGTTGGACGTCGTCGAGGTGCGCGCGCGGCTCAGGTCTGTGCTGCTGAGCGACGAGATCCCCGAGCCGCATGATTCCCTCATGATCGGCCTCGCCCGCTCAACCGGTATCATTCCTTTCATTCTCTCGGCGGCCGAGCAGGAGAAATACAACAAGCGCGTGGATCAGGTGGCTGATCTGGAGGAACTCGGGCGAACCCTCTCCAGCGTCACGAAGGAAGTCTATGCCATGATGCTGGCCTTCGCCGGGGCGCATTGAAGCTGCGCGCGGCGAACCGTCACATCCGGTTGAGCTTGTTGATGGGCACGTTCCGAAACCTTGCCCAACGGGCGACGAGCACGCGATAGGTGAACCAGACGCCGCCTGCGAATACGGTCATCAACGCAGCAAACCCGGTGAAGCGAACTGATGCACCCACGGCAAGCCCGGTCAACGCTGCGGCCAGAATCAGCAGCAGAACAGCGCCGCGTCTCGTTCTGCGCTCGAAGATGGCGCGGCTTTCGGCATCGCTCATATCTCTGTTCAAGCTTTTGGGACTGACGTCATTGCGTGTGGGCGTTTGATCCATGAAGGCGCAATCCAGTGAACCCCGCGAGTGGCATTACCGGCGGACAGAGAGCGATGTCGGGGGCGTTGGCGCGGCGTCAAGGCCACAAGGGGTCCGCTTCGAAACCGAGATGGTGTGCCTGAAGGCGATATGCAGGAGCACGGGGTAAAAAGGGAAAGCGAAAAACGTTGTTCAGCCCTTGGCCAGCGCGTCGAAAGCCTTGAGCCGCGCGATCAGCGCCGGCATGTCGCGCATAGGGATCATGTTTGGCCCGTCGCTCGGTGCCGCATCCGGGTTCTCGTGGCATTCGATGAAGACAGCGGCGACACCCACGGCCACGGCGGCCCGCGCCAGCACCGGGGCGAATTCCCGCTGCCCGCCCGAGGAACCACCCTGCCCGCCCGGCTGTTGCACGCTGTGCGTTGCGTCATAAACTACCGGGTAGCCGGTTTGCGCCATGATCGGCAGGGAACGCATGTCGCTTACCAGCGTATTATAGCCAAAGCTCGCGCCCCGCTCGCACAGCAGGATGCGCTGATTGCCAGTGCTCGCGATCTTGGCCGCAACATTGACCATGTCCCAAGGGGCGAGAAACTGGCCCTTCTTCACATTGATCGCGGCCCCAGTCTCGCCCGCAGCCAGGAGAAGATCAGTCTGGCGCGAGAGGAAGGCCGGAATTTGCAACACGTCCACAGCTGCGGCCGTGGGGGCGCATTGCTCGGCTGTGTGCACATCCGTCAGGACCGGCAGCCCGGTGCGTTCGCGCACGTCGGCCAGGATTGCGAGCCCCTCGGCCAGGCCGATGCCGCGCGCGGCCTTCACGCTCGTGCGGTTGGCCTTGTCGAAGCTGGATTTGTAGATCATCGCGACGCCAAGATCGCGCGCCATCGCGGCGATTGCATCCGCCATTTCGAGCGCATGGGCGCGGCTTTCGATCTGGCAGGGGCCACATATGAAAGTCAGCGGTCGGGTCTGGCCAATCACCAGGTCGCGGATCGCCACATCCATCAAACGAGCCTCGCCTGGCGCACTGCCGCACCCACGAAACCGGCAAACAGCGGATGCGGCGCGAAGGGCTTGGATTTCAGCTCAGGGTGGAACTGCACGCCGATGAACCAGGGATGGTCCGGATACTCAACAATTTCAGGCAGCACCGCATCGGGCGACATGCCGGAGAAACGCAGCCCCACGGCCTCCAGCCGCTCGCGATAGGCGACATTCACCTCGAAGCGATGGCGGTGGCGTTCCTCGATCTGCGCGACGCCATAGACGCCACGCACAAGGGAATCCTCGGCCAGCAGGGCCGGATAGGCGCCCAGGCGCATGGTGCCGCCCAGATCGCCATCGGCTTTGCGCGTTTCTCGCGCATTGCCGCGTGCCCAATCGGTCATCAGGCCCACCACAGGCTCCGCGCAGGGGCCGAATTCGGTGCTGGAGGCGGCCGGGATGTCGAGCAGGTTGCGCGCAGCCTCGATCACGGCCATCTGCATGCCGAAGCATATCCCGAGGAAGGGAATCTTCTTCTCGCGCGCGAAACGCACCGCCTGAATCTTGCCGCTCGTCCCACGCTCACCGAAGCCCCCAGGGACGAGGATGCCATGCACCCCGTCAAGCCGGCGCGTCACCTCGCCCGCCTCGCGCTCGAAGATTTCGCTGTCCACCCAATCCAGCTTCACGCGCATCTTGTGTGCGATGCCGCCATGCGCGAGCGCCTCGTTCAGCGACTTATAGGCATCCAGCAGGCCGGTGTACTTGCCCACGACCGCAATGGTGACCTCGCCTTCCGCGGCGGTGATGCGCTCCACCACCTGGTCCCAGGCGGACATGTTGGGGTCACCATAGATGGACAGGTTGAAGTGGCGCAGCACCTCGCGGTCCAGCCCCTCGCGGTGGTAGCTGCCAGGCACGGCGTAGATGCTGCTCGCATCATAGGCCGGGATCACGCTCTCGGGCCGCACATTGCAGAAAAGCGCGATCTTGCGGCGCTCATTTTCGGGGATCTTGCGGTCGCAGCGGCACAGCAGGATTTGCGGCTGGATGCCGACACTGAGCAATTCCTTCACGGAATGCTGCGTCGGCTTGGTCTTCAACTCACCCGCCGAGGAAATGTAAGGCACCAGTGTCAGATGCACGAAAAGGCTGCGCGTCTGGCCGAGTTCATTGGCCAGTTGCCGGATGGCTTCCAGAAAAGGCAGCGACTCGATGTCGCCCACCGTGCCGCCGATCTCGACCAGGATGAAGTCGTAATCATCGGTATCCGCGACCACCGCTTCCTTGATGGCGTCCGTGATGTGGGGGATGACCTGGACGGTGGCCCCCAGGTAATCGCCGCGGCGCTCCTTCGCGATCACCTCGGAGTAGAGCCGCCCCGTTGTCCAGTTATCCGCCTTGTTCGCATGGACGCCGGTGAAGCGTTCGTAATGGCCGAGATCGAGATCAGTCTCGGCCCCGTCATCGGTTACAAAGACTTCACCATGCTGGTAAGGCGACATCGTCCCCGGATCAACATTGAGATAGGGGTCCAACTTGCGGAGGCGAACGCGATAGCCCCGCGCCTGAAGAAGAGCGCCCAGAGACGCTGCCGCGATGCCCTTGCCAAGCGAGGAAACCACGCCACCGGTGATGAATACGAACCGTGCCATGGGGGGTCGTCATAGCCACTTAAGGGGCGGTGTCACACCCCCCCCATTCCCCTTAAATGGGCTGACCTGATCAGTTGGTCGGCACGGCCGGCAGAACAGGGGTCGTGGGCGTGATGACCGGGGCCGGCGCATCGAGGATGGATCGGTTGGTGGAGGTGCCACGATCCAGCAGCGCGAGCGTCAACGCCAGGACAAAGAAGATCGTGCCCAGGATGGCCGTGGTGCGCGTCAGCAGGTTGGCCGTCCCACGGCCTCCCATAAACGAGCCCATGCCCTGGGAGGAGCCGATGCCAAGGCCGCCGCCCTCACTGCGTTGAACGAGGATGACCCCGATCAGGGCAAGAGTGACCAGCAGAAAGAAGATGAGAAGAATGGTGGACATGATACTCAACGTCCTAGCCTGCTCGGGCCGGGCTGGCTAGGAGGCCCGGCGCGCGCCTATTGGGGAACTGCTTGGGCGATCGCGAGGAAATCCCCAGGGACCAGACTTGCGCCACCAACCAGGGCGCCATCCACCTCCGGCAGGGCCAGGATCTCGGCGGCGTTGGAAGGCTTGACCGAGCCGCCGTACAGCAGCCGTGTCGTACGCGCCGAAGGGCCGAAGCGTTCCACCAGGGCATGGCGGATATTGGCATGCATGGCGGCGATGTCGCTTTCGGTCGGCATGCGGCCGGTGCCGATGGCCCAGACCGGCTCATAGGCGACAACACCTCCGGCCGTGATGAAGCCATAGGGAATGGAGCCGCCGAGCTGCCCTTCGACGATCGAATCCGCCAGGCCCGCGAGGCGCTGGGCCTCGGTCTCGCCCACGCAGATGATGGGAACCAGCCCGGCCTGAAGCGCGGCCTCCGTCTTGGCCAGCACAATCGAGTCATTTTCGGCGTGGTTCATCCGCCGCTCTGAATGGCCGATGATCACGAAGGTGGCGCCCACATCGCGAAGCATGGCCGCGCTGACATCGCCCGTATGCGCGCCTTGATGGGCCGCATGGCAATCCTGCCCTCCCACGGCGACACGGCTGCCCAGCATCAGCGTCGCAACCTTGTGCAGATGGACATGGGGTGGGCAGATCAGCAGGTCCACACTCTCCACGCCATCGCGCAAGGCGTCGGCAAGACGCGCCGCCTCCCTCTGACTGCCGTTCATCTTCCAGTTGCCCGCGATCAGCGGCCGAATTCCCGGGGTCATTTCGCTGCTCATTTTGGTTTCTTTCGCAGGATAAGCGCCAAGAGCGTTTGGCAACAGCCCGGCAACCGGCTATTCGCGTGGGCATGATCACCGCAATGCGCCGGCTTGCCGGCACCTGGTTCGCCAAGGTCCTCTTCGTCCTCCTGATCCTTTCCTTCGCCGTCTGGGGGATCGAGGACATGCTGCGCAATGTCGGGCGCGACAACGCCGTCGCGCGCGTGGGAAGTGACGCGATCGAGGTGGAGGAAGCGCAGGACGCCGCCCGGCGCGAGTTGCAACGCATCCAGCGCCAGCTTCAGGGCCGGATGGAGATGGACGCGCCCATCCGCCGCGCCGTCGCCGAACAGGCGCTGGAAGGCCTGATTCTGGACCGCGTGCTGCGGCAGGAACAGGCCCGTATGGGGATTTCCGTCCCTGATGAGACCGTTCGCGACTATATTTTCCAGATCCCCGGCTTTGCCGGGATAGATGGCCGCTTCTCGCGTGACACCTTCAACAACTTCCTCCGCCAGAACGAACTGACCGAGGCCCGCTTCCTCGATTTGTTGCGCACCGATCTGGGCCGCCAGCAACTCTCGGGGGCCGTCCGCGCGGGGGCCGCCGTGCCGGAGGCTTTGGGCAGCCGCCTGCTGGCCTGGGCGCAGGAACGCCGAACCGCGACACTTGTGGAACTGCCCTTCGCCGAGTCACCCGAGCCCGAGACACCCAGCCAGGCGCAACTCGCCCGCTTTCATGAGAACAACGCGCGCCAGTTCTCCACGCCCGAGTATCGCGATGTCGCCCTCGCCACGCTCAACGCGCAGCGCCTGATGTCCGAGGTCGAGGTGAGCGAGCGGGACATCGAGGATGCCTACGCCGTCCACCGCGCCCGTTACGAGACGCCCGAAAAGCGCGAAATCTTCCAGGCCTTGATGCAGGATGAAGCTGCGGCCCAGGCCATCGGCGCGCGTTGGCGGACGGAGGCGGATTTCACCGCCATCGAAGCGGCGACGCGCGAAGCTGGCGGCCTGGCCACATCGCTGGGCTTGTCCGCGCGCAACGAGCTTCCCCTCCCTGCCCTGGCAGATGCCGCCTTTGCCCTCGCACCCGGAGCTGTTTCAGCCCCCGTGCGCTCGCCGTTCGGGTGGCATGTGCTCCGGGTGGGCAAGATCGAGGCCGGCGCCCAGCGCGGCATTGCCGAAGTGCGCGAGGAATTGCGTGCCGAAATTCAGGCCGAACGCGCCGCCGACCTCGCCTTTGACCGGGTGAACCGCGTCGAGGACGCGCTGGCCGGTGGCGCCAACCTCGCCGAAGCCGCCAGGCGCTATTCGCTCGGCTATATCGAGACGCGGATGGACGCC
>JBBRVI010000213.1:0-6186 GCA_038247025.1 Acetobacterales bacterium
CAGCACAATCGCGCCCTCACGCGAGATGGGCGCGAAAACCCCCGCCGGCGCCATGGAAGGCGCGCGCCAGGCGAACAGCGCGAAGGCACCGGCGACATATATGCCGAGCAGGGCCAGCATGAACACGCCGCGCGCAGGGTCGGAAGCGAAGGAATGTACCGAATTCAGCACGCCCGAGCGCACCAGGAAGGTGCCCAGCAACGAGAGCGCGAAGGCCAGCAGCGCCAGCAACACCGTCCAGATCTTCAGCGCCTCGCGCTTCTCGACCACGATGGCGGAATGCAGGAGCGCGGTGCCCACCAGCCAGGGCAGCAGCGAGGCATTCTCCACCGGATCCCAGAACCAGTAACCGCCCCAGCCGAGTTCGTAATACGCCCACCAGGAGCCGATGGAGATTCCCATGGTCAGGAAGGACCAGGCGGCCAGGCTCCAGGGCCGCACCCAGCGCCCCCAGGCGGCATCCACGCGCCCTTCAATCAGCGCGGCCACGGCAAAGGAGAAGGTCACCGCATAGCCGACATAGCCAAGGTAGAGCAGCGGCGGATGGATCGCGAGGCCGATATCCTGCAGCAGCGGGTTCAGCCCCTGTCCATCAGGCGGCGGCGGCCAGATGCGGTCGAACGGGTTGGAGGTGAACAGGATGAAGGCGAGAAATCCCACCGAAACCAGCCCCATCACGCCCAGCACCCGGGCCTGAAGTGCCGAAGGCAGATCGCGCCCGAAAGCCGCGACCGCAGCGCTGCAACCGGCCAGCACAAAAACCCACAGGATCAAGGAGCCTTCGTGATTGCCCCAGGTGCCGGTGATCTTGAACAGCATGGGCTTCGCCGAATGGCTGTTGGCCACGACATTGACCACCGTGGTGTCATTGGTGACATAGGCCCAGATCAAGGCGGCAAAGCTGATTGCAATGGCAATCAAGCCGGCCAGCGCGAGCGGCGCGCCCGAGCCCATCAGCCGCGTATCGCCCCGCTGCGCGCCCCAAAGCGGCAGTGTTGACTGCGCGATGGCGAGCATCGCCGCCAGGATCAGCGCGAAATGTCCGAGTTCGGGAATCATGTGCCGCTCCTTGAGGTGGGGGCCTGTGGTCGCGTAGGATCAAGCGTGTTCCAGGTGGCCGGGGCGGGGGCTGCGCCCTGCGCGGGATTCCAATTGCCTGCGCGCTTCAGCGCGTCGGCCACTTCGGGCGGCATGTAGGTCTCGTCATGGCGCGCGAGCACCTCACGGGCGCGGAAGACGCCATCCCCGCCCATCATCCCTTGCGTGACGACGCCCTGGCCCTCGCGAAACAGATCGGGCAGGACGCCGGTGAAGATTACCGCCACAGCCTGTGCGCCATCGGTCACGCGGAAATGGATGGCCGGGCGGCCCTGATATTCGCCCTCGCGCCGCACGCTGCCTTCCTCGACCAAGCCGCCAAGACGAAAGGCGCGGCCAGGCGGCGGTGTCTCGCGCACGATGTCACTGGGCGAGCGGAAGAACACCAGATTGTCCTGGAAGGCCGTGAGCGTCAGCGCAGTCGCGCTGCTGATCCCGATCGCGCAGAGCAGGAGGATATAGAGGCGCTGTTTCTTGCGCGTCATCGTGAGCGCTCCAATTGGGCGAGTTGCCGCTTGGCCGCGCGGTGGCGGCCCATGGCCGAGATGGCGAGGATGCCAAAGACGCCAAGCACCGCGCCCCATGAGAGCAGCACATGCAACCAATGCGTGCTCATGCCTCGGCCCTCCGCATGGGCGCGGCTTCAACCGCATCGGCGCGCCGCGCCGCGGCCATTTGCAGGGCACGCACGCGCCGTTCCATCACGGCTGCGCGTGTCGCGGCCAGGGTTACGGCCATGAAGGCCAGCGTGAAGGCCAGCGTGCACCACAGCAGCGGGTAGAGGATGTCCACATGCATGCCAGGCGCGTTCAGCCGAGTCACGCTCGCAGGTTGGTGCAGGGTATTCCACCAATCCACCGAGAACTTCACGATGGGCACATTCACCACCCCCACCAGGGCCAGGATCGCGCCCATGCGTGCCCCGCGCTCGGGGTCGTCAAAGGCGCGCACCAGCGCGGCATGGCCCAGCCACAGGAAGAACAGCACCAGCACGGAAGTCAGCCGCGCATCCCAAACCCACCAGGTGCCCCACATGGGCTTGCCCCATAGGCTGCCCGTCAGCAGGCAAAGTGCCGTGATGGCGGCACCGATGGGGGAGAGTTCCCGCGCGGTGAGGTCCGCCAGCGGGTGGCGCCAGATGAGCGACATGATCGAGAGGATGGCCAGGCCCATGTAGCCACCCATGGCCAGCCAGGCCATCGGCACATGCACGAACATGATTCGCACAGTCTCGCCCTGCTGCCAGTCGCGCGGGGCGAACCACAATCCCCAGACCACGCCGATGGCCAGCGTGAGCAGCGCCGCGCCCGAAATCCAGGGCAACCAGCTTTCCGTCAGCCGCAGGAAGCGGCCCGGATTGGCGAAGCGGTGCAGCGAACCAGACATTTTTGCCTGGCCGGACGGATGAGAAGCAGTTTCCACACGAACACCATAGGCAGTTGCGCGCGATGATTGAAGCACCCCTTCTGGGGACAGGATACCGCCCGGAACATCGCCTCGCGCAACGAGTTCCGGGCCATTGGCGATAGCGTTTCAGATATGCGAAGTCTTGGGAGTATTGCCACTCCAATTCCACCCGGGCGCGCAAAGAAACCCATGGCCAAGTCGAAACAAAAACTCCCAAGTTATCTGGTCAAATCTGAGCCTGATGTCTTTGGCTGGGACCAGCAGGTGGCCAATGGCGTGGAACCCTGGACCGGCGTGCGCAATGCGCAGGCGGCGAAGTTCCTGCGCACCATGCAAAAGGGCGAGCGCGTCTTCTTCTACCACTCCAATATCGGCAAGGAGGTCGTTGGTATCGTCGAGGTGGCGCGAACTGCCTACCAGGACCCCACGGATGAGACGGGCCGCTGGGTCTGCGTGGATGTGAAAACCGTCTCCAAGCTGCCCGGCCCTGTCACGTTGGCCGCCATCAAGGCGGAACCCCGGCTGGAGGGAATATCCCTCATTCGCCAATCGCGGCTTTCCGTCATGCCCATCAGCCCCGAGCATGCCGCGGTGATCCTGGAGATGGCGGGCAAGCCCGCATGAATGCGACGCAAGCCTGGCGGGTCCTGTGCCGGCTTGAGGAGATCCCGGATGGCGAGGCCCGTGGCTTTTCCGCCCCATCTGGCGGCTTTACGGGGTTGTTCGTCATTCGCCGAGGCGAGCGCGCGCTGGCCTACGTGAATTCCTGTCCCCATATCGGACTGCCGCTGGAGCCCGTGCCGGACCGTTTCCTGGACCGCAAGCGCGAGATGATCGTCTGCGCCGCCCATGGCGCGCGCTTCCGCATCGAGGATGGCGAATGCGTCTCCGGCCCGTGCATCGGCGAGCAATTGGAGCCGATTGAAGTGCATGTCGTGGATGGCGAAATCCGCGTTCCCGGCGATGCCGGGGTTTGACCGGACGCATTGCGGCGCTATGGTCTACATCCGAGGAAACGACAGTCCCCAACAGAGGGAACACCCTGTATGAATGCTGTTACCCGCCGTGCCCTCATAGGGGCGGCTGCCGCTTCGGCCTTGGCCTCGCCCGCGCTGGCTTTTCCGGATCGCACCCTTCGCATCATCTCCGGCTTTCCGCCTGGTGGTCTGAATGACGTGGTCAGCCGCGCCATGGCGCAAGTCCTCACACCCATTCTCGGCCAGAATGTCGTGGTCGAGAATCGCGCGGGCGCGGGCGGCAGCGTGGGTGCCACGGCGGCCACGCGGGCCACGCCCGATGGGCACACACTCTGGATGGGCATCGTGGATACGCAGGCCATTCTGCCCACGGCCATGCGCGCGCTCCCCTATGATCCGGATCGCGATTTGGCGCCGATCAGCCTCGTCGCGAACGTGCCCTTCGCGTATGTCACTGGACCCTCGCAGCCCAATATCCGCGACTTCGCAGCGCTGATCGCCGCCGCGCGCGCGCGGCCTGGTGCGATCACTTTCGCCAGTTGGGGCGTGGCCTCGACCTCGCATCTCGCGATGGAGCGTGTCATTCGCCAGCAGGGGGTGGAGATGCTCCATGTGCCCTTTACCGGCCAGGCCCCGGGCATGCAGGCCATCATCGCGGGCCAGGTGGATTGCATGGCGCTGCCGGCGGGCGGCGCTGAGGGCTCTTTCCGGGCCGGTCTACTCAAGGTGCTCGCCGTGGCATCGAAGCAGCGCGTACCGCTTTTCCCCGACGCGCCGACCATCCTGGAACTCGGCGGCACGCTGGACGCGGGGCTTTGGAAGGCGATCTACGCGCCGGCCCGCACCCCCGCGCCGGTCATCGCGCGGCTGAACGAGGCGGTGCGCGAAGCCATGCGCCAGCCGACCTTCATCGAAGTCCTTCGCCTGCAAGGTGCGGTGCCCGAGCCCTCGACGCCAGAGCAACTCGCCGCCCTGCAGCGGAGCGAGCGCCTGGCCTGGGGCGAGGTGGTCCGCGCTACGGGGGCATATCTGGAATAACCCGCCCCCTGCACGATGGGAAAGCTTCCGGCGCTGGTGCTTCCAGTGGGGAGTGGCGTTTATGGGAGCCGCTTCACGAATGGCTGGAAGTGGAGCACCTCAACCAGCCACACCGTCCCGCATTACCGGGCGAAATCCTCGCGTCGTGGCAGATCGCGGCCGTCACGGAGGGCCGTTGCACTTTCCTGATTGCGAGCAAGCGCTGGGGCCCAGCGCCGAATGGGTGTCCCGCCAGGGCTGCAAGGCAGAGGGTGGGGTGCGTGCCCTCATGGACCGCGCGGGCGGCGGGGGGGGTTCGGGTGGGCGGGCAGCAGGGCTGTGCTGGACATCGCGGCCAGGCCGACGCTGCGAAATTTCATGGTCTGGCAGGCTGAGCCAGCCCTTCCCAGCGCCGCTGACTCTCTCCGGTGCGTGTGGCCTGAGTCGCGGCGTTACCTGATGCGACGGTTGGGCGCAGTGCTTGGTGCTGCCCCGGCTGGCGTGCCTGCATCAAAGCCCAGGAAACCGATTGAAGGTTGCGGTGCACCGCCATTTGCTTGCCAGAGCTGGGGCAGGCGCGGAGTGGCAGTCGCTGTCTGCACGCGCGCTTCCTCGCGCGGGCTCGGCGAGCGTGTGCGCTGGACGGGCTCGGGCCGCGCCGCGCGGGTGCTGCGCTCCGGGGGCGGTGGAGCGTTTCCGGCCATGCCGCGAATCGAGAGAACGTAGAACATGACCTCCGGCCGGCCCTGATCCACCGCTGAATCCACGGCCGTCAGCCCCAGGGCGTTGCGGGCATTCACATCAGCGCCGCGCGCCACGGCATCACGGACGGTGGCGATATCGCCCCGGCTGATTCCATCGAACAGGGCGTCATTGGGGTTCATGGATGCAGGCGGAGTTTCCGCCGCGATCGGCGCTTGGCCGCGACGTGCCGCCACGCCCGGCAAGGCGGTCGGCTGCTCGCGCGGGGCCTCAGGCTGCGAGCGGCTGGTGGTGCGGCCTGAACCGAGCAGTCCCTGTGAAAAGGCCGGGCCAACCGGCAGAAGGAGCAGCGCGGCCGCGCCGGCCAAGAGAGCTGTCTTGTGGCGATTCATGTCAGCGACCTCCGAAGGTGAAACTATCCGGCGTGGTCTCGGGCGGGGGCGCCGCCTCCTTCATCTTGGTGTCAACCTGCTGCATCAGCTTGGTCAAGCCTTGCGTGAGCCCGGCGAGTTGCGTCAGGGGCACGACCAGAAGCCCCGAAGGAACGGGCTTGTTGTCGGGCCCAAGCCTGCCGAGCGTCAGTCGAACCACACCATGCTGCACCGAGGCATCGAGCAGGCCATCGCTGAAGATCGTGGATACGGGGGGCAGGTGTGGTTCCATGACGCACAGATAGCCGAGGCGAGGCCCCGGCGCGAGGGGGAGCCGTATGTCACCAGATCATCGGCACGTTCAGCCGTGCGCCCGGGGCCGGATTTTGCAGGAAGCGACGTTCGGTTTGCGATGCCACCCCCTCCGCGGCGGCCCCTCGTGAGGGAAGGGCCGGATGGATCATCGTGGGCATGAGGGTGGGCGCGAGCGAGGGCTGGTTGGGGCGAAGTTCGATGTCGCGATCGGGACGCGGCGCCAATTCCGCGCGTGGGGTGGGGGCCGTCAGGCTGCCCATGACGCCGCCCGCGAAACCGGGCGTGAAAGCCATGCCGCC
>JBBRVI010000214.1:0-6104 GCA_038247025.1 Acetobacterales bacterium
GCCGTGGCCTGTTCCGCCGAGAATATGCAGGCACCACCCTGCGCGAGCATCTGGGCCTGCCCCGCCCCGCGAACCGTTTTTTCTGATGGGGGCAGCCCCTGCCTCACCGACGGCCCGAAGGGCTGGCGCTTGAGGGCGGAATAACGGCCCGAAGGGCCGATGCCACGAATGTGGCCCGCCGGTGGTCCGGCGAGCCCAGCGGCCGTAGGCCGCGCCCGGCGCCTGAGGCGTAATAACGGCCCGAAGGGCCAAGGGTATCAGGCGGCCATTCGCCGCGATGTCTCCGCGACTTGCCGGGCCTTTGCTTCAGCATCACTCGCCGCGGCCGCGATGTCTTCGAGGTTGCGGTTCACACTCTCCACCGCCCCGGCCGCGATCTGCATATTGGCCGACATGTCGCGCGTCACGCTGCTCTGTTCCTCCACGGCGGTCGCGATGCCCGAGGTGATGCCGTCAATCTGCGCAATGGCGCTCGCGATGGAGGCGATGGCGCCCACCGCCCCTTCCACGGCCGTCTGCACTTGGCCCACTTGGGCCGCGATCTCCTCCGTGGCGCGCGCGGTCTGACCGGCGAGGCCCTTCACCTCGCTCGCCACCACGGCAAAGCCCTTGCCCGCGTCACCCGCGCGCGCCGCTTCGATGGTGGCGTTGAGCGCCAGTAGATTGGTCTGCCCCGCGATATCGGTGATCAGGCGCACCACCTGCGTGATTTTCTCAGCCGCGGTGACAAGTTCGCTCACGATGCGCGTCGCGCGGTCGGCCTCGGCGGTGGCGGCGGTGGTGGAGCGCGAGGCCTCGCCGATCTGGCGGCTGATCTCATGCACCGAAGCGGCAAGTTGCTCCGCACCGGCAGCGACGGCCTGGACACTCATCGCCGTCTCGCGCGAGGTCGTCACCGCATCGGTCGCGCGTTCATGGGTGAGTGAGACGGCGGCGCCCACCTCGCCAAGTGCTGTATCAACGGTGGTGCTGAGCCCGGCGCGAAGCAGGCGCTTTGCCATCCGCGCGGTGATGTCGGTCGCGAATTTGACGATCTTGAACGGCTTTCCGTCCATGTCGAGGATCGCGTTGTAGCTGGCATCGATCCAGATCTCCCGTCCCCCCTTGGCCTGCCGGCGGAACTCGCCGGCCGTGAACTCGCCCCGGCCAATGCCGGCCCAGAAAGCTGCATATTCGGGCTTTCTGGCGTCAGCGGGGTCCATGAACATGCGGTGATGCTTCCCCTTGATTTCGGCCAGCGTGTAGCCGGTCGTCGTCAGGAAGTTTTCATTGGCGTCGAGGATAAGGCCATCGAGGGTGAAGCTGATGACCGCCTGCGTACGGCTGACAGCAGCCACCTGCGCCGCGTGATCGGCGGCGAGCTTGCTGCGCTCGGTGATGTCGGTGGCGATTTTCAGGATCTCGACCGCCTGCCCGTTGGCACCCAGGACCGGGCAATAGGAGGCCTGGATGATGACCTCGCGCCCGCCTTTGGCAAAGCGCTTGAACTCGGCCGTCTGAGAGTGACCAGCGCGCAGATCATCCCAGAAGCGGCGGCATTCAGCGCTCTCCTTCGTGCCGGGCGACAGGAACAGGCTGTGATGCTTTCCGGCCACTTCCTCAGCCGTATAGCCCATCGCGGTGAGGAAGGCTGGATTCGCCTGGATGATCGTGCCATCGGGCGTGAAGGAGATCACCGCCTGGGACGCGAAAATCGCCGTCAGGCGCGCCTTGTCGCGCGGTTGCAGCCACTGCGAGAGAGAGTTGAGCATGCCATCCTTGCCTCATGACCGCCGGCAACGAGCGCCAGCTCAGGCCAAGGTATTAGGACGCGATCACTGAACAAACATTGAAGGCCCATCAGCCTATTCCACGCGGCCGATGCGATGGACGGCCCGCACCAGTCGCGCCGAATCCTCGGCGAAGAAGCGCGCGAAATCAGGCGCGTCGAGGTAGCGCGGCGGGGAGCCCGCCGTCTCGAAGGCGCGCAGAAGATTGGCATCCTGCATGGCCGCACGCAGGCTTTCGCGCAGGCGAAGCTGGATAGGTGCGGGTGTCGCGACGGGGGCGAAAAGCCCGGCCCAGATGTAGAACTCGACCTCGGGCAAGCCTGTTTCCATAAAGGTCGGCACATCGGGGAAGGCGGGCGCGCGTTCACGTCCCCAGCAGCCCAGCACGCGCAGCCGGCCCGATTGCACATGCTGCACCACCGTCCCCGGTGCGGTGGCCAGCGCCTGGATATTGCCCGAGAGCAGCGCGGTGATGGCCGGCCCCGCGCCCTGGAAGGGCACATGCAGCAGGCGAATGCCGGCCGCAGAAGCCAGCATCTCCATCGCCACATGCAGCGTCCCATAGGCCCCCGAGGAGCCATAGGGGATGTCGCCAGGCCTGGCGCGGGCGGCTTCGATGAATTCGGCGATGCTGCGCCAGGGCGCATTGGCCGGCACAGCGAGCATGGTGGGGTCGGCATTGACCAGGCCGATGGGGGCGAATTGCTCGACCGTGTAGGGCGGGGCGCGGCCAAACAGCTTCTCCGCCTCAGGGATCACCGCCAGCGAGGAGAGCGCCATGAGCAGCGTCAGCCCATCGGGGGCCGCGCGGGCGACGAAGCCCGAACCGATGGCCCCTGCCCCGCCTGGCCGATTCTGCACCACCACCGCCTGGCGCAAATTGCGCTCCATGGCGGCGGCAACGGGGCGCGCGGCGAGATCCGCCTGGCCACCTGGGGGGAAGCCCACGACCATGGTGACGGGGCGGGCGGGGAAATCCTGGGCAGCGGCGGGGAGTGCTGCGAGGGGCGACGCCAGGACGACTCGGCGGGAGAGGCGCATCAGGCGCGCCCGCTGCGGGTTTCACGCTCCTCGGTGAAGCGCGCATCCGGTGCGTCTTCGCCCGCAGGCGGTTCGTAGAAAGCGGCCGCACTACGTGCCGGCTCCGGCAGGGTGCAGATCTGCGTCGAAGTCAAAGGGCGACGACGCATCATGGGCAAGGGGTTGGGTCCGCGCATTGTCTCAAATCTCCCACCGAACATTCATAGAGCCACCGAAAATTCATAAAGGCTCAGGCGACCCGATTCTCCAAGACACCAATCCCCGGCACCTCGATCCGCACCACATCGCCCGAGGCGAGGAAGCGGGGGGGCGAGAAGCCGATACCCACGCCGGCTGGGGTGCCGGTGGCGATGACATCGCCCGGCTCCAGCGTGATGGCGGCGGAGATCGCTTCGATCAGCGTGGGAATGTCAAAGATGAGGTCCGAGATGGGCGCGTGCTGGCGCTGCTCGCCATTGACCCAGGTGGTCAGCGCCAGCGCCCTGGGGTCGGGCACTTCATCGGCGGTGAGGATGGCCGGACCCATGGGGCAGAAGCTGTCCAGCCCCTTGCCCAGAATCCACTGGCTGTGGCGCTTCTGCAAATGCCTCGCCGTGACGTCATTGACGATGGTGTAGCCAAACACATGGCTCAACGCGTCGGCCTTGGTGATGCCGCGCCCGCCGCGCCCTATCACGACACCTAGCTCGCCCTCGTAATCGAGGCCACCCGTGGGATCGAGATGGCCCAGGATGGGCTCGCCGGTGGCAATGATGGCCGTGTGCGGCTTGCTGAACACCACGGGAAAGGGCGGGACCACATCCTTCGCACCACCATCGAAGCCGGAGACAGCGAATTCCTTGGCGTGCTCTTGGTAGTTCTTGCCCACGCAGAAGACGTTCTTCGGGGGGCGCGGGATGGGGGCCAGGATGCGCGCGTCTGGCACGATGGGCGCGCCTTCGGTGTCCGGCAGCACGCCCGACGCGATGAGCGCGAGCATGTCGCGTACGCCGATGTCCAGAACCTCAGCTGCCGCGTTCAACGCGCCTACGCGTGCGCCCTTGCCATCAGAAAACGTCACTAGCCGCACGTGATGGGTCCGCCGTGGTGAGGGGCGGGGTGAAGCAGGTTTTTTGGAACGTTTCAAGGCATCCAAAAAAGATCAGGGGCGCTGCCCCTTAACCCCGCCAAAGGCCATTGGCCTTTGGAAACCGACAGTTTCAAACCTCTGGTGCGGTTGGCGTTTGCAGCGCCAATTCGATCGCTCTAGCCGCCTGGAAGCATAGATCATCCCGGTATAGCGCTGCCGCAACCTGGACCGCGCGGGGCATGCCTTCGGAGTCCAGCCCGACCGGCACCGATATCGCCGGCTGGCGCGTCAGATTGAAGGCGAAGGTCCAGGGCGCCCAATCCCGCCATAATGACATCTGCGGATGCAGCGTGGGCTGATCGGCGGCGAAGGCGGCCGTCGGCGTGCAGGGCGTCAATACCAAGTCATAGCGCTGATGGAAGCGCGCCATGGCATGCGCCGCCTCGATCCTGAGCGCATCGGCAGCGAGGAAATCCACCGCACTCATCGCCGACTCCGCGCGCGCCACATCCAGGATGCCTGCATCGAGCAAGCCGTGCCGATCCTCGGGCACGGACGCGACCAAGCGCGCCAACGCCACGCCCCAGACCCGGCCGAAAATGGCGCGCGTATCGGGCAGCCCAGGGTCCGCTTCCTCGACGATGGCGCCGGCATGTTCGAGGGCGCGGGCGGCCTCATGCAGCGCGGTCTCGCCCTCGGCATCGAGTGGCGCATCGAAACCCATGCGGCGGACCAGCGCCACGCGCATCCCGCGCACGCCAGCCTCGATGCCATCGCGCCAGTCGCGCTGATCGTCGGGAAGGGAGAAAGGATCGCGCAGGTCATGCCGCGCCAGCGCGTTCATCATCAACGCCGCATCACGCACGCTGCGCGCCATGGGGCCGGCCACGGCCACGTTGGCGAAGGCACCCAGCGGCCATTGCGGAATGCGCCCGAAGCTCGGCTTCACGCCAACCACCCCGCAAAACGCCGCCGGAATCCGGATCGAGCCGCCGGCATCCGTGCCGATATGCAGCGGCCCGAAACACGCCGCGGCCGCCGCCCCCGCCCCGCTGGACGAACCCCCCGGCGTGCGCTCGCGATTCCAGGGGTTGCGGGTGATGCCGTGCAGCGGGCAATCGCCCGGCGATTTCCAGCCGAATTCCGTGGTGGTGGTCTTGCCGATGATGACCGCGCCGGCGAGCTTCAGGCCCAGCACGGCGGGCGCATCCTCGGTGGCCGGCGTGGCCTCGGTCGTGCGGCTGCCGCGCCTGGTGGGAAAGCCCGTCACGTTGAGCAGATCCTTCACCGTGACCGGCACGCCATCCAGATCGCCCATGGGGCGGCCTGCCGCCCAGCGCGCCTCGCTCTCACCCGCCTGTTGCAGGGCGCGGGGGTTGAGCGCGGCAAAGGCGTTCACCCAGGGGTTCATCCGCGCGATGCGCTCGGTGACAGCCTTGAGCGCCTCGACGGGCGAAAGCGCGCGGCGGGCATAGAGCGTCAGAAGCTCTTCGGCTTCCATCAGGGCGGGATCTGTCTGGGTCATCCTGGCAAGATGCCCCCCAGTGGGCGGCGCGTCACCTGGGCGCTTGGACCATCAGCGCCACCTTGGGCCCCGCTGGCCGCCATCACCCCGCAAACGGATCCCGCAGGGCAATCGTGTCATCCCGATCCGGCGAGGTGCTGAGCATCATGACCGGCGCTTCCACCAGCTCCTCGATACGGCGCACATATTTCACCGCCTGTGCCGGAAGCTGGCCGTAGTTGCGCGCCCCCATGGTCGAACCCGCCCAGCCTTCCATCGTCTCGAAGATGGGCTCCGCCCGGCTCTGTGCGCGCATCGAGGCGGGAAAGTGCTTCACATCCACGCCGTCCACGCGGTAGCCCACACAGATCTTCAGCTCCGGCAGACCATCCAGCACGTCGAGCTTGGTCAGCACCAGGCCCTTCACGCCGCCGATTTTTACCGCCTGGCGCACCATCGCCGCATCGAACCAGCCGCAGCGGCGCGGGCGGCCGGTGACGGTGCCGAATTCCCGCCCGCGCTCACCCAAAAGCTCGCCCGTGGCGTCGAACAATTCGGACGGGAAAGGCCCCGAGCCCACGCGCGTCGCATAGGCCTTGGCGATGCCCAGCACGAGGCCGATCGCATCCGGCCCCACACCCGCGCCCGCTGCCGCACTGCCGGCCACGGTGTTGGACGACGTGACGTAAGGATAGGTGCCGTGATCCACATCGAGCATCAC
>JBBRVI010000215.1:0-6084 GCA_038247025.1 Acetobacterales bacterium
CGATGATGACGTTCGGCGCGATCACTGCTCCGGCGCCGATCAAGGCGCGCTCGCCCACTTGCACGCCGCCGCACAGCACTGCGCCGGGCGCGACATGGGCACCCGCCTGCAGCACAACATCATGCTCGACGATGGCGCCCGTATTCACCAGGGCCAGGCGGCCGATCCGCGCCAGCGCGCCGAGCACCACACGCGGCATGATGATGGCGCCCTCAGCCAGTTCGGCGCTGCGCGCCCGCACCACGGAAGGGTGCAGCAGCACCGGCAACATGCAGCCCAATCGCGCGGCCGCGCCCAGCCGCAGCGCATTGCTCCCCAAGGCAATCAGCAAAGGCCCGCCATCATGTGAAGACTCCTCGCCCAAAACGGGAAGGCCCAACATGGCTGGCAGGGGCGCGCGCGCATCAAGAAAGCCCCGCGGACGGAAACCCGCATCCCGCGCCGCCTCGCACACGGCACGGCCATGGCCGCCCGCACCCAGGATCACAATCTCCATGCTACGCACCAGAATGTTCGCTGCAGGAGGCACCCGCCCGGCTGTGTGCGTGATCTTGAGTGCCTGTTGCTGGAGCGCCGGAGGACCCTTCTGCGCGCTCCCTTGGCCGAGTCGCCAGGTGCTGCGGTGGGTATGGCGCGCGATGGCGCGCTGGTCATGCGCCGTTCGGCTGGCCTCAACTCGATGAAGCTGCACGTGCCGTTGGGGCTACCCAACGCGTACGGCATCGCCCCCGTCTCCCAACAATTCACCTGCGCCGCCATCCTTCTGCTTCAACGCAGGGAAAGTGTACGCTAAGGGTCTTGCCTGCCAAGCCGGCCCTTGGGCGATCACCGCATCAGGGACCCGTCATTTAGGCCCGACGCCCCAGTCCAGACTGCAGAACGGATGGGCGGACTTCGAATGGTCAAAGCCTCACGGTCAATGCCAGCCGCGCGAGAGGGCTTGTCTTCACGCGCGACTGATAACCAAGCTTACATGGTGCGAGCGGCCAGAGCTTCCTTGTGGTTCATTTGAAGCACCACTTTACCGTTCTCGACGACCTTCACGGCAGTCAGCGGCAGATAATGGTGGTGATTCCCACCATCGGGGTCGTCGTTGCGGGTCAGTTTGATTTGGTCGCCCTCAACATGGTCCACGGTGCCGACGTGGTTTCCACAGCTTCCCACAACTTCCATGTGCTCGGCGATTTCTGCTGTTGCATTGCTCATTGGCGTCGTCTCCGTTGCGCGGGCAGGATGGCCCGCTGCGGAAAGAAACGCTGCCGCTGTACGCAGGTTGCGATGGTTCAGACGCCGCGAAGCTCGCCGCCCCATTCGCGCAGCAGCAGGGCCAAGGCCGGGTTCTCTGAGGCGGAAACCAGCACATCCGGCCGCAACAGCCGCAGCAGATCTTCCCCGCCATAGCCGGCGCCAATCGCCACCAGATCCACTTCAGGGCGCTCGGCCAGCAGGCTCGCTGCTGCGCTCTCGGTCTCGACGCCGACCAGCAGGCGGTCGCACCAGCGCCGGGCCCGCTCGGTGGTCGCTTCGGGGCAGGGCTCACCATTCACTTGCAAAAGGCCGATCCGCCAGCCGCGATGTCGCCAACGCTCCATCACCTCGGCCGCGAGCGGCAGGGATACAAGCTTGCGCATAGCCCCACGCCCGGGCGTGAGCCCTTCGAGCAACTCCTCGGCACGGACCGGCGCGATGCCTGATTTACGGCTGACAATTCCGAGCGCCAGCGCCGCAAGCCGCGCCACAGCCGCAAGCGACAAGCCGGTGGCGAGGCCCGCCGCCACCACGGCGACCACGGCATCCCCACCACCCGCGGGGTCATGTACTTCGGAGGCTTCGGCGCGGAAATGGCGCACGGTCTCCGTCCCGTCGGCTTCGAGTTCCAGCAGCGTCAGACCATCCGGCGCGCGAGGCACCAGGACGGCGCGGAAGCCGTGCGCCCGGCGCAGTGCGCTGGCAGCAGCGGCCACCGAGGCTTCGTCATGCACCGGCATTCCGGTGGCGCCGGCCAATTCCTCGGGCTCGGGAATGATAAGGTCCGCACCAGCGAAGCGGCCATGGTCGCCCCCCTTGGGGTCCACCACGACGCGGCGATTGGCCGCCTGGGCCGAGGCGATGAGCCGTGCCGGAATATCCCCTGCCAGAACGCCCTTTTTGTAATCCGACAGAACGAGCGTGGTGGTGGCCGCGACGGCATCCGACGCAATCTTCACCAGGCGGTCGGCCAGGCGCGGGTGAATGGGCGCGGATTGCTCCAGATCCGTACGCAGCAGGTGCTGCCCCCCGGAGAGGAAGCGCGTCTTTGTGGTGGTGGTGCGCCCCCCCTGGACCAGCAGCCACGGTTCAACCCGCGCTTGCCCGCCGATCAGGCCCGTGAGGTCGCTTCCGGCCGTGTCGTCACCCACAACGGAGACGAAAGCCACCGCCGCGCCCAGCGCCGTCAAATTGCGAACAACATTCCCCGCCCCGCCAGGCAGCACGACCTCACGCTCCACACTCAGCACGGGCACTGGCGCTTCGGGGCTGATGCGCGAAACACTGCCATAGATGTAGCGGTCCACCATGGCATCGCCCACCACGAGCACCGCGCCGCGCGCCATGGCCCTGACGGCGTCGGATAATTCGGCGGGCGTGACAGCGTCTCGGCCCTTGGAGGCAGGGGGCGGTTTGGGTGACATCTTGTCTTTCGCTACTCCATGAAGTGGCCCGACCGCAACTGAATGTGACGTTTGGTGACCCGCGGGAGCATAAACTTTCATTAACCGTTTCAAGCTAGCCTGCGGATGTGGCGCAAGAAGGGCCGTGCAGCATGCAGAACCGCAACCGACCTGAACACTCAACATCCCTCATCGGATCAAAGCCGCTCGGCGTTCGCGCATGAAGGCCGCCAACTCCGAATGGCGCCTCGCCCTCGCTGGCATGCCGCCCGACAGCATAGCCGTGTTCCAGCCGGCGGTCGGTCCGCTCGGGGGGCGGCGGATCGCCCGCGCATTCCTGGAGGAGGCGGCCGTGCTGGGGGGCGGCCGGGTGGTCGCTTTGGCGGGAGGGGATCTTCTGCTGGGCAGAACGGTCGCCCCCGGCCAGCGGGCAGTCCAGGCCATTGCCACGCTGCTTGGCCATTCGCCGAGGGCCTGGCCGCTGCCGCTCGGCCAGGCGGCCGTCGAGGGGGTAGCATCAGCCGCGGAGCAAGGCACAGCATCCCCAGGCTGGAGCATGGCCGCCCTGGAGGCACATTGCGCCACCCTGCCAATGCAAAGGTTTTCGCGCCTCACCTTGTTCGCCGACGGCAGCGGCGAACGCGCGGTTGCCCAGCGCCTCAGTGCCGCGCCGCTGGGCCTTGACGATGTGCAGTTGGAGGCTGCCGCGCAGGAGTGGCTCTGCCGGAGATTGCTCTCCGCCCTCACCAACCCCGCCGAGCGTGCTGGGCTGCCCGCCCTGCGCCCGGGGCTTCGACTGATCCTCGATCTTCCGCTCCATGGCCTCGGGCAGGGTGCACCCCTGCGCGGCGCTGCAGCCGATGACGCGAATGGCCCGATTGCCCTGCTCCCCCTCGCCGCATTGGGAGAGACCCGGGCTTTCGAGCAGCGCGTGGCCAGTCTGCGGCAGGCGGGCTGGGCGGTCGGGCTCCTGGCCCCCGATGCAGTGGCGCTGGACTGGGTGGTGGCACCGGAATTCATCTGGGCGGCGCCGGCGGGGCCCGTCGCCCCGGCCCATCTCCCACCACGCATGATCGCGTTGGGCGCGCCTGCCCCTGCCTGGTGCCGCGGGGCTGGAATCCTGCATGAAGGGATCGGCGCGTGAACGCCGCTGCTGAGGCCTGGGATGGCACTGCTGCGCTGCGGGACGCCATGGCTCTGGCCAGCCTGGCGCGGGATTGCGTGACCTCGGGCGTCGAACGGAGGGTGTTGCATGTGCGCCTTTCCCTGGTGCCGGCGCGGCTGCGCGAAGCCCGCCACCAGCGCCTGGTGCGAGAGGCGTTGGCACCGCTGCTGCGCCCGACCCGCGCGCGGCTTTATGAATTGCCAGGGGGTGATCTCGTGGCACTCTCGCCCCCGCCGGGCGAGCACCTGGACGAGACCCGCCGAGCCTTGTCTCGCCTTCTGCCGGAAATCCCGATCGAGACGCTGCTGCCAGTCCTGCGCCTGCCAGCCGAGGCGGCGCGGCTTCTGACGCTGGTCGAAGCCTCGCTGGGCCTGGATGCGAGCATGGCCGAGGCACCCGTCGCCGTGGCATCAACACTGCCGCCCCCCACCGCTGGTGAGGTGGATGCGGCGCTGCGCGCACTCAATACCGCGAACCTGGCCAGTTATCTGCGACGGCAGGGCATCTGGCGCCTGACATCCGGCACTGCTTCCCCGCAACCGCTCTGGACCGAGTTGCGGCCCCATCTGCCCGACCTCGCCGCAGCCTTGCTGCCAGGGCGCGATCTCTCGGCGAACCCCGCCCTGGCGCGGCACTTCCGGCAAGCGGCTGAGCGAAGAATGCTCGCCGAACTGGCTCATCCGCAGGAAGCGCGGGCCATGGGCGAGGCGTGCCTGCCATTGAGCCTGGCCTCGGTGACGGAGGTGGAATTTCTCCGCCTCGACGGCCTGCTCGGCCCCAAGGGGCGCGGTGGGCTGTTGGTGGCCGTATCGGCGGTTGATCTTTTCGCGGATCCCGGTGGCTATGCGCTGCTGCGCCGGTTCGCCCTGCAGCGCGGCTGGACCCTCGCGCTCGATGAACTGGACCCCTCGCTGCTGCGTTTGTTGCCGGCGGCGCGACTCGATCCCGCGATGCTGCGCCTGCGCTTTCGCCCGGACATGCTGGCCGCAGACGCTCCATCCCGCACCAGCCTGGAGGCGGCCCTGCCGGAGGATCGCGACCGCGTGATTCTTACCGGCGCCGACACACCCGCCGCGATCGCCTGGGGCTGGCAGCGCGGCATCACCCGCTTCATGGGGCGTGTGCTGGAGGCGCGCCAACCCTGATCAGAGACGGCGGGGGCGCTGTCCTGGACAAGTGTGGGGACGCACTGGAACATGCGGCGCAGACAAAGGGGAGGCGTGCGCCATGGAGCATGTGGGGTTTATCGGGTTGGGCATGATGGGCCAGCCCATGGCGATGAACCTGGTGGCCAAGGGCTGCCAATTGACCACCCTTGATGCTGCGGATGTCACGCTGGAAGGCGCCGCAGCCGCGCAGCATGCAGCCATGCTGGCGAAGGAATGCCGCATCATCATTTTCATGCTGCCCGATAGCCGCGCGGTGGATGCTGTGATGTCGGCGCTGTTGCCTGCGCTCTCCGAAGGGTCGCTCATCCTGGACATGGGCAGCAGCGAACCGGGCGAGACGCGCCGCTGGGCGGGGGCTCTGGCGGGGCGAGGCTGTGCCATGCTGGATGCGCCCGTCTCCGGCTCCGTGCCCAAGGCGCGCGGTGGAAACCTCGCCATCATGGTGGGTGGCGCGGATGCCGATTTCACCCGCGCCGAACCCGTGCTGCGCATGATGGGCGAGGCGATCATCCGCACTGGCGAAGTGGGCAGCGCGCATGCGATGAAAGCGCTGAACAACTACGTCTATGCCGCCGGGCTGCTGGCGGTCAGCGAGGCGGCGCAGATGGCCGAGGCACAGGGACTGGATCTGGGGATTTTCGCGGCTGTGCTCAATGCGAGTTCGGGGCGCAACATCGCCTCGGAGACGAAGCTCGCGCAGGAAATCACCTCACGGCGCTATGCAGGCGGGTTTCAATTGGGGCTGATGCGCAAGGATCTGGAGACAGCGGGCGGCATTGCGGCGACGACGGGTGCGGATGCCCCGCTGCTGGCGCTGCTGCGCGCCCGCTGGAGTGCCGCGTTGGGCGAGCTTGGCCCGCGCGCAGATAATACGGAGATCCATCGCTTCATCACCGCGAAGGCCAAGGCGTGAGCATCTGATCTCCTAGCCTCAGCCGATCTTGTGATCGGCCATCTTCTCCAGCGCCTGGATCAGGCCGGAATGGTCCCACTGGTCCCCGCCCATCGCGGCACAGGCCGAGAAAAGCTGCTGGGTGGAGGCCGTGTTGGGCAGCACCACGCCCAACTCCTTCGCGGATTGCAGCGCCAGGTTGAGATC
>JBBRVI010000216.1:0-6080 GCA_038247025.1 Acetobacterales bacterium
TCTTTGATGACGGCACCACCTCGCGTTTGGGGCCAGAGCATTTCTTCGTCACCACCACCACGGCCAATGCCGGGCCGGTGATGCAGCATATGGAATTCCACCTCGCCACCTGCTGGCCGGAACTGGATGTCTCCCTCGCCAGCGTCACCGATCAATGGGCCGCCATGTCGGTGGCCGGGCCGCGCGCGCGGGAGACCATCGCGCCCTTCCTCACGGGCCTGGATATTTCCGACGCGGCCTTCCCCTTCATGGCCGTCGGCGAGTGCCAGGTCATGGGCATCCCTGCGCGGCTATTCCGCATCAGCTTCTCGGGCGAGCAGGCCTACGAGATCGCGTTGCCCGCTGGACAGGCGCGGCCGATCTGGGAGGCACTGATCGCCGCCGGCGCGATGCCCTACGGCATGGAGGCGCTGGGGCTGTTGCGCATTGAGAAGGGGCATGTCGCCGGGCCCGAACTCAACGGCCAGACCACCGCGCAGGATCTCGGCCTGGAGCGGATGTATAAGAAGCGCGGTGATTTCATCGGCCGCGTTCTCTCCCAGCGCCCGGGCCTGACGGACCCGATGCGCCCTGCCCTGATCGGTCTGGAATCCGGCGCGCAAATCCGGGCCGGCGCGCATCTTGTGGTGAACGGCGTGAGCCAAGGGTGGGTGACCAGCACCACGCGCTCTGTCGTGGCGGGCGGCTGGGTGGCGCTGGCCATGCTGCGCCAGGGGCGCGATCGCGTCGGCCAGACCATCCATGTCGAAAGCCCGCTGCATGAGGAGCGCATCGAAGCGCGCATCGTCGGCCCGCATATGTATGACCCGGAGAATGCCCGTGTTCGCGGCTGAACCGCTCGACCTGGTGCAGATCGCCGTGCGGCGTGGCGCGGCGGATGCGTTCGGCGGGGCCCTTGCCGGCATGGGCCTGAGCACACCCCCGCCTGGCGAGGTGCGCAGCGCTGGGGGGCTCGATCTGCTTTGGCTACAGCCGCACACCTATATGCTCGTTCTGCCACCGGGCGCCCCGCGCGCGCTTGATGCGCTCACGCCCCATGCCGCGCTGGTCGAGCAATCCCACGGCCGCAGCGCCTTTACCCTGAGCGGCCCGCGCGCGCGCGATGTGCTGGCGAAGGGCTGCCGGCTGGATTTTCACCCGCGTGTCTTCGGCCCTGGCCGTGTCACGGCGGGCAGCTTTGCGCATGTGACTGCGGTGATCCAGCAGACTGGGCCTGAGCCGACGTTTCGCATCATCGTCTTCAGCAGTTTCGCTCAGCACATCGCGGAATGGCTCGGCCACGCAACGGACTCCGCTTGAAGGCTTGCACTTCAATGCGTCACTCTGGCAGCATCGAAGCGTGACCAATCTCCTCGAAGTCCGCGGTCTGTCCGTCCATATCCCCGTGGCTCCGCACATGCTGCGCGCAGTGGATCACGTCTCCTTCGACCTTGCGCGCGGCGAGACGCTGGGCCTGGTGGGCGAGAGTGGTAGCGGCAAGACCATGACCGCGCTCGCCCTGATGCGGCTGCTGGAACCGCCGCTGTCAGACCTGCCCACAGGCGAAGTGCGCCTTGAGGGCCAGGACCTCATGCGGCTTTCCGAGCGCGAAATGTCAGGGCTGCGCGGACGCGCGCTTTCGATGGTGTTCCAGGAGCCGATGACCTCGCTCAACCCGGTAATGAGCGTCGGCCAGCAGATCGCCGAGCCGTTGCGCCGGCACATGAAGCTCGGCGCCGCGGCGGCGCTGCGACGCGCGGAGGAGATGCTGGCATTGGTTGGTATCCCCGAGCCTGCGCGCGTGGCGCGGGGCTATCCGCACCAGCTTTCGGGCGGGATGCGCCAGCGCGCGATGATCGCCATCGCACTCGCCTGCCAGCCCGCCTTGCTCATTGCCGATGAACCCAGCACCGCGCTGGATGTCACGGTGCAGGCGCAACTGCTGGAATTGCTGGCGGGGCTGCAACGCGATTTCGGCACGGCGATGCTGCTCATCACGCATGATCTTGCCGTGGTGGCCGAGACGGCGAACCGCGTCGCGGTGATGTATGCCGGGCGCATTGTGGAGACGGGGCCGGTGGCCGCCATCTTCACCCACCCCCGCCACCCTTACACGCGGGGGCTGTTGGCCAGCATTCCCCGCATCGAGCGTGAGCGCGCGGCGACGCTGCATGAAATCCCCGGCATGGTGCCCAGTGCAGCCGAACGGCCTGCCGGCTGCGCCTTTGCGCCGCGCTGCCCTCTTGCAGTCACGAAATGCTGGGAAGAACCGCCTCCTATGGAGCCAGCCGAACCCGCCCATCTCGTGGCCTGCTGGCGCCATGCCGATGGGTGACACACTGCTGAACGTCGAGGGATTGCACGTCCATTTCCCGATCCGCTCGGCAATGCTGCGCCGGCAGATCGGGGCGGTGCGCGCGGTGGATGGCGTGGACCTGACCGTGGCGCGCGGCGAGACGCTCGCGCTGGTCGGCGAAAGCGGCTGCGGCAAGACCACGACGGGCAAGGCCATCCTGCGCCTGGTGGATGCCACTTCCGGCTCGATCCGCCTGGGCGGCGAGGATATCGCGCACCATGACGCACGCGCGCTGGCGCCGTTTCGCCGCCGCATGCAGATCATCTTCCAGGACCCGCATGCCAGCCTCAATCCGCGACTCTCGGTCGGCGCCATTCTGACCGCGCCCTATGAGATCCATGACATCGGCACGCCCGCCGACAGACCCGACCGTGTGGCAGCCTTGCTGGCCACCGTTGGCTTGCCGGGGGAGGCCGCGCGGCGTTACCCACATGAATTCAGCGGCGGGCAGCGCCAGCGTATCGGCATCGCGCGTGCACTCGCTCTCAGTCCTGAGCTGATCGTCGGTGATGAACCAGTCAGCGCGCTCGACGTCTCCATCCAGGCACAGATCATCAATCTGCTGGCAAAACTCCGGGCGGAGTTCGGGCTCTCCTTCCTTTTCATCTCGCACAATCTGGCGGTGGTGGCGCATATCGCGGACCGGGTGGCGGTGATGTATCTCGGTCGCGTGGTGGAGACCGGCACGCGCGAGGAAATCTTCTTCGATCCCAAGCACCCCTATACCCAGGCGCTGCTCTCCGCCGTGCCCGAGCCCATCCCGGGCGGGCGCCGCCAGCGCCAGATGCTCACGGGCGATGTGCCAGATCCGGCGAAACCACCCAGCGGCTGCGGCTTTCATCCGCGCTGCCCTGTGGCGATGGGTGTCTGCCGCAACTTGGCACCGGAGACGCGCGCAATTTCACCCACCCATTCCACTGCCTGCCATTTGGCCGTGCCATGATCGGCTTCATTTTCCGCCGCCTGTTGCAGGCCGTGCCGCTGGTGATCGGCGTCTCGCTCATCGCCTTCGCGTTGATGCATCTGGCCCCCGGCGGGCCGCTGGCCGTCTACACGCTGAACCCGACCATCCAGGCGCAGGATATCGAGCGCATCAAGATCATCCTTGGCCTCGATCAACCGCTGCACATCCAGTATTTCCGCTGGGCAACGGGCATGCTCTCCGGCCATTGGGGCTTTTCGTTCTTCGGCGGCCGGCCGGTGCTGGACATCATCCTGGAGCGCTTCCCGGCCACGCTCATCCTCATGGGCAGCGCGCTTTCGGTGGCCATCATCCTCGGCCTCGGCGTGGGTATTCTGGGTGCGGTGAAGCGCTACTCCATCTTCGACACGCTCGCCACTTCGGGCGCGCTGGTGGCGCTTTCCTTCCCGACCTTCTGGTTCGGCCTGATGGCAATCTACCTTTTTGCCATCAACCTGCGCTGGCTGCCTTCCGGAGGCATGTATGAGTTCGGCGAGGAGGGCAACATCCTCTCCCTGCTGCGTCATTTGGTACTGCCCACCATGGTGCTCGCCCTCGTCATCACCGCCACCTGGAGCCGCTATACGCGCAGCGCCTTCCTCGAAGTGATGAACCAGGATTTCATGCGCACGGCCCGCGCCAAGGGTGAGCCGCAATCCGCGCGGCTGTTCCGCCACGCCTTCCCCAATGCGGCCAAGCCGCTCATCGCCCTGCTCGGCGTGGAACTGCCCTTCCTGTTCAGCGGCGCGCTGGTGACGGAGACGATCTTTGGCTGGCCAGGCATGGGGCGGCTTTTTGTGGACTCCCTGAACATGAAGGAATACCCGATCCTCATGGGGCTGATGATGTTCACCGCGCTCTTTGTGATCGTTGGAAATCTGGTAGCCGACATCGCGATCGCTGCCATGGACCCCAGGGTGAGGCTGCAATGACAAACCGCGTCTGGCTGCGCTTTCGCACCCACAAACTGGCACTCGCTGGGCTCGTCACCGTGACGATCCTGTTGCTGATGGCGGTCCTCGCACCCGTCCTCGCCCCGCGCGATCCGACGCTGATCGAGACGCAACTCCGCTTCCTTGCCCCCTTCGCAAACGCGTCGCTGCCGCTGGGCACGGATGAGCTGGGGCGCGATACCCTCTCGCGGCTGCTCCATGGCGGGCGCGTCTCACTCACCGTGGGGCTCGTCGCGATGATCACCACGGTACTGACAGGCGCGCTGGTCGGCATCGCTGCGGGTTATCTGGGCGGGATCGCGGACACGCTGCTCATGCGCTTCGTGGACACCATGCTCTGCTTTCCGCAGGTGTTTCTGCTGCTGGTGGTGGCCGCCTTTGTGCCGCCGACACTTCTCTCGATTTCGCTGATCATCGGCCTTACCTCATGGATGGAGGTATCGCGTATCGTCCGCGCCGAGATCCTGCAGTTGAAGGAGCAGGACTTTGTCGCCGCCGCGCGCGCCCTTGGCGCCTCGCGATCGCGCATCATGTTCCGCGAATTGCTGCCCAATGCCGCCGCTCCCATCCTTGTCGCCGCGACGCTGAAGGTGGCAAGCGCAGTCCTGATGGAGAGTTACATCTCCTATCTCGGCTACGGAGTTCAGCCACCGCTGGCAAGCTGGGGCAACATGCTCACCAATGCCCAGGGCTATCTGGATACGGTCCCCTGGCTGGCCATTCTGCCGGGGGTCGCGATCACACTCACAGTGATGGGCTTCAACTTTCTCGGCGATGGGCTGCGAGACGCGCTTGATCCGCGCCTGCGCATGGACCCATGATCTTTTCGCAATAGGAGATTGATGATGAACGTCACCCGTCGCGCGACGCTGGGCACTGGCGCCGCCCTCCTCGCCGCACCCACCGTGCAGGCGCAAACCCTGAACCGAGAGCGCGTCATCCTGGGGATGACGCAGGAACCGGTGCAGTTCAACCCGTTGCTGTTCGTTAACGCCGGTACCGAGAATGTCCCTGAAGCCTGCATGTTCGACGCGCTGTGGGATGTGGACGCCTCGGGCAACTTCATCCCCAACCTCGCGGTGGAAGTCCCAACCCAGGCCAATGGCGGCATCTCCCCCGATGGGCTCACCTGGCGGGTCAACCTCCGCCGCGATGTGCGCTGGACAGATGGCCAGCCCTTCAACGCGCGCGATGTGGAATTCACCTTCCGCACCATCATGAACCCGGCCGTGGCCGTTCGAAATCGTGGTGGCTTCAACGTCATCAGTGAATTCCGTGTGGTGGATGACTTCACCGTCGAGATGAAGCTGGGGCGGCCCTTCGCGCCCTTCATGTGGTCCTGGCAGAACATGCACATCGTGCCGCGCCACATCCTGGCGGGCGAGGCGAGCATTCAGACTTCGACGTTCAACACGACGCCCATCGGCACCGGCCCCTATGTTCTCCGCACCCGGGTGGCGGGCAGCCATATGGTCTATGAGCGCAACCCCAACTACCACCGCGGCGCGCCGCGCATCCGGCAATTCATCCACCGCTTCATCCCCGATGGCAGCGTGGCCTATGGCCAGGCCCGCACCGGCGAGATCGACTATCTGGCGCTGACCGGCGTGCCCAATGACCGCTGGGCCGAGGCGCGGGCCATCCCCGAGCGTGATTTCCTCGTCTATCCGACGCCGAATGTGCAGTTCATCTACTTCAACTGCGGCAATCCCCGCTTCTCCGATCCGCGCGTCCGCAAGGCGCTGACCATGGCGGTGGAGATGCAAAGGAGCCTGGACGACATCTATCTCGGCACCTGGCCGCGCACCCTCTCCTACCTCCAGCCCACGCA
>JBBRVI010000217.1:0-5997 GCA_038247025.1 Acetobacterales bacterium
CCTCGGCCACCAGCGAGGCGGAGCGGGCAATCTCGCGCGTGGCTGCCCCCTGTTGCTCCACGGCGGCGGCGATGGCTGTTGTCACCTCGTTCATCCGCTCGATGGTGGCGGTGATGGATTGCAGCGCGCCCACCGCCTGCGCCGTCGTACCCTGGATGCCGCTGATCTGGGCGGCGATCTCCTCGGTGGCCTTGGCGGTTTGCGCCGCGAGGTTCTTCACCTCGCTCGCCACCACGGCAAAGCCCTTGCCAGCATCACCGGCCCGCGCTGCCTCGATGGTCGCGTTCAGCGCGAGGAGGTTGGTCTGCCCCGCGATGTCGCTGATCAGCCGCACCACATCGCCGATCTTCGCCGCTGCCTGGGCCAGGCCCTGCACCGTGCCATCGGTCGCGCGGGCCTCATCGGCCGCGGCGCGCGCCACCCCCGCACCTTCGGCCACCTGGCGGGTGATTTCGGCGACACTCGCGGCGAGTTCCTCCGCACTCGCCGCCACCGCCTGCACATCGGCACCCGCCCGGCCCGAGGCTTCGGCCACCGCATCCGCCTCCCGCCCCGAACTTGCCGCCGAGGCGGAAAGCGCATTGGCCGATTGCTGCATCTGGCCGGCGGCGGCAGCCACCGCATCCACCACGCCGCCCATTTCCTGCTCGAAATTATCAGCAAGCCGCGCCTGCGCCGTGACCAGGCTCCAGCACAGCATGGGGGCCATGTAGTTGCCAGCGCGGTCCTTGATGGCGGTGATGTTGAGGTCCAGCACCTCGCCGCCCAGGGTGACACGCATCCGGTGCGGCAGCCGCGCCGCGTCGTTCAGCAGGCCGGTCTGCGAGGCCGCGAGCAATCCGGTCTGAGCAATGCCCTGGCCCAGCATCGCCCCTGCCTTCACCGGCAAGGCATGTTCGATGCGCTGCATGATCTGCACCGCCTCAGGGCTCATATAGGCAATGGCGAGCCCCTGCTTCGGATCAGCCATCATCACGCCCACCGGCATCTGCTCCAGCATCTGCTGGCGCGCGAAGGCCTGCTCCACCTCGCCACGCAGAGCTTCGAGCGCGGTTGCAATCTGGCCGATCTCATCGCGCCGATTCTGGTCTGGCACGGGCTGGGCCGTATCACCCCCCGCGATGGCCCGCACCGAGGCGGCGATCCGGCGCAGCGGCGTGCCGATGGCCCGCGCGGTGAGGTAGCCAGAAATGATCAGCAGAAGCGCGATCACGGCACCGATCACCCAGACGGTCCGTTCCAGCGCCGCCAAGGCAGATGCGGCGGCACTCGCATTCTCCCACGCCTCCACGTCCAGCGCGGAAGTGGCGGTGCTCAGCTTGGCTGCCGTGCGCTCGCGCAACGGCGTGATGAGCGTCGAGCGGATTTCATTGATGCGCGCCGCGATGGCCAACACCGCCTCGCCCTGCTCGGCGAGGTTTTGGCCACTCATCGTCAGGCGTTCCATGTCCGGCTTCACCGGGGCCGGGGCAGCGGCGATCAATCGGCGTGCGTGCACCCGGCTTTGCGCGGCGGCCCGGCGCACGCGAGTAGCAGCGGCCACGTCGTCCGTGGCGAGGTAGCGTGGCAGGCTGAGCCGCACCTCATTTATGGCCTGGACATAGGTGTTCATCACATCGCGCAGTTCTTCGCGCTGATCGCCTTCAGCGCCGAACTGCAGATTGGCTGAGGCGGCTTCCAACGCCTGATCGAACTCTGCGAGGCGGGGGAAGAAATCCCTATCCCGGCGGGCGACGAGTTCGGCGCGGGCCGTGGCGTTATCAGTCAAGGCGGTACTGTAGGCTTCCAGTTCTAGCAGTGTGGCAGTGAGGGCCTCGCGGCCTGCTGGCTTGCTGGCCAACCGTGTTGCGACTTCAAGCTGGTTGCGCGCTTCCGCCAGACGCCTCGTCATGAAGCGTTGTTCTGCTTGTATTGCACCCGGCTCGTTGGCCAGGAGCACGCCGCGCTGGGCGTTGTTGGCCTCCATAAGGTAGGATGCTGCTTCGAAGGCTGCCATCCGCGCTGTGGCGGCCTCACGTTCGGCCCCCTTCTGGGCCGCCACACTCTGGCTCTCCCACGTCACCAGGCCAACCAAGGCCCCGAGGAGCAAAAGCGCCACGCCTGCGCTCAGCGCCAGCTTGCGGCCCACGGACAGGTTTCGGAAAAAGCGCATGGGTGAGTCTCCTGTTCAGACCACCTTGCGCGGCGAGCACTTAAGGCCCCGTGAAGGTAAGCCCCGTGAACGTAAAGCTCCGTGAACGTAAAGCTCCGTGAACACCCCTCGACAGCGCCCGCGCCCGCCCTCAGTTTGGGCATATCAACCCGCGAGGCCCGCCAATGTTCTTCGATTTCGAATCCCTCTCTGCCGCCGACCGCTACAAGCTCGTAGTCTCGACGGTGGTGCCACGTCCCATCGCGTGGGTGGTCAGTCAGGATGCGGCCGGCATCGTGAACGCGGCCCCCTATTCCTTCTTCAACGCCTTTTCGGATGACCCGGTCGTGATCGGTATCGGCTGCGGCCCCAAGCCCGGCGGTTCAGCCAAGGACACTCTGGCCAACATCAAGGCGCTGGGCCAGTTCGTGGTCTGCCTCGTGCCGCAATCGCATCTGCCGCACATGAACATCACGGCCACCGATTTCGGCCCCGAAGTGGATGAGCTTGAGGAGGCGAAGCTGACCAAGATCCCCTCCACAAAGATCAGGGTGCCGCGCATTGGCGAAAGCCCGGTGGCCCTGGAGTGCGAGGTGTTCCAGCTGGTTCCCGTGGGCCATCACACCATTGTGCTGGGCAAGGTGCTGGCCATGCATGTCCGCGATGACGCGGTGATGGATGTCGAAAAGAAGTATATCGACACCCCCAAGCTGGACCTCGTGGGCCGCATGCACGGGCGCGGCTGGTATGCCCGCACCACCGACCGGATCGAGGTGCCCCGGATCACCCTGGCCGAATGGGAAGCCAGCAAGAAGGGCTGACCAGCCCGCGCAAAGCGTGTAGAGATGCGGCGCAAATGAGAATGCGTCGCAACTCACCATGAGCGCTATCGCCGTCACCGCCCGCGTTCCACTTTGGGCGCGGCTGACCTTGGTTCTGGCCGGGCTGATCCTTCTGCCCATCGCGGCGGTGCTCACGGCGGCCATGACCCCGGCGGGCGAAGTCTGGCTGCATATCTGGCGCAATTCCCTGCCGGACATGCTGGGCACCACGGCCGCGCTCGCCCTTCTGGTGGCGCTGATGGCCGGCAGCGCGGGGGCAGTCACGGCCTGGCTGGTCACGGCCTGCGAGTTTCGCGGCCGGGCGTTCCTGCAAGTGGCACTGCTGCTGCCACTCGCCATGCCCGCCTATGTCAGCGGTTATGCCTGGACCTGGCTGATGGATGTGGCCGGCCCGCTGCAAACGGAGCTGCGCGGCCTGGGTGGTTGGCGATATGGCGATTACTGGTTCCCGGAAATGCGCAGCCTCTATGGCGCAGCCCTGGTGCTTGCCATGGTGCTGTATCCTTACGTCTATCTGCTGTGCCGGACAGCCTTTCTCGCACAATCCACCTGCCTGGTGGAGGTTTCGCGCACCCTGGGGCATTCGCTCTCCCGCTGCTTCTGGCGGGTGGCCTTGCCGCTGGCCCGCCCGGCGTTGGTGGCCGGCCTGGCCCTGGTTCTGATGGAGACGCTGGCCGATTTCGGCACGGTCCAGCATTTCGGCCTGCGCACCTTCACCACCGGCATTTATGAGGCCTGGTTCGGCATGGCAGACCGGGGTGCCGCCAGCCAATTGGCCGCAGCCCTGCTGCTCTGTGTGGGGCTGCTGCTGGCGCTGGAGCAGGCCAGCCGCGGCGGGCGGCGCTTCCACCCGATGACCACGCGCCACGCCCCCTTCCGCCCCGTGCAACTCACCGGCGCCCGGCAGGCCATGGCCATCGTTGCCTGCGCCATGCCGCTGATGCTCGGCTTTGTCATTCCCGGGGGCGCGCTGCTGGCGCTGATGATCGAGGCGGGCGATCCGCTTTCCCCCCAGCGTTTCCTGCCCTTCCTGACCAATTCCCTCACCCTTGCGGCCATCACCGCGGTGCTGGCGGTGGGGATTGCCGCGTGGCTTGCCTGGGCGGTGCGGCTTTATCCCTCCGTGGCGGGGCGCTGGGCCAATCGCGCTGCGGGGTTGGGCTATGCCGTGCCGGGTTCGGTGATCGCGGTGGGAACGCTGGTGCCCTTCGGCATCTTCGACAATGCGCTGGATGGCTGGTTGCGCAGCAGCTTTGGCATCAGCTCCGGCCTGCTGCTTTCGGGGACTGTGGCGGCACTCATATTTGCCTACATCGTGCGCTTCCTGGGGGTCGCACTTTCCTCGGTAGAGAGCGGGTTGCAACGGCTCAAGCCATCTTTCCAGCTGGCCGCACGCTCGCTGGGCTGCGGGCCGGGTGAGGCCGTGTGGCGTGTGGAACTGCCGCTCTCACGCGGGGCGCTGCTGACGGCGGGGCTTTTGGTCTTTGTTGATACAATGAAGGAGCTGCCGGCAACGCTGATCGTGCGTCCGTTTGATTTCGACACGCTGGCCGTGCGTGTCTACAACTTGGCCTCGGATGAGCGCCTGGCCGAGGCAAGCACCTCGGCCCTGCTCATCGTGGTGGCGGGGCTGCTGCCCGTTTACGCACTGACACGGGCGATGAAGCGAAGCTGACGCTTCAGCGCCAGCCCGCCCGCTGCATAATGCGCAGCGCCTCGGGCGAGAGCGCCCCGATTTGCGCGGCGTTCAGCTGATCCTGGCGGAAACTGCCGAGCCCGCGCAGGAAGGCGCTTGGCTGGGCATCAGCCACCACAGGGTACTCGCTATTGCCATCGGCGAAGATGGACTGCGCCGGAGGGCCGCTGAGGTATTCGAGAAAAGCCACCGCCGCCTCCCGGTTAGGCGCAGTTTGCAGCACGCCCGCGCCAGAGATGTTCACATGCGTCCCGCGATCCCCCTGGTTGGGAAAGAGCACGGCCATACGCTCGGCGATGGAGCGGTCCTCCGCGCGTTGCGACCGCGCGAGATTGCCGAGGTAGTAGGTGTTGGAAATGGCCAGGCGCCCCTGCCCGGCCGCAACCGCGCGGATCTGGTCCGTATCGCCACCTGAAGGCGGGCGGGAGAGGTTGGACGCGATGCCGCGTGCCCAGGTTTCCGTGGCCTCGGCGCCATTGGCGGCCAGCATGCTCGCCGTCCAGCCGATGGAATAGATGTTGCCGGAGGAGCGTGTGGACACCATGCCGCGAAGCTCCGGCTTGGCCAGGTCCTCGTAACGCGAGAGGCCGGCGGGCAACCCGATTGCCCGGTCATACATGACAACGCGGGCGCGCATGGAAAAGCCGAACCAATGCCCCTGCGTATCGCGCAGATGCGCGGGGATACGACTATCCAGCACGGTCGAGCGGGCCGGCTGCAGCACGCCGGCTTCCTTCGCACGCGCAAGGCGCCCCGCATCCACCGTGATGAGCACATCGGCTGGGCTGTTGGCGCCTTCGGACCGGATGCGCTCCAGCAATTGGTCGGCATTGGCTTCGACGAGGCGGACGCGCACACCCGATTGGCGGGTGAAGCCGTCATACAGCTCCCGGTCGGTGTCGTAATGGCGGGACGAATAAAGGCTCAGCACGCGCTCCTGCGCGCGCAGGATTTGCGGGGCGAAAAGGGCGGCGGAGGTTGCACTGAGGAGGAGGCTGCGGCGGTTCATGGCGATCCCTGTAGAGTGAACTCTGAGCTTGCTCTAGCGCGAATGCGAACCATTCGCAAGTTGAGTTGCGAATGGTTCGCAAAGATCAACGGAACTGGTTTGCCGCATCAACCCAGGGCAGGCTGGCGTTACCCGGCTATGCCTGACGGCAAGGGCCAACCTACGTCCGTTTGATCATCGCCTCCAGCGTTTCCAGCCGGTCCGCCTCTTGCGCAGGCTTGTCACGCCTCAGGCGGGCGATGCGCGGGAAGCGAAGTGCCACACCCGATTTATGGCGCGGAGAATAATGGGCAGCATCGAACTCCACCTCCAGCACCAG
>JBBRVI010000218.1:0-5980 GCA_038247025.1 Acetobacterales bacterium
CAGGTGATGTCGCTCCCCATGCACCCCTACCTCGCCGAGGGTGACGTGGAGCGCGTCTGCGCCGCCGTGCTCCGTGCACTCAACTAAGGATTGCAATTCTCAGCGTGTGAAGCTTTGATGATCGGCTATCCCGTGGAGGTTCGTCGTCATGCACCGCCGCTCGCTTCTCGCCGGCCTTGCCGCGTCCCCCGCAATTGCCCAGGCCACGCCCGAACCGGTGGATGTGCTCCTCGTCCTCGCCGTGGATGTCAGCCGCTCGATTGACGAGGATGAGGCCCGCCTCCAGCGCGAAGGCTACCGCAACGCGGTGAGCGACCCGCGCGTGGTGGAGGTGGTCCGCCGCGGGATGATTGGCGCCATTGGCCTCGCTTACGTGGAATGGGCGGGCTTCGAGTACCAGCGCCTGGTGCTGCCCTGGACGCGCATTGGCACCCAGGCGCAGGCCGATGCCTGGGCGTCCGCGCTCTCTGAGGCACCGCGCGCCTCGCTCTCCTGGACCTCGATCTCGGGTGCGATAGATTTTTCGCGCCGTACCCTGGCCGAAGCCCCGTTTGAGGGGACGCGCCGCGTGATTGATGTCTCGGCCGATGGCGTCAACAATTCCGGTCGCCCCGCCGAAATGGCACGCGATGAGGCGGTGGCCCAGGGCATCATCATCAACGGCCTGCCGATCATCAATGACCGCCCCACCTTCGGCCGCATGCCGCAGATCCCGCTGGACCAGTATTTCCAGCAGAATGTCATCGGCGGCGCGGGCGCCTTCATGATCGTCGCCGAGGATTTCGACGCGTTCGGCACCGCGGTGCGCCGCAAGCTGATCCGCGAAATCGCCTGAGGAATTTCGGTGAGCGGTTCAGCTTGACGCTGAGGGCTGCTGCGCGGGAAAAGGGCTGATGGAGCCCATTGTCACGAACACCCCGAATGTCGAAACGGTGCGGTGGGCCTACCGCTTCATTCTGGGCCGCGACGCGGAAAGCGACGCTGTCCTGGCCCATTGGGCTTCCTTCGCCGATGGCCGCCTCATCCTGGCCCATTTCGTCGGCTCGTCCGAAGCCGCGAGCCATCGCCTGGCGGGATCCCCGATGGGCGGCGCCTGGGCCCGCAACCGGCCGGGACCGGAGGCGGTGCGCGCCGTATTTCATTTGCGCTTCAACGCCATTCCTTCACCCCAGGAGATCGAGGCCGAATTGAAGGCCTACCCCGATTTTGTAAGCCTCCGCAGATCGGTGCTGACCAGCCCCGAGGTGCGCGCCCTGATTGGGCAGGTTGCGCCTTCCCCGGCCCCCAAGCAGACCAATATCCCGGCCAAGATCCCAGCCAGTATCCCAGCCAGTATCCCAGCCAGTATTCCCGCTGATTTACAGCAGCCGCAGCGCTTCACCGTCCTGGACAGGACCTTTGAGCTCGCCGGTGCGGCGGATGACGGCTATTGGAAGAACCTGGTGCAAGGCCCGCCCGACCCCAGCGCCGACCGCCTTGCGCGCCTGATCCGCGCGGCCTTCCCCGATGGGGGCGCTGGGCGTGTGCTGGTGGATGCAGGCGCCAATATCGGCCTGACCAGCATGGCCATGGCCATCGCTGCCCCCTACTTCGCCGAGTTGCTTTGCTTTGAGCCCGATGCGCGCAGCCTTCCCCTGCTCCAGCGAAACCTGGCGGCCAATGACCTCGGGCGCGCCAGGGTCCTCGACGTCGCGCTGGCCGAGCGCGATGGCACGGCCCAGCTTCGGGTTGATCCCGGGAATCGGGGGATCAGCGTTCTGGCCGAGCCCCACAGCCGCATCCAGACCACTGGCGCGATGGTCAGGGAGGTCCCTGTCCGCAGGCTGGACGGCGTCCTTGCCGAGCTGGAGATCGAGCGCCTCGACCTGTTGAAGATAGACGTGGAGGGCGGTGAGACGCCCATCATTCTCGGCGCCGTCGAAGCCATCGCACGGGACCAGCCTTTCCTCTTCGTCGAATTCAATCCCTGGACGCAGATGACCGCCGGTGGGCGCAACCCGCTGGATGTGCTGGAGGAGTGGCGCGCCGCCTTCCGCCATATGGTCAGCTTCGACCGCTCCGGCCGCCCGCTTCCGATCCTGGACCATGATGGCCTGCTCTGGGTGCTGCATACGGTGATGATGGAGCGCGACTGCGTGGACGATCTCATCCTCTGTGACCGGCTCGATTGGATGGAGCGCTGGAAGTGAGTGAAGGGGGTGAACGGCTGACGGGGCCGATGGTGCGCTGGGCATATCGTTTCCTGCTGGGGCGCGAACCCGAAACTGAGGCCGTCATCGAAGCCTGGTGCAGCGTGGGCGGACTTGGCCAGTTACGAGAGGGTATTCTCGTCAGCCCAGAGATGGCCGGACATTCCATGTCCGGCTTCCCCGAGCAGGGCACCTGGGTCGAAAACCAGCCAACTGGCGACGCAGCGCGAGCCTGTTTGATCCTCAGTGGAAACGCCACGCCCGATGATGAAGCCATCCAGGCCCTTCGCTTGCGCTGCCCAAGCCTGCGCACCATGCGCCGCTTCCTGCTGAACAGCCCCGCGATCGAGCACCGGCTCCCACGCCCGGAAGGGCCGCGCAGCCGCCCGCTGCGTCTGCTGGAGCAGTCCTTCACACTGATGGGGGACAGCCGCGAGCCGGAATTCCTGGGCGCCCCGGGTTTTGCCCCGCGCCACGCCGCGCTGCTGCGCGCCGCCTGGCCCGATGGAGGCGAGGGCCGCGTGATGGTCGAGGCGGGGGCAGGCATCGGCGTGACAGCGCTTGGCCTTGCGGCGGGGGCGCCGCAGCATGCCGCGCTGATCGCGCATGAGGCCTCGCTGCGTCGCGCTGCGGCGTTGGCCACGAATCTGGCGGAAAACGGGTTGAGCATGGCGACCTCGCGGGCCGTGGCCATGGGACCTGTGGCCGCCATGATGCAGCGCGAGGCGCTGTCGCGGCTGGACCTCCTGCGACTGAACGAGCCCGGTGCCGCGCGCCTTGGAGTGGAAATGGCGCCCTGGTTGCTGGAGCGGGGCACGCTCACCTGGATCAGCTTTGACCTGGGGGAGTTGTTGACGGATGGCGGTTCAGGCCCGGCAGCGGTGCTGCTCGCCTGCCTCTCCGCCTTCCCGCATGTCGTTGCTTTTGATGCCGCCCATGAGCCGCACCCGATGCTGGACGAGGTGGAGATGCACGCCGCCCTGCACCGCGCCTTGATGCGGCCCGACCGGCGCGATGAATTCCTGCTTTGCAGCGATCTCGACTGGCTGGAACGCTACAGCCTGGCGTGAGAGCGCTCTACCTTTCCACTTCCTCGATGGAAATGCCAAAGGCACCCACGCCTTCGCTGAGCAGATCACCCAGGCCCTCCAGGCCACTCAGATAGGCGCTTGCAGTGCCCTTCGCATTGCGCTCGGCCGCGAGCTTGAGTGCTTCCTTCCATTCCTCGGGCTCGTAATCACCGCGGCCCATCCAGGCGAGCGCGATGAGCGTCACCTGCTGTTCCTCGTTCAGCTCATCAATATAGTCGGTGAGCATTTCCTCGGTGATTTCGTCTTCTTCGTCATCATCGAGGTCTTCATCATCGTCATCACTGCCGATCAGGGCCTCATCGGCCTCCTGGACGGCGTTGGCGAGGTCCACGACGGTGGCCACGATCACCAAGCTGATGCCCAGGTCGAATTCCTCGCCCTCTTCCTCTGCTTGCGACATCACTTGCCCTTTCGGTTGTTGCAGCGAGCGCAGCATAATCCGCCGCGCCTTTAATTTCGACCTTGCTTTGATGCAGGTCAGGAATCCCATTCCGGTGCGAAAGCCGGGTTCACGAACCGGCGATCCTTGGGCAGGGCGGCTATGGCAGCCAGCTCCTGGGTGCTGAGCGTGATCGCCGCCGCGCCCAGGTTTTCCGCCTGGCGCGCCGCGCTGGCCGCCTTGGGTACGGCAGCCACCAGCGGCTTGGCGAGCAGCCAGGCCAGCGCCACCTGGGCCGGTGTGGCATCATGGCGTGCGGCGATGTCCATCAGCACCGGATGCTTCAGCACCTCGCCCTTGCCCAGCGGCGTATAGCTGGTCAACACGATCCCCGCCGGCTGCGTGATGTCGAGCAGCTTTTGCTGGCTCAGCATGGCGTGCTGCTCCACCTGCAGGCACGCGATGGGCGCGATGTCGAGCGCGAGCGCCTGCTTCAGCAGCGCAGACGGGAAGTTGGAGACGCCCACCGCGCGGGCCAGGCCCTCCGCATGAATCAGGGCCAGGGCCGTCAGCACCGAGGGGAGGTTCAACTCGGGCGAGGGCCAATGGATCAGCAGCAGGTCCACATAAGGCTGGCGCAGCCGTTCCAGGGATTGCGCAAAGGCGGCGCGGAAGCGTGGGCCGTCGGGCTTGTCCTGCCAGATCTTGGTGGTGAGGAAGATCTCGCCGCGCGGGACGGCGCTGGCGTTGAGCGCGGCACCCACCGCTTCCTCATTGCCATACATCTCGGCCGTATCAAGGTGGCGGTAGCCCAGGCCCAGCGCGCTTTCCACGGCGGCTTCGCATTCGGCACCGCGCATGGGCCAGGTGCCGAGGCCCAGCGCGGGCATGGTCATTTGTGGCGTGGTCAGGATCGGGGTCGTCATTGTGCGGAGAGGTCCAGAATGCCAACGAAACCCGTCTCGGTTCCGAAGGCGAGGTGGCTGCCCTTGGGATTCCAGGCCAGGGCGGAAATCCCCCCATGGCCTGGCGGCGCGATGGGCAGAACGCGGCCGGTGTTGATGTCGGTGAGCAGGACCAGCCCATCCTCGAAGCCGGCCGCCACCATGTCATGTAGCGGGTGACAGGCAACCTGGGTGCACATCACGCCATCGCCACCGGCCAGTTCCGTCGGCGCCTTGCCCATCGGCCCGCCACCAAAAAATGGCCAGAGCACCACGGCTTCCGCGCCACTTGTGGCCAGCCACTTGCCCTTATGCGTGAAGGAAAGGCTGTGCGTCTTGGTCGGATAGCCCGACATGCGCATGTGCTGCCCATCCACCAGGCGCCAGCCATGCAGCGACATTTCCTGCATGGCGGTGACGACGTGCCCGCCCTCGGGGTGGATGGCGATGGCGGCGTGGCTGCCCTTCCATTCCAGCAGGCGCGGCTTGTCCTCCTTGGCGTTCACGAACCACAGCGAGGCGCCGTTGTAATGGCTGGCCGCGACGCGCTTGCCCTTTGCGTCGAAGGCGATGCCGCCCGGCGTGGAGGGATGTGAGAGGGATTTCAGCACCTCCCCCTTGGCGTCAAGCACATGCACGGCCTTGGCGACGGCGGCGGCGCGGATGCCGCTCTCATGCGCGATGACGTGCTCCACCCATTTGCTGCCGAATTTGGCGAGTTCGGTGGCGGTGCCATCGGGGGCGATGCGCATCACCCGGCCGTCATCGCCACCGGAGAGCGCACCATCCTTCGCATCGGCGCAAAGCGAGAGCACGGCGCCCTTATGCGCCTCCACGGTGACCCATTCGGGGTTGGCGAGGGGTGCCACGCGCACGGTGCCATCGCCCAGGCCGGCATGCAGGCTCAACCCCTCTCGCCCGAAGGCGAGGCCGATCACCCAGGCACCAAGCTCATGTGAAGTGCCGCGTTGGCCCAGCAGGAATTCGGGATCGGCTGTCTGGCTCACGCCGCAACCTGACAGGCTTCAAAGCCGCGCCGGAGTTGCGGGCGGTTGAGGTCTCGCCCGATGAAGACGATCTTGGATTTGCGCGCATCGCCATCCTTCCACGGGCCGATATAGTCGCCATCGGCGATCATGTGCACGGCCTGGAAGGCGAAGCGGCGGTCCTCATCGGGGTAGGCGAGGATGCCCTTGGTACGCAGCAGATCCTGCCCCTTGGCGGCCAGCAGGTCGGTCATCCAAGTGTTGAATTTCTCTGGGTCAATCGCGCGGGTGACTTCGAAGGCGACGGAGTTCACCTCGCTGTCGTGCTCGTGATGGTCCTCGCCGGAGAGAAAATCCGGCTCGCGCACCAGGATGCGTTCGAGGTTGAAGG
>JBBRVI010000219.1:0-5945 GCA_038247025.1 Acetobacterales bacterium
AATCCTGGCTGCCCACTGCACCGCCAGCGCCCATGGGCACGCTAGCAGGGTCGGTGCGCAGGGCCGCCATCAGATCGGCCAGCGTCATGAAGCGGCTGTCGCGGCGCACGGCAATGACGCCGAAATCCGCACCGATGGCGCCGATCCAGCGCACATCATTCTCGGCGAAGCGCCCGAAGCGCCCCTGCGCCATATTCACCCACGAGCCGGTGGAGACGGCCACGATCACATTGGGATCGGCGCGGCGCTGGGCGTTGATGTGGTTGATCGCCACAGCGCCAATCCCGCCGGGCATGTTCTGCGTGCGTATGGCCTGCGTCACGATGCCCGTTTCGTTGAGCATGCGCGTCGTCAGCCGGCAGGTGAGGTCAAACCCGCCCCCCGGCGCTGCGGGCGCGATGCATTCGGGATTTTGCGGCGTGAAGCCCTGAGCCGAGGCGATGCCCGGCAGGATGGTGGCGGCAGCCAGAAGGGCGCGGCGTTGCATGAAACTCTCCCTTGTGGACGGATCGCTGACCGGCGATCCGTCTTTTTGTCTTGCCGCTCCTTGCAGGAATAGCCGAGGGGCCGCAAGCGCGGTGACGTGTCAGCCCGGCACCGGCACCAGGCCGTAGCGGCGCATGATGTCCGACATCCGCACAAGGTCAGGTGGCCCGCCCTCGGCCACCAGCGCCTCCAACTCACGAAAATATTCGGGGCCGAGAACGCCGGGTGTGAGGACGTTCAGCGCCTTGGCCATCTGCTCGCCGCGGTTGACGAATTGATGCACCGCGCCGCGGGGGATCAGCAGCGCCTGACCTGGTCCGATGGGATGGTCCACGCCACCCACAATCCAGGTCATGACGCCCTCCAGCCCATAGACCGTCTCCTCCCAGCTTTCATGGTAATGCGGGATTGGGACGTTTGCGCCGGGCGGGACGATCAGCTCGAACATGTCGAGGCTGTTGGCGCTGGCATGGCGATCCACCAGGAAGCGGATTTCCATGGCGCCGATGCGAATGATTTCCATGACTGTCAGGCTCCTATGCGATCAATGCGGTCGCGCAGCCGATACCACCCACCGACAATCGGCAGGAACCATTCCGGATTGCCGTTGTAGAGCGCGCGCTCGGGGAAGTGCAGGCTGTCCAGCGCGAAACCGATATTGCCAGCCCCCGCGATTTTCAGCGCCGCGTTGTGGCCCATCCAACTCGCCATCGCGACACCGCTGCCCTGGCAGCCGGCCGCGTAATGCACGCCCTGCTCGACGCCCAGATGCGGCAGGTAGTCGAAGGTGAAGGCCACATTGCCGGTCCAGGCATGTGTGATGCGGACGTCACGCATTTCAGGTAGCACATCAACCATCATGGCATGCAGCCGGGGCGCGGCTTCCTCGGCCGTGGTGCGCCCGAACCCCGCGCGCCCACCCCAGAGAATGCGCTTGCCATCGGGCGAGGGGCGATAATAATTCAGCACGCGCTTGGTGTCGCTGATCATCCGCCGCTTGGGGAAGATGCGCTCGATGCGTTCCTCACCGATCTCCTCGGTGGCGATAATGTAGCTGCCGATGGGCAGAAGGCGCTTGGTCAACCACGGCATCGGTCCGCCGCGGCTGTAGCCGTTGGTGGCCATCAGCACGGCATCGGCGCGCAGCTCGCCCTGCGTGGTGGTGAGGCGGAAGCCGCCCTCCTCGGGAGTGGTGGCGGTGACGCGCACCTGGTCCACCAGATGCGCGCCGGCCCGTTCAGCGGCGGCGGCCAGCGTGCGGGCGTATTTGCCGGGGTGAAGGCTGCCTGTGCCGGCTGCGAACATGCCGCCATAGTAGTGGTCGCTCGCCACGAATTCCCGCACGCCGTCCTTGGGAATCATCCGCGCCTCGGCGCCGCTGATCTCCTCGATGCGCGCGCGGTTGCCGGCCAGTGCCGCCAGGTGCTTGGGCGTATAGGCGCCGACGAAGCGGCCGCTGCGGAGGTAATCGCACTCCAGCCCCTCGCGCTCGATCAGTTCCTCGATGAAGGGGAAGCTGGCACCACAGGCGCGCGCGATCTCGCCGGCCTTCTCCTCGCCGAAATTCTGGGTGAGCGGCCCGCGCGCCACCTTCAGCCCGCCAGATACCATGCCGCCATTGCGCGAGGATGCCCCCCAGCCGATGCGCTCGGCGTCCAGCACAGTGACCTCATGGCCGAGGCGGCGCAGCGTGAGTGCGGCCGAAAGCCCCGTGTATCCGCCGCCGACAATGGCCACGCGCGTACGCTCCGGCAGGGCGTTTTCGCGCTGCGGCGGTTCGGCGGCTTCCCACCAATAGGGGCTGGCCTGGAATCCGGGGGCGAAGATGCGGTCGTTCATGGCGCTGCCCAAGGCTTTGGCATGCGGGTTCTCCCTTGCACGTTGAGTAGCGTGGCACGGGGTGGGGGCAGGACGAAAGGCCCGTGGCTGCGATTGACGCGGCGCCACACAGGCGGGACCATGCTCAGCAGAAGGGGAATGGATTGAGCGCAGAGATCATCTTGACCGGCGGGGCGGTGTTTCGCGGCCTGGCAGGCGGCATGGACGAGGCCATGGCTGTGTCAGGCGGGAAGGTCCTAGCCGTTGGCGCGCGCGACGAGATCGAGGCGCTGGCCGGCGTCGGCACGCGCCGAATTGATCTGGCCGGGCGCTTGGCCATCCCCGCTTTCAACGAAGCCCATATGCATCTGTTGCCGTTTGGGCTTGGGCTTTCCATGGTCAATCTCCGCGCCGAGGAAGTCCGCACCCTGGAAGAGGCCCGCCGGAGGCTGCGCGCGGCCGCCGATGCCACGCCCAAGGGCGGCTGGGTGTTGGGCCGCGGCTATGACCACGCAGCACTCGATATCGGCCGTCACCCGACGGTGGATGAGCTGGACGCCGCGGTGCCGGACCATCCGCTGTTCATCATGCGCACCTGCGGCCATATGGGCGTCGCCAACACAGCGGCACTGCGCGCGGCCGGAATCGGCCACAACACCCCCGACCCCGAGGGCGGCGTGATCGAGCGCCGCGGTGGCGCGCTGACCGGGCTTATCCAGGAACGTGCGCTCAGCCTCATAAAGGCAGCCCTGCCCGAGCCCGATGAGGCGCGGATGGTGGATGCGATCGAGGCCGCCGGGCGGCACCTGGCCACGCTTGGCTTCGCTTCGGCCACGGACATGAATGTGGGCATGACGGCGAACTTCGCCGAGGTCGCCGCCTTCGAGCGTGCCGCCCGCGAGGGGCGCTGCCTGCAACGCATGTGGCTGGTGCTGGCCGCCAATCCCGAGGGCATCGCGGATGCCGCCTGGGAGGCCGGGCTGCGCCCCTGGCGGCCGGGGGATAACCCAGACGCGACCCTGCGTTGGGGCGCCACCAAGGTCTTCGCCGATGGCAGCGCTGGCGGGCTGACGGCTGCGTTTTTCGAACCTTATATCCAGGGCGGCACGGGCGTCTTCACCTTCCCGACCGAGACCATTCACGCCCTGCTGGCCAAGTATCATGAACAAGGCTGGCAGCTCGACATCCACGCCATCGGAGACGCCGCGATCGAGTAGGTACTGACGGGCATGGAGGAAGCGGGGGCAACGCCTGAACGCCGGCACCGGATCGAGCACTGCGGCTTCGTCACGCGCGACCAGATGCGGCGGATGAAGGCGCGCGGCATCCTGCCCGTGCCGCAGCCGATATTCATGTATGAGTTCGGCGATCTCTACCTGCAAAACCTTGGCCGCGCGCGGACGGAGAACGCCTATCCGATGAAGACCTGGCTGGATCAGGGGCACCATCCTTCGGCCTCCTCGGATTGCCCCGTCTCGACCGTGAACCCATTCGCGAACCTGCTGACCATGGTCACGCGGCGCACCAACCAGGGCACGGTCTTCGGCCCTGAGGAGCGGCTTTCCATCCAGGAGGCGCTGCATTGCTACACCTGGTGCGGCGCCTACAGCACCTTTGCTGAAACCCAGCGCGGCACGCTGGAGCCGGGCATGGACGCGGATATCGCGGTGCTCTCGCAAGACATCACGGCGCTACAGCCCGAGGATTATCTCGGCGTGCAATGTGACCTGACCTTGCGCGGCGGCGTGGCCATCCACGACCGGCACGGGGAATTCGGCTGATGCTGCGCCACGCGCTCCATCGAATCGGGCTTGCGGTGCCGGTGCTTTTTGGCGTGCTGCTGATCGGTTTCCTGCTGATGCAAGTGGTGCCGACGGACCCCGCCACGGTGCGCGCCGGCCCCCAGGCGACCGCGGAAGTCGTGGCCGCCATCCGCGCTGAACTGGGGCTGGATGAACCCATCTGGGTGCAGTTCGGCATGTATATCTGGCGCCTCGCGCAGGGTGATCTGGGTGTGTCCCTCATCAACAACGTGCCGGTCACGCAGGAGTTGGGTGCGACCATCGGCCCGACACTGGAGCTGATGTTCGCATCGCTTCTCTGGTCCATCCCCATGGGCATTTTCCTGGGCACCATCGCGGCCTACTGGCGGGGCTCGCTGCTGGATAAGGGCATCATGGCGATCAGCGTGGCGGGGGTTTCCGTGCCCGTCTTCTTCCTGGGCCTGGTGCTGATCTGGTTCGTGGGCTTCCAGTGGCAATTGCTGCCCTTCACCGGGCGCGGCGGCGCGCTCTGGACCCTGGACGGAATCCGCGCTGTCATCCTGCCGGCCATCACGCTGGGCGGCGTTTTTGTCGGCCCCGTGGCGCGGATGACGCGCACGGCCGTGGTGGACACACTCTCGGCCGAGCATGTGCGCACCGCCCGCGCCAAGGGCCTGTCCGAATACCTGGTGGTGCTGCGCCACGCGCTGCGCAACGCGCTGATCCCCGTCATTACACTGATCGGCCTGCAAATCGGCTTTCTGCTGGGCGGTGCCGTGGTGACGGAGACGATCTTCTCCTGGCCCGGCGTGGGGCGGTTGGCGGTGGGTGCCATTCTCTCGGCCGACTTCCCGATGGCGCAGGGCACCATCATTGTGCTGAGTGCAGGCTTCATCCTGATCAACCTGATCGTGGACCTGCTTTACGCGGTTCTTGACCCCCGCGTGAGGCAGGCATGAGCGCCACCGCCATCACCCCGCAAGCGCCGCGCCGCCCCTCGGTGGTTCGGATGCTCATGCGCGATACGGGCGGAGCCATAAGCCTGGTTTGCGTCGTCCTGATTGTGGCTGCGGCACTTCTGGCCCCCTGGCTTGCGCCACGCGATCCCTTTTACACCAATCTGATGGCCATCATGGAGCCGCCCTCGGCTGAATACTGGTTCGGCACGGATGGGCAGGGCCGGGATATCCTGGCGCGCATGCTCTATGGGCTGCGCGTCACGCTTGGCATGGGGCTTGTTGCGTTGATCGCGGGCGGGGTTCTGGGCGCGCTGATCGGCTTCCTTGCCGCCTTCTACAAGCGGGTGGATGGGCTGCTGATGCGGCTGATGGACATGCTGCTGAGCTTCCCGGCCATCCTGTTCGGCCTGGCACTCGCCGCGATTTTCGGCCCTGGCCTGACCTCCGTTGTCATCGCGCTGTCCATCGCCACCATCCCGCTCATGGCGCGCATCGTGCGCAGTTCGGCGCTGGTGGTGATGGGGCTGGACTATATCGAGGCCGCGCGTGCCATCGGCATGAGCGATGCGCGACTAATCCTGCGCCATCTGGCGCCCAATTGCCTCTCGGCGATCTTCGTGTTCTCCACGCTGCGGCTGGGGCAGGTGATCCTGCTGGGTTCGGCACTTTCCTTCCTGGGGCTCGGCGCGCAGCCGCCCCTGGCGGAGCTGGGTGCCATGGCGGCGCAGGGGCGCAATTTCCTGTTCATCGCGCCGCATATCAGCGTAATCCCGTCGCTCGGGATTTTCGTGATCGTTCTGGCCTTCAACCTGCTGGGGGACGCGATGCGTGACGCGCTCGACCCCCGGCTTCGCATCTGACGGGTCCGATCGTCCCGGCCGCTTGCCGGGGCGTGAATCGGCCCCGCATCAAAGGAGGA
>JBBRVI010000220.1:0-5930 GCA_038247025.1 Acetobacterales bacterium
GATTTCGGCGCTGCCATCATGGGTGCGATGGTCGAGCATTTCGGCAACAACATCCCCGAGATCGTAATCGAGCCCGGCCGCTTTTTGGTGGCCGATGCGGGCGTGGTCTCGGCCGAGGTGGTGCTGGTCAGCCGCAAGGCCGAGAACGACCCGGTGCGCTGGGTCTATCTGGACATCGGCCGCTTCGGCGGGCTGGCGGAGACGGAGGGCGAATCCATCAAATACGCCTTCCAGACCCCGCATGACGGTACGCCAGAAGGCCCCGTGACCATCGCCGGCCCCACCTGCGACAGCACGGACACGCTCTATGAGACGTCGAACTACCGGCTTCCCATGGCGCTGACCGCCGGCGACCGCGTGGAGCTGCTGGCCACCGGCGCTTATGTGACGACCTATGCCAGCCAGAAGTTCAACGGCTTTGAGCCGCTGGGAGAGCACTACATCTGACCCAGATGGGAACGGCCGCTATGAAGCGGCCGTTTTCGTTTCAAAGGTATTTCCCGCGCTCCAAGATTTCGAGCGTGTACTCCTTGTAGGTCATCCCCAGTTCCTCCGCGCGGGCCAGTCGGCGCAACGCAACCTCGCGCGGCGGGGTTTTCCAGGCCTGCTTATGCGCGCGGCGCCAGACAAAGCTTCGCCAGGCGGATCCTTCATCCTCCAGCGGCGGACCGCCATTGTGGCCAAGGGGAGCGGGTGTTTTCATCACCCCGATTATCCACTAAAAAGGATTTATGTCCACTATCATCGCCGACCCTTTGGTGGCGCTCCTTGCCCAGCGCATCCGCCGCGAACGCGAAGCGCGGGGCTGGAGCATCGCCGTGCTGGCCGAGGCCTCGGGCGTCTCGCGCGCCATGATCAGCAAGGTGGAGCGCGCCGAAGCCAGCCCGACGGCCGCGCTTCTGGGCCGGCTGTCAGGCGCTTTCGGGCTGACGATGTCCATGCTGCTCGCGCGCGCCGAAGCCGATGCCGGGGCCAGCCGCGTGGCGCGCGCATCGGCGCGGGAGACTTGGCGTGATCCGGAGACAGGATATCTGCGGCGCGCACTTTCACCGCCTGGCGCTGATCCGGAACTGGTTGAAGTGGAATTGCCGCCCGCCGCGCGCGTGCCTTACCCAGCCGCCTCGTACCAGTTTCTGCGCGGCCATTGCGTATGGGTTCAGGCGGGCCGGCTGGTGATCCGTGAGGGTGAGGCGGAGACGGAACTCGGCCCCGGCGATGTGCTCGCCTATGATCTTTCCACCCCACGCGATTGCTCCTTTTGGAACCCATCCACATCGCAGGCGTGCCGCTACGTCGTCGCCCTCACGCGTCGCTGACCGCTCAAGCCCTGGCGAGCGTGCGCCGTGCGCGAATGAGGATGGGCTCATCCACCATCAATCCATCCACGACGAAGGAGCCGCGCCCCTGCAGAGCCGCCGCCTCGCCCGCCGCGATCTGCCGGCGCGCGAGATCAATCTCCAACGCGCTGGGTGAGAACCCCTCATTGAGAATCGCCACCAGCGAGGGGTGGATGCAGCTTGCCCCCACAAACCCCGCGCGTCGGGAACGTGCGACCAGTACACGTATCCTGTCCGGGTCGCGGTAATCGGCAACGGTGCCCAACGTGCCCAACGGGGCGACACCTGCGGCAACGGCGGCCAGCACCATCTGGCGCTTGGCCATCATGATGATCTCGTCATCGGCGGCAGTGCCGCATTCGGCGGCCAGATCCTCCGCCCCCACCAGCAGCCCCGCTATGGCCGGCGCGGCGCGGGCAATCTCGTTGATGCGCTGCATGGCCGCGGCGGTTTCCACCATGGGGATGATCCGCATCGCAGGCGGCAGCATCTCCGCCACAAGCTGCACGTGATCCGGCCCCAGAACCTTGGTCAGCAGAATGCCATCCGCGCCCGCGGCGATGGCTGCCTCGATATCGCCGATGGCCAAGCTGAGCGGCCGGTTCACGCGCACCAGCACATCCGCCCCGCCCGAGCGCGCGATGGGCACCGCGGTGGCGAGTGCCGCGCGCGCCTCGGCTTTGCGGGCGTAGGGGACGCTGTCCTCCAGATCGAGCAGGACAGCATCCGCGCCGGCACTCGCGGATTTCTCGACAAAGCGCGGCACATTGGCCGGGACATAGAGCATGGAACGCCAAATGCGATTCATGGCAGTCTCTCCTGGTCCAGTACGATGCGCGCTTCCCGCAGCCGCGCCAGTTCTTCGGCGCCGAGCAAGGGGCCAAGCAGCGCGTCATTATCCTGCCCCAGGCTTGGAGCGGCGTTGCGCAGGATGCCCGGCGTGGCCGAGAGGCGGGCCACCTCGCCATGCATGGGCAGCCAGCCTTCGGGCATCTCGGCATCCGGCACTTCGATCAGCGCTTCCCGCCCGGCGATGTAGGCATCCGTCTCCAGCGCGGCGACATCCAGGATGGGGCCGATGGTCACACCGTCACGGTCAAATTGCGCCAGAGCGTCGGCCATCGTCATGGCCGCGATGGCATCGCCGATCACGGCGTCAATCTCCTCGACATGGCGCACGCGTTCGGCATTGTTGCGAAAGCGCGGGTCCTCCGCCAGTTCCGCCCGCCCGATGCTTTTCAGCAGCTTCACGAACATCGCCTGGGTCGAGCTGGAAAGCCCCACCCAGCCGCCATCCTTCGTCCGGTAGGCGTTGCGTGGCGCGGTGTTGGTGCTGCGGCTGCCGGTGCGTGGCTTCACCTTGCGCGTCAGGCGGTAATTGGCCATTTGCGGCTCCAATACCGCAAAGATGGGCTCAAAGAGCGAGAGGTCCATCACCTGGCCCTGGCCCGTCGCTTCCGTATGGCGCAGCGCGATCATGGCCGTGGCGGCGCCGTACAGCCCGGCATAGGCATCGGCCATGAACATGGGCGGCAGCACCGGCGCGCGGTCGGGGAAACCATTGATGGCAGCGAAGCCGGAATACCCCTCGACCAGCGTGCCAAAGCCTGGCTTGTGCGCGAAAGGCCCGGTCTGCCCCCAGCCGGAGACCCGCACGATGACCAGCCGCGGATTGATGGCGTGGAGCGTTTCCGGCGAGAGCCCCATTTCCTCCAGCACGCCGGGCCGAAAGCTCTCGACAAACATGGAAGCGGTTTCGGCAAGGCGCTTGACCACGGCAATGGCATCTGGCTGGCGCAAGTCCAGACAGATGCTGCGCTTGTTGCGGCAAAACGCTTTCCAGGAGGTCTCCACCCCCTGCACCTTCCAGGCGCGGAGCGAATCGCCGGCGGGTGGCTCCACCTTGATCACTTCGGCACCATGATCGGCCAGCACCTTAGTGAGCAAATTCCCGGCCACCAGGCGCGAGAGGTCCACCACGCGCACCCCCTCCATCGCGCCTTTGGCCGTAGGGTCGTAATAGCGCCTGGTGAGCATGGTCATACCTCGATCATCAGCCAACCGCCCGCCTCCATTCGTGCACGGTCGCCGGGCAGAAGCAGGATGGTGGTCGTGGCACTTTCGATGATGGCCGGGCCGCTGACGACCTGGCCCGCCGCGAGCGCGCCGAAATCCAGCACGGGGAGTTCCGCCCAGCCGCCTTCCAGCAGCGCGCGTCGCGTGCCGAGCGGCTCGGCCGGCGCCCCCGCGCCAATGGGCACACGCGGAAGCGGCGGCAGGATACCCGTGGCGGCCGCGCGGGCGGTGACCAGCACCACCTCCTCCTCCGGCAGATCATAAGTGAACAGCGCGCGGTGACGGGCGTGGAAGGCCGCGCGCAACCCTGCGCGCGTGGGCGCCACGCCGTCCAGCTTTACGGTGATCTCGAAGACCTGCTCGCCATAGCGCAGATCGGCCGAGCGATGGCCGCGCACCTCACCCGTGAACCATTGGCTAAGCTGGCTGCGCGCCTCCGCCTCCAGCCCCTCGAAAAGCGTGGCGAGTGCGGCATCTTCCGGCATCGCCGAAGCGCTGACCACGCTGCGGGCGATCTCGTGGCGCAGCTCCGTCTGCAACATGCCCCAGGCGGAGAGCCCCGCGGCGAAAAGCGGGATGGCGATGCGCGCCATGCCGAGGTCGCGCGCCACCGCACTCGCATGCAGGCCAGCGGCACCGCCGAAGGCGAGCAGCGTCGCACCACGCGGGTCCACGCCGCGCCGCACCGTGGCGACGCGCACGCCATCGGCCATGCGCGCATTCACCAGGCGATGGATGCCCAGCGCCGTGGCCTCAGGCGTTATGCTCATCTGGCTCGCCAGCGTCGCGATGGCGCGTTGTGCCGCCGCGACATCCAGCAGGCGCGCACCGCCCAGGAAGCGCGTGGCATCCAAATAGCCCAAGGTGAGATTGGCATCCGTCACGGTAGGCTCGGCGCCGCCCAGCCCGTAGCAGGCGGGGCCAGGCCGCGCGCCGGCGGATCGCGGGCCGACCTCCAGCGTGCCGCCCGCGCCCAGATGCGCGACGGAGCCACCGCCCGCGCCGAGGGTGATGATATCGAGGCTATCCAGTGCGATGCGCTCGCCCCCCACCTCTCGCCCGCGCCCGAGTGTGGCCGCGCCATCCTGGATGAGCGCGATATCGGTTGAGGTGCCGCCCATGTCGAGCGTCACCAATTGCTGCCCCATGCCGCGCGCGGCCAGCGCCACCGCCGCCGCCACGCCGCCCGCCGGGCCGGATAGTGCAGTGCCGACAGCGAGCCGCGCCGCCTCGGCAATGGGCGCCATGCCGCCATGCGAGAGGATGACAAAGACCGGCTGCACATAGCCCGCCGCGCGCAGCCGCGCCTCAAGCCGCGTCAGATAACGCGAGACGATGGGGCCGACATAGGCATTGACCGCCGTGGTGGAAAACCGCTCGAACTCCTTGATCTGCGGCAGCACATCGGCTGAGCAGGTGATGAAGACGCCCGGCAAGGCTGCACGGACAGAATCGGCCGCCGCGTGCTCATGTTTTGGCGCGGCCCAGGAATGCAGGAAGCAGATGGCGACCGATTCCACCTCTGCCGCGCGCAGCGCCTCGATGGCCGTGGCGAGGCTCGCTGCATCCAGCGGGATTTCCACGCTGCCATCCGGGCGCAGCCTTTCGCGCACAGTCAGGCGCAACGCGCGGGGGATCAACGCGGGCGGCTGCGGCAGGCGAAGATTGTAGCGCTCGGGCTTCAGCCCCTCGCGCATCGCGGTCACATCGCGATGGCCCTCGGTGGTGAGCATTGCGGCCTTGGCACCACGCCGTTCCAGCAGGGCGTTGGTGGCGACCGTGGTGCCATGGACGATGCGTGTGGTTCTCTCCAGCAATTCGGTCAGGGTCAGACCGATGGCGTTGGCGAGGTTGCCCAGGCCATCCAGCACGCCCTCGCTTTGATCCGCTGGCGTGCTGGCCGCCTTGGCGAGGAATTCGCGCCCTTCCCCATCCACGCCCACGACATCCGTGAAGGTGCCGCCCACATCCACGCCGATGGTGTAGTGCATCAGGCACGCCTCCGATCGAGGAGGGCATCGCCCGGAGCGTGGATCGGCGGCGCCGCGAGCCCTTCGTCTTGATCGCGCGCGATCATTGCCGGGTCGCGCTTCGCCGGATCGCCCCAGCCGCCGCCCCCGGCCGAGCGGATTTCCAGCACCTCGCCGGGTTGGATCACCACGCCGACCTCCTTGGTGCGCAGCAGGCGCTCGCTGCCATCTCCGTGACGCAGGCCGTAGCGGTGGGGCGCGCTGTCCAGCCCGCCGCAAATGCCGGCACTGCCGTGGCGCGCGCCATCGCCAGCGGTGTTTCCCCGCGCGGGGCCTTCGCTCTCGACGATAAGTTCCAGTGCCGCGCCATGCCCGCCGCGATGCTGGCCCGCCCCCGCCGTGCCGGCGCAGAACTCATGGCGGCGGAAATGCAGGGGAAATCGTGCCTCGGCCATTTCCACGCTGCCAAATTTGAGACCGCCCGCGGAATGCCACTCACCAGCGCTGGACCATCCATCACCCAGCGCATGCCCGCCACCGCCAGGCC
>JBBRVI010000221.1:0-5891 GCA_038247025.1 Acetobacterales bacterium
ACGGGAGAGGCTCGTGGTTCCGGCCACTGGCGTTATCACCGCATCCGCGCTGGCAGCCGGCGTCGCAGAGGGAGTTAGCCAGCGCAGAAACGCACTCATCCCCTCGGCCATGCTGCGCGCTTCGGCCGGGCCCATTTCGGTCCGTAACACGCGGACAGCCCGTTCCATCTGCCCTTCGCCCACAAAGGCCAGCGCGAGGTTGTGCCGCGCAAAAGCCGGCGCATTGGGCAGTATTTCCGCATCACTCAATTCCACCGTCGCCTGGCGTGAGGCGCCGCTCGCGATCAGCGACATGGCCAGGTTGCTGCGCAAAGCCCAGTCCGTCGGTGCGATGGCAAGCCCGCGCCGGTAGGCCTCCTGCGCCTCCGCCCGATTGCCATCCATGTCATGGGAGAGGCCAAGGCCATTCGCGGCCGAAGCATTGCGTGGAGCGAGGCGCATCGCTGCCCTGTAGGCCGCTACAGCCGCCTGCGAATCTCCCGCCCGGAGCAGCAATCGCCCGATCGAAGCGAATCTCGCATCTGTTCGACCCTCGATCTCCATCACCATTCGCTGCGCCTCAGCGGCTTCCGCGAATTCGCCGGCCTGCTCGGCTGCTGCGGCCCATTGGCTCAGCAGCGCCACATTATCGGGGCGTTGACGCGCGGCGTCGCGCATGGTGCGGAGGGAAGCCGCTCCTCCCCCCTGGGACGTTGCCGCCTGGGCCAGCCTCAGCCGGCTTTCCAGGGAGAGTGTCGGCGCTGAATTAGGCGTTTGGCAGCCGGCGAGACCCAGCAGCAGCACCAATGCCAGGCATTGTTTGAATCCGGGCAATTTTCATTCTCTCGGTTCACGCAAGGTAGCAACATGCCAGCTTTTCGGACCGTGGACGAGGGGGAAGAATCGCTGTTGCGGATCAACGCGTCAGGCGCAGATTGGCCAGCTGCTGGCCGATTTGCTGGAAGGCCGGACGAAGCTGATCCGGAGTGCTGACCAGGAAGTAGTTCCCCGGCACAGAGGCGCAATTGCGATACAGGTCCCGCGTGGCCTCACTCACCCCGCCGCCGGTATTGACCACCACGGTATAGATGACGGGGGCCTGCGCGCCGGGGATGCCGGCGGCCGCGTTCTTGATGGCGTTGCAGGTCTCCGTCATGCGCGCGTTGATCTGGGCGGGCGTCGCGCGGCCATCGCTCGGCCGACCATAGCCGCCGTAATCCGCATTGCCCGCGATGGGCGCGGCACCGGGGCGGATTTCCAGGCAGCGCAGCGGGCTGGCCCCAGTGCCGGCGCCAGCCATCGCCGGACAGATTGGCGTGCCGCCCGGCGGACAGGAATTCACCTGGCGATGCTGGGCGGGCCCCGGCGGGTGGCCTGCCATCCCCGAGGCCGCAGTGGGAAAGGATGCGGTGTTGGCTGCATCACTGCAATTGCCTGGGTAGCCAGTCGGGTTGTCATGCCAGACGTTTTCGCCGTCGGTCATCATAACGATGGCCTTGCGCATGAAGAGCGCGTTGTAGGCCAGCGGCAGCGACGTCGCCTGGCCGCTGGGCGCCGGGCCCAGATTCCAGGCGGTACGCCAGCTCGGGCTCAGCGTGAACCAGCCGCCCTGCAATCCAAGATTGCCCATGGTGCCGCCACGAAAGGTCGCGCGCAGGGACTGGATGGTGTCCAGGATGGTGGTCTTGGAGGCAGTAAGCGGCAGCACGGGCGTTTGCGGGCAGCCCAGATTGGGCCCCATGTTCTGATTGCCGCGCCAAGACTGAAATCGCTCGGTGATGGCATTCTGGCCGACAGTCATCGCGTCCCAAAGCTTCGGCAACCAGTCATTGTCGCCTACTGAACGCCGGGTGGTGCCCAGTGGCGCTTGGGCCGTTGGAGACTGGTTAATCGTCTCGACCAGTTGATAATCATTGTGAGTCGAGCGCCAGAGAAAGGGACGGAACGCATGCAATTCGGGCGGGTAGTCGCGAATATCACCATCCGCCGGCGCACCGACATAGCCGCGCCGCGCCTCGACGCAGCCGAACCAAGTCGTTGGCGCGAACTGAGCGCCCAAATTGGTCCGGGCGTCAACATCTAGCCAGGTCTCCCGGATAGGCCCGAGATTGATCGTAGTGGTGTAGGGCACCACGGACATCCATAGCCCGGGCACCGTCTCGCGAGTGCCAAAAATTACGTTCACGAGGTCTGCCGCAGCCAGGCGCAGCAGGTCGATGTTGCTGGCATTGCCCGCCACAACCGCGCCTGGGTTGCGGGGAACGGTGGTGACGCGACAGTTCACAGCCATTCGATCGCTCGGAGTGGCGCAACTCGTGTCCATCGAGCCGGTGACGTCCAGAACCAGCGCCAGTTCCAGGCCAAGATTCGCACGGCGCGACTCTGAAGTGCCATTGACTGTTAGTGTCTGGTAGCCCAGCACGCGCGTGAAATAGGCCGGGATGGTGGCGCTAGCCGTCACACGCACGGTATCGTTGTCCAACAACTTGGGCTGGTCGAACACGGCCGCGGAACTCATGAAGCCAGCGCGCGTGCCCCCGATCATGGCGCCTTGCTGGCCAACGGGCGTCGTGGGCGGTGTGAAATTCGTCCAGAACATGCTGGCCGCTTCCGCATCGCGCGTGGCGGCGGTCACACCAACATTGCGCGCCAGCGCCAGGGCCGAGGCGTCCAGCGCCGAGAACAGGCGCGATTGCAGGACCCAAGCCCTTGCGCCATCCGTGGCGACGCCAGCAAAGCCGGCAAGCGGAATCGCGAGAAGGCCTGTCATCACCGCGACATTGCCGCGACGCCCAAGGCGACATCGGCCAAGCCACTGCTGCAGTCTTATCACGGGCAACCCCCGGTTAACGTGCTGAGTTCTGCGGAGCGAGGCCGGACGATGACATGCGTGCGCACCAGCGGCGGCCCACGCGTGTTCATGAGCCAGGAGGCCGACATGATCATCCAGGGCGTGCTCGAATTCATGATCTCGACCACCAGAACCGATTGGCCACGCGGCACTGTCATGGCGGCCGGCAGTGTGGCGGTGCCCGCTACCTTGGACACCAGTGAACTGTCGCCGCGCGAGCAGGTCCACGAGACGACGTTGCCATTGGTGGGATTGGACACGACGCTGACGACCGTACGTGCCCGGCCTGGCCCACCCGCCAGGGACCATGCCGAATGTGGCGCCGCTACAACCCTGGCCGCCTCGAAAAGCCCTGCGACCGCGGCGGTGTTGAGGGTCTCGGCCCGCGCACCGGCGGAAGCCGCGCTGGCTGCCGCTTGCTCCAACCGATACCAGATGCGCAAATAGGACACAGTCTCCGCCGCGCCGGCGAAGAACATGATGATGAAAGGGGCAACGATGGCGAATTCCACCGCCGCGCTGCCTGCCCACCAGCGGCGCCGGTTACTGCGGAAACGGCTCATTTTGCGCCACGATGACTGTGCGGAAACGGAGCAAACCCGTGGGAATCAAGTTCCGCGCGGGTGGGGTGAGCAAGGTCGACTGGTAAGTGATCACGTATTGAACGACCTGGTCGGGACCGCCCAGCCCCCCGACCCCTGCGCCGGGAGTTCCAAGCTGCGTGAAGCTGGAAAACGCTGTTGGCGTCACGCTCAGGCGCCCCGCACTTAGCGGCAGGCCTGTGGATGTGAGGACGATTTCCGCCAGGCGTTCATCACGCGTCATTCCCGTGGGGGCGGCCGCACCCAGCGAGATCCAACGCGCGCCGCGCCGCGCGCCATGATCCACTCCTGCCACGATGGCCATCTGCCAGGCAGTTTCAATCATCACGAGCGTCAGGAGAAAGAAAACCGGCAGGATCAGCGCGTGCTCCACCGCCGTGGCACCCCGCCTCGAACGCAGAAGGTTGCGCAGCATCTTCACAACTGTCGGAGGAGTTCGATAATCGCAGGCCCCGCGGCCACGATGATCAGGGTGGGCAGGATGAAGGTGATCATCGGCACGGTCAGCAGCACCGGCAGGCGCGCTGCCCGGGCTTCGAAGGCCATTAATTGTTCGTGCCGCATCTCGGCCGAGAGCCCGCGCAGCGCCTGGACCAGGGGCGTGCCGAGCTTGAGTGTCTGACTGAGCGTGGTGCCCAGCCGCCTGAGTTGGTCCAGGCCGGTGCGCCCGGCCATGTTCATCAGCGCGGCGCGACGGTCCGCGAGGATACGAAGCTCACTGTTGCAAAGCCCGAATTCGGTCGCCACCGCCGGGCAGGCCAGGGCGATCTCCCGGGTCACGCGCTCCATCGCCGCTTCCAGCGAGAGTCCCGCCTCGGCGCAAATGACCATCAGATCCAGCGCATCGGGCAGGCCGCGCTCCAGCTCCGCCAGGTAGCGCTTGCGCAGTTGCTTGGCCACGAAATCGGGCAGCAGCATCCCGACGATGGCAGCGGCCGGCACCGCATAGGTGACATAGGCCTTGCCCGTGCCGGTGAGCGTGATGGCCAGCCACACCACGAGCGGCAGGCCCAGCAGCGCGATGACCTTGGCCCCGATAAAGACGCTGAGCGCGCGGTCCCCCCGAAAGCCCGCGCTTTTCAGGGTTTGTTCGAGTTCGCTTGCGGTCTTGCCCGAGACCATGCCGCTGCCCGTCAACAACCCGCCCAGTTGCTGAAGCATCCGCAAGAACTGCGAACGGGCGCTGCGCGGCGGTGCCACCTGATCAATGCCGGTTCGCCGCTGAAGTGCCAGCAGGCGGGCCTTCAGATGCATCTCCTCGGAAGTCAGCTTCGCGAGCACCATTCCTACCACGATGACCGAGACGGCCAGCCCCCCGGCCAGCCAAAGATGCTGTGCGATCATGACAGGGACTTCTTGATGATGAACCGCATCACCATGATTCCGCTCAGCATCATGCCCGTGGCAAGGGCCATGGCCATCTTGCCGCTCTCGGTCGTGAAAAGAACCATCGCGTAGGATGGAGTGACCGCCATCAAGGCCAGCCCGGTGAGCACAGGAAGTGAGGCCAGAATGGCGGCCGAGGTCTTGGCCTCCGCGGAAAGCGCAATGGCGCGCTGGCGCAGGGCCACGCGCTTGCGAATGACATCCGCAAGATTGTCCAGCGTCTCGGCGATGCCACCCCCGGTGCGTGACTGAAGCGAGAGAGCGGTGGCGAAAAACCCGTATTCCGGCAATCCTGTCCGGTGGGCCGTTTCGGCCAGCGCCTCGTCAAGGGCGACCCCCACGGCCAGCCGGTCCGCCACGGCGCGGAACTCCATGGCCGTAGGCTCGGGTGCTTCCGTCGCCACGAAGCGGATGGCCTCCACCACCGGCATGCCGACGCGGACCGAACGCGTGATCTGCCCCAGCGCATCGGGGAACTGGTCGAACAGCTTCTCTCGCCGCTTGGCCTCCAGCATGCCGAACAAGAAGCGCGAGGCGAGGACGAAGCTCACGAGCAGCACGGGCAGCATCAGCGCGTCTGCCAGGGCATCGGCGGCAATTCCGGCGATGATACGGGCGATCACAAAAGCAGCCGCCATCAGCACGTACCAGCGCGGGCGATACTCGTTTACACGGTCGCGCCGGATTCCCATCAACGTGGCGAGACGCGCGAACCATGCAGAGGCGATGATGATGTCGCGCAAGAGCGGCAAGCCGTCCTTCGGCGCGCGCGCAGCCCGGTGGCCTTCCAGCACCAGTTCGAAGCGGGCTCGCATTGCCTCCTGGCGCTGCATCTCGCTCAGCAGCCACAGAGCGGTCCCAACCAAGACCAGGAGCCCAAAAATGAGCCCGACATGGAGGGGCGAGAAGGCGCTCATGCCTCTTCCATCGCAGCGTTCCAGGCCCACTCCTGCGAGTAGTAGGCGAGGCGCTCGTGGAAGGCGGGCCGGGCGCGGCTGGATTTGTAACGTATCTTCAGGCGGCCGGTTTCGGTGGCGCCGTCATGCTCCAGCGCGAAGATGTCGTGCAGGCTG
>JBBRVI010000222.1:0-5887 GCA_038247025.1 Acetobacterales bacterium
ATCGCGGCTGCGGCGGCCTTCGCCTCCTCCGGGCTCTTGGCGAGGCGAACGCCGCCTTTGCCGTCGGGGTCGTTGGTGAAGCGGCCGGCGCCGCGCCCACCCGCATGGATCTGGCTTTTCACCACATAGATCGGGCCGGGCAGCTTCTTCGCCGCCGCTTCGGCCTCATCGCCATTCCAGGCCACATGGCCGTCGAGAACCGCGATGCCGTACCGGCGCAGCAGCTCCTTCGCCTGATATTCGTGGATGTTCATGCGTGGGGTTCCCTCGTGGTCAATTTATTGTGCCGGTGGCAGGTAGGCGCCGAATGGTGTCGGTAACCGCCAGGCGAGTGCCGTGAACATCGCCGATCACGGCCACGCGCATTCTCAGACGCCGAGCGCCTTGAAATCCGCGATCAGCTTCTTCACCGCATCGCAGGATTTGTCGAAGGCGGCCTTTTCCTCTGGCAGGAACTCAACTTCGAGGATTTTTTCCACGCCGCCTGCACCGATCACCACCGGAACGCCGACATAGAAGTCGTGCATGCCATATTCGCCATTGAGCATCACGGCGCAGGGCAGGACGCGCTTCTTGTCCTTGAGGAAGGATTCCGCCATCGCCACGGCCGAAGCGGCGGGCGCGTAGAAGGCCGACCCGCGCTCCAGCAGCTTTACGATCTCGCCGCCGCCATTGGCGGTGCGGTGCACAATGGCGTCCATCTTCTCCTGCGTGGTCCAGCCCATCTTGATGAGGTCGGGCACGGGCACGCCGGCAACCGTGGAGTAGCGCGTCAGTGGCACCATCGTGTCGCCGTGGCCGCCGAGGACGAAGGCCGTCACATCCTCGACCGAGACGTTGAATTCCTGGGCAAGGAAGAGCCGGAAGCGGCTGCTGTCCAGCACGCCCGCCATGCCGACAACCATATGCGCCGGCAGGCCGGATTTCTGCTGGAGCGCCCAAACCATCACATCGAGCGGGTTGGTGATGCAGATCACGAAGGCGCCGGGCGCGTAGGTCTTGATGCCCTCGGCCACAGTGCCCATCACGTCGGCATTCTTGGTGAGAAGGTCGTCGCGGCTCATGCCCGGCATGCGCGGGAAGCCGGCGGTGACGATGATGACGTCTGCACCTTCAATGGCGGAATAGTCGCTACCGCCGCTCATCTCGCAGTCAAATCCATCTACTGGGCTTGATTGCATGATATCGAGCGCCTTGCCGGCCGCCACACCGCCGAAGACGTCGAACATGACAACGTCGCCCATCTCTTTCAGGCCAATGAGGTGGGCAAGCGTGCCGCCGATATTGCCGGCGCCGATAAGGGCGATTTTCTTGCGGGCCATGGGGATCCCCTGTTTGCCTTGAATGTGGCCGCAACCACGGGGTTCCGGTCTTGCTCTGCGCCGTCCGGGAAAATATCCGTCTTGGGGCGGCGCAGAGTTACCCTGCCCGGTTCGGGCGGGCAAGGCGGGGCGGGCAAGGCGGGGCGGGCAAGGCGGGGCGGGCAAGGCGGGGAGACGCGCGAACAACGAAGTTGGCAAGCTCTCCCGAACGCTGTCCACTTGCGGTCAGGGCGACTGTCTGTCGCACTGTTGAGGCTCAATCATCGCTCACGGACGGGAGGCGAGGACGCCGCTGATCAGAGCGGAACGCACCGTGTGATGTCGCTATGGCCGAGGGCCAGGGTCGCGATGGTACCGTCAGGGCAGGTCGTCTGGCTCATCGCGGCGGGGGCGAGGCCACCGGTCCATCGCATGGAAGCAGTGCGGGTTATGCCGGGGGTGCAGACGCGGCGCCCGTTGCGGGTGACGCAGCTTGCCATCGCCGTCTGGCGCAGGCCGCGCTGGGGTGCGGCGTTCTGCCGGCTATAGGGAATGGCTGCCATGTGCCGGCCGCCGCGCGCCGAAGTCAGACGGCTGGAATCCCGGCTCCGAATGGCCAAAACCCGGCGCTGCGTTGTTGTGCTGGATCGGGATGCGGCCTCACGGCTCGTCAACGCAGCCTGGCGGCTCGTCAACGCAGCCTGGCGGCTCGGCCGGGCAGTCTGGCGGGTTGATAGGAGGCGCGCTGATGTTGGGCGCGCCGATGTTGGCCGCGTTGATGTTGGGCGCGTTGATGTTGGGCGCGTTGATGTTGGGCGCGCCGATATCGGCCGGGCCGCCGCTGGGCGCATGGCCGCCGCGCTCCGGGACGAAGATGCGGTTTGCGCCGAAGACGCTGTTTGCGCCGAAGACCTGGCATCGGCCCGGGCCGAAGCGTTCGTCGGCAGTAACGCCAAGCCAACGCAAAGGCTGAAAAAGCCTGTCATCAAAGAACGCATGAAACCCCCGTTTGTCGCCTTCGATGTTACTGCGTATTACCTCAGGGCAGGTGAGGCAAGCTTAAATAATCCTGGCTTTGCATTTCCATGAGACGGGATGCTGTTCTTTCGAACATGGTTGCGTTCTCGCCGCGGGCATAAAGCTCATCCGGACCTGCCTCAGCCGAGGCGACAAGCTTGCAGCGATGCTCGTAAAGGGCATCCACCAGCGTGATGAAGCGCCGCGCCTTGTCGAAGTTTTCCGGGCCGAGCCTCGGAATTCCATCCAGCACCAAAGTGTGGAAGTGCGTGGCAAGGGCGAGATAATCCGCCGGGCCCAGCGCACGGCCGCATAATTCGTCAAACTCCATCCGCGCCACGCCCCGCGCCGCCTCTGAGATGGGCACGGGGTGCCCCAGCACCTGCAGGCTGGTCGGCGTGCCATGGGCCGCGCCGGTCAATTCCAGGAAAGCCGCATCCAGCGCCCGCTCCGCCCGTCCGTCGGTCGGGTGGTGCCAGGTGGGCAGCCCGCGAATGCGCTCGCGGCGGTAATCCTGCGCGGATTCGACGTGCAGCACTTCCACACGTGACTGGATGAGGGCGATGAAGGGAAGGAAGGCGTCCCGCCCGGGCTTGCCCTTGAACAAATCCTGGGGTGCGGTGTTGCTGGTGGCCACGACCACCACGCCGCGGGCGAACAGCGCTTCGAATAGCCTGCCGAGGATCATGGCATCAGTGATGTCATGCACCTGGAACTCGTCGAAGCAGAACAACGCGGCCTCTTCGCTGATCTGCCCGGCCAAGGGCGGGATCGGGTCATCGCCGCCGGGGTGCGCCTGCTTCCAGCGATGGATGCGCTGATGCGCCTCCTGCATGAAGGCGTGGAAATGGATGCGGCGCTTGCGCGGAACCTCGGCGGTCTCAAAAAACAAGTCCATCAGCATGGACTTTCCACGCCCCACGGCGCCTACCAGGTAAAGCCCTTCCGGCGTCCCCGGCGGGGCGGCCAGATCGCCCGAGCCGCGCTTTCCGCCAAAGAGACGCCCGAACAGCCCGCGTCGCTCTGGCGCGGTCGGGTGCGGGTCATAGCCACGCAGGATGCGCCAGAGGTGTTGCAGCGTCTCGGCCGCATGGGCCTGGGCCGGGTCTGCCAGCAGCGCGCCCTGAGCCACGCGGGCGCGATAGGCGGGCAGCGGGCCTTCATTGATCGTGGGCAGCGAGTCCATGACGCAACCCGATAGCCCCCGGCGCGGCATTGCTCAACCGTCCGCCGCTCAGTCGCGATGGGTCAGGTAGTGCGAAATGGCGGCGATATCGGCGTTGGTCAGCCCAAACATCAGCCCGTTCATCTGCGTGTCGGTGCCAACGCGCTGCCCGTCGCGGTATTGGATCAGAGTGTGGTTCAGGAAATCCTCGCGCTGGTGGTTGATGCGCGGGATGTTGGCGCGGCCCTGGTATTCGCGCAGGTGGCAGGCATTGCAGTTGCGCGCGGCGGAAAGCTCGGCCCCGCGCGTTGCCAGCGTTGCGTCGCGCGGGCCGCGATCAGGCTTGGGGGCGGAGGGGAGCGCCGCGAAATGCGCCGAGAGATCCTCGATCTGCCCATCGCTCAAGCCCCGTGCGGCCTCGGCCATGGCCGGCACCTGCCGCAGCCCCTCGCGGAAGAGGATCATTTGCAGGGTCAGGAAGTCCCGCTGCTGCCCGGCCAGCGAGGGGATGTTGGGGATCACGCTGATCCCCTGCCCGCCGTGGCAGGCGGCGCATTGCCGCGCCTCGGCCAGGGAACCGCCACGGGTGGCGTCCTGCGCGGCGGCGGACGTGACAAAGGCGGGCATGAAAAAGGCGGCGGCCATGACAGCCGCCGCCCCCACCAGAACAGGCTGGATCACCGGCGAGCGGACACGCGGTAGATCGCGCCATTTTCCTCATCGGAGATCAGCATCGAACCGTCAGGCATGGTCAGCAGGCCGGCCGGGCGGCCAAGGAAGCGCTGGTTGGCGTCATCGCGCAGCCCGGTCAGGAAAGGCTCCTGCACCAGGCGGCCACCTTCGACCTCACGCACGACGATCACATCGTAGCCCGCGAGCCGCGAGCGGTTCCAGGAACCGCGATTGGCGATGAACAGCGCGTTGCGATACTGCTCGGGAAAGGCCGTGCCCGTGTAGAAATGCGTGCCGATGGGCGCCACATGCGGGCCCAGGATCATGGCCGGGGGCGGGAATTCGCTGCACAGGCGCCCATTCACCGCCGGGTCCTGGAAGCCGCTTGCGCACCAGGGGAAACCGTGATGCTCGCCGCGGCGCATGTTCACATGCAGCGTGTCGGAGGGGTTGTCCTGCCCGGCCCAGTCGCGGCCGTGATTGGTGAACCAGAGCTGGCCCGTGCGCGGGTGGAAATCAAAGCCCACGGAGTTGCGCACGCCACGCGCCTCAATGCGGCGGTCACTGCCATCGGGATTGAAGCTCGCGATCAGTGCATAACGCTCGCCATCCGTGTCGCAGATGTTGCAGGGCACGCCGCGTGGCACATAAAGCCGGCCATCGGGGCCGAACTGGATATGCGTCCAGCCGTGATGCGGGGCCTCGGGCAGGTTGAAGGCGGCGGTCAAATCCACCGGCGTGGGGTTGGTGAGGTTCGCCTCCACATTGTCCACGCGCAGCATGCGGTTGATGGCGGTGATGTAAAGCGAGCCGTCGCGGATCGCGAGGGCGGAGGGCTGTGTCAGCCCCTGCATGAGCACGCTCACCTGGCGCTCGGTGCCAGCATCACGCACGGCATAAACGCGCCCGATCGCGCGTGTGCCAACGAAGATCGTGCCATTGGCGCCGCGCACCATCACGCGGGCACCGGGCAGGCCGTGCGCCCAGAGCTCGACCTGGAAACCCTCGGGCACGCGCAGCGCGGCAGTGGGGATGCGCTCCACCGGTGTCACGGTCAGGCGCGGCGGATGGGGGGCCAGGGTGGAGGCGGCCATATCGCCCGAGCGGCCCTGCTGCCAGGCAGGCGGTGCGGGCGGCGTGGCCTGGGCGAAAGCGAGACTGGGTGCGAGGATCGCAGCGCCAGCCAGAGCTAGGATATGGTTCCGGATCATGTTGCTCCCCTTTTGACCCTCAATGGATCATTAACGTCATAGAAGGGTTTTTGCGGGGGTCCCGCAAGCCCACCATGGGCAAAACGCAACAAATCGGTCAGGAAAATTCCCGGTAGCGAAATTCCGTCGCACCGGCTTCCGCCACGGCCTCGGCCAGCATGGCGTGATGGGGCGAGAGCGCGCAGGCGGGGTCGGTGTTCGCGGCATCGCCGGTCAGTGCGAAGGCCTGGCAGCGGCAGCCGCCCCAGTCGCGCTCGGCGTGTTCGCAACCCTGGCAGGGCTTTGGCATCCACGCCGTGCCGCGGAACATGTTGAAGGCCTCACTGCCCATCCAGGCCTCGGCCAGCGAGGTGTTGCGCACATTGGCGAAAACCATGCCGGTGATGGATTCCGCCGCATGGCAAGGCAGCACATTCCCCGCCGGCGAGACCGCGAGAAAGCGCCGCCCCCAGCCGCCCATACAGGCTTTGGGCCGTGCGGCGTGGTAATCTGGCACAACGTAATCAATGACCAGGCGTCCA
>JBBRVI010000223.1:0-5871 GCA_038247025.1 Acetobacterales bacterium
ACGCCACTACGATCACTGGCAACCGCTCTACCGGTGCATGGATGCCCCTCTGATGCGCAGGTTTCCCGGGGCTTCGTCATGAAACCTCGGGTTTTCGGAGCCGGAACGAGCCGCCCATTTTCTCTCCGTTTGGCGCCTTCTCTCTGGACCTCGGGACTTTGCCTGTTCTGGTCCCGAGCTATTTTCCAAGGTAGAGGGCCGGTTTCAGCGTGGCGGCCATGCCCGGAAGTTGGCATCCCGTATCGGGGAGCGGTTAGCAAAAAGCGGCCCCCGCTGCTTCAAATTCGTCTTGCACCGCCCCTTTGTGATGACGGCAATCGGATCAGCGTCGCCATGGCATCGGCCAGGTTCTGCGAAACAGGCTCGCCCTCCACCTGCTGGTCGCGGAACCACTCGGACAGCAGTTCCTTCTTGCCCTGGTAGCCCTGCGTGATGCGGTTGGCCGCGATCGCCTGGTCCAGCATGTCCATGTAGGGCGTGCGGTAGGGTGCGCCGGTCGCTGGATCAGGCATCGGTACCGGCGTGGCAACCTTGATCACCGGCCAGATCGCGAACGCCATGAACCGCGGCATGCGGATGTCGATGAAATGTCGATCGAGCAAGTTCAGCACATCGGTTCGCCTGCTGGGATGGCCCTCGCGCCAATGCTCGGGTGTGATGCTGCTGTGGCGGCCGGAATGGAAACGCCAGCCATCATGCTCTGCCAGCCAGACTGGGGCGCGTTCGGTGGAGACGCGGCCCACCGCGTGCAGATCGCCATCACGCAGGGCGACCTGGATCTCCTCCCAGGCGATCAGATTGACGACGTGGTCCAGATTGCGCGGTGGCTGCCACTGTGCTGCCGGCGCCAGGGCTTTCGCCAGACGCTCGGGATCCGCTTGGAGGTAAACTGTCACCTGTGCCGCGACATGGTTTTCGGTTTGGTGGAGCGTCCAGAGGGTGCGATCCAGGTCTTCAATTAGCATGGGGCGATTGCTCTCAGCGCGGGAGTGATGGAAAAGAGAACATAACAGAAACATATGTTGGGGTGAAGGGTTCAACCCGGTCTCCTCAAACGCCTGCCACCGGCTCGAACGTAGAAGCCTGAGTGCATTATCTGGCCAAATCGCGGCATGCGCACAGCTCTCACCTTCCCAAGCCCGCCCTGCTCGCCATCCATAATCGGATGCCCACCGCTGGGCATGCGATGTCTGGCGAGGCGTCGCCGCGTACCGTCTCCGGATTGGACCAGGCGCATCGCTGACCGACACGCATTGCGTTGGGCCGCTGCGGCTGTGCAGCCGCGCTGGACCGGATTCTCGGGACCGAGGAGAGCTTCACCTACGCGTTTTCGCCCCGCAGCGCCCCTATGCGAACTCCACAGAGAGGGTTCGCCCATGCCGAAAGCCACTGCCGCATCGCCACCTGCGCCTAACTCCCCGAAGATTGCTCCGGCCAAAGTTCTGGCGCGGCTGGCGGCGCTCAAGACCACGACCACGTCCGACCTGAAGGACCAGTGGCGAGAGGTCTTCACTGCCGACCCGCCGCCCTATAATCGGCGCTTCCTGGAAAGCCGCCTGGCGTATCGCATCCAGGAACTGGCGTACGGCGGCCTGAAGCCCGAGATCATCCAGCGCCTCGAAGCCCTGGGCGAACAGCTGGACGGCGGTAATCCCGTCCTCCGGCGCATCCGCGGTGACGACAAGCCCATCGCCGGCACCCGGCTTCTGCGCGAGTACCAGGGCGTCGAGCATGTCGTCACCGTGCTGCACCAGGGCTACGAGTATCAGGGCCGCCCTTACCAGTCGCTCTCCGCCATCGCGCGTGCCATCACCGGCACGCGGTGGAATGGCTGGACCTTCTTTGGCCTCAAGAACCCGAGGGCAGCAGCATGAAGCGCAAGCCCGACGTGAACACCACCATGCCGCCCGCCGTCAGAAAGCTGCGCTGCGCGGTCTATACCCGCAAATCCACGGATGAAGGGCTGGAGAAGGAGTTCAACAGCCTCGATGCGCAGCGCGATTCCTGCGAGTCCTATATCGCGAGCCAGCGGACCGAGGGCTGGGTCCTCAACCCCGATCACTACGATGATGGCGGCGTGTCAGGTGCCACCCTGGAACGACCAGCCCTCCAGCGCCTGCTGCGCGACATCGAGGCGGGCCGTGTCGATGTGATCGTGGTCTATAAGATTGACCGTCTCAGCCGCTCTCTGATGCATTTTGCCAAGCTGGTGGAGGTCATGGACGCGCATGGCGTGACCTTCGTCTCGGTCACGCAATCCTTCAACACCACTACCAGCATGGGCCGGCTGACGCTCAACATATTGCTTTCATTCGCTCAATTCGAAAGAGAGGTCATTGGCGAGCGCGTGCGCGACAAGATCGCGGCGTCCAAGGCGCGCGGTATGTGGGTCGGTGGACCGGTGCCACTGGGATATGCGGCCCGGGACCGCAAGCTGGTGATTGATGAGATGGCCGCGCCGATGGTCCGCCGGGTGTTCGAGGGCTTTGTCGCCATAGGCTCCGCCACGCGGCTGATCTCTGTGTTGCTGGCGGAGGGCCTTGTGACGAAGACGGGCCGGCCCTTCGACAAGGGCTCGATCTACAAGCTACTCAACCAGCGCCTCTATCTTGGCGAGATCCCACACAAGGGCAAAACCTACCCGGGTGAGCATCAGGCCATCGTGCCGCGGGAGCTTTGGGACCGCGCGCACGCCATCCTGCAGGTCAGCCCACGGCTGCGATCCAATCAGAACCGCCAGCACGCGCCGGCGCTGCTGCGCGGCATCATTTATGGTAGCGACGGCCGCGCCCTGTCTCCCGTGCATACGCGCAAGGGCGGCCGACTCTATCGCTATTATGTCAGCCAGGCGGTGCTGAAGGGCATGCCGGCCACCACTGAGGTGCAGCGCCTGCCGGCCGGCCAGATCGAGGCGCTCGTGATTGCACAGATTCGCGGGCTGCTGCGACAGCCGGAAATCATCATTGGCACATGGCAGGCAGCCCGCCCCGAGGCAGCCGATGTGACCGAGACGCAGGTGCGGGCGGCGCTGCTGCAACTCGACCCGCTTTGGGATGAGCTATTCCCTGCCGAACAGGCCCGCATTGTCCACCTCCTGGTCGAGCGCGTGGATCTCGGCCCCACCGGCGCCGATATCCGATTGCGGGTGGAGGGGCTGACCAGCCTCGCGCAGGAGATCGCAGCGAGGCCAGCAGCATGACGACGATCACCGTGCACGTGCCGATCACCATTCGTCGCCATGGCGGCCGTAAGCTGGTGATCGCGCCAGCCGGCACCGCAGGGCTCGGCAGGCTCACCGCCCGCGCCGATCCGGGCCTGGTGAAGGCGTTAGCCCGCGCGCATCGCTGGAAGCGTCTGCTCGACAGCGGCCGCCACGCGACGCTCGATGAATTGGCCGCGGCCGAGAAGCTGGATCGCTCCTATGTTGGCCGGCTGCTGCGACTGACGCTGCTTGCGCCCGATATCGTGGAGGCGGTGATGGACGGAGGCGAGCCCCTGGACATCGGCCTGCCGTCATTGCTGCGCGACCTCCCGGCCGAATGGCAGCAGCAGCGGGACGCGCTTTGGGGCGAGACTGCCACCGGCGCTGCACCTGCTTCCCGCCGCTGAGAAGCAGGTCGGCGCGCCATGGCGCACTGAGGCGCCTGGGGTAAACCCCTGACCCCTTGGCGCGGGCGCAGGACTCACCGGCTCCAACGCTGCGGCCGTGGAATCTATGTGCCTCATTGCGGGCCTCGCTTTGCCGCGGAGGCCCAATGCCCGTTCCGATTCGCCCTGCCCGTCCGGATTTCACCGGAGGTGCCACATGACACAAGCCGCCGTGAAGGAGGTGGCCGCAGCCCTGAATGCGCGCATCGCGGAACTGGCGCTCGCACTGCATGGCGAGCCTAACCGGGATCTGTCGAGCGCGCAGCAGTTGCGGTTCGGCACACATGGCAGTCTCGCCGTGGAAATCGCGGGCGACAACGCGGGCCGCTGGTTCGACCATGAGGCGCGACAGGGCGGTGACGGGCTCGAGATGGTCAAGCAGGGCCGCAGCCTGGCCAACGGCGCGGCCCTGGACTGGGCGCGGCAATGGCTCGGCTGGCCGCCAGGCCGAAAGCTCCGCTGCAAGGCCTCGGTGCCAACGTCGGAGGGCGACCGCATTCCAGAGGCAGCGCCGCCGCATGTCGATGCCTTTCCCGCTGAAGCGCTCCCCCTGGAAGTCACCGATGCGTCGGACAGGTCCAAAAGCGCCAAGAAGGCCGCAGAGGACGCCAAACGCGCCGCAAAGGTCGCCGAGATCATCGCAGGCTGCGAGGATCCGCACGGCACCTGTGTCGAGACCTATCTGCAACGCCGCGGCATCACCGCCGCTCCACTGCCGCCCTCCATCCGCTATCTCGCGAACGCCTACAGGCAATATGGGGCGTTGGTGGCACTCGCCACCGATGCGGCTGGTGAGGTTCATGGCCTCCAGCAGATCTACCTCACCGAGGATGGGCGCAAGGCGCCTCTCAAGGTCCAGAAGCGCACCAACAAGGCGCATGACCGATGGTCCGACGTCGCCGCCGTGCGGCTGCCGGGCCGCGCACCCATCATCCTCTGCGAGGGTGTCGAGACGGCACTATCCGTGTGGCAGGCCTCTGGGCAGGAAAGCTGGGCCTGCCTGGGCATCAGCAACATCACTCGCGCCCCGCTCCCGGAGGGTGCCGCCATCATCATCGCCCGCGACGGCGATGAGCCGAACAGCAAGGCCGACCAGCACCTCCGCCAGACCATCACCATCCTGCGCAGCCAAGGGCATGAGGTCACCGTGGCCGAGCCGCCGCCGGGGATGGATTTCAACGACATCCTGCAACGCGATGGCGCCGACGCCGTGCGCATGCTGCTCGCCACCACCCTCCCCGCCGCCGCCTTCTCCGATGAATGGCGCAAGGGACTGCTGCGCAACGAGGATGGCGAGCCACGCCCTGTCCTTGCCAATGCCATCACCGCGCTACGCGGCGCCCCTCAATGGGATGGCGTGCTGTGGCACGATGCTTTCGCCACCACCACCGTCGCGCGCAAGCCGCCGCCCTGGATCGACCGCACCACGGAATGGGCCGACACGCCCTGGGCCGATCGCGACGACGCGCTCGTGGCGAATTGGCTGCAGCACCAGGAGATCATGGTGCCGATGTCCATCGCCGGCCAGGCGGTGGAAGTCGTGGCGCGCGACCGGCTGTTCCACCCGGTGCGTGAGCATCTGGACGCGCTGGCCTGGGACGGCACGCCGCGCCTTGATGCCTGGCTCATGCGCTATCTCGGCGCGGAGGACACGCCCTACCACCGCGCCATCGGGCCACGCTGGATGATCTCAGCCGTCGCGCGCATCTATATCCCCGGCTGCAAGGCAGATTGCGCGCTGATCCTGGAGGGCCCGCAGGGCATCCGGAAATCCTCCGCCCTCATTGCCATCGCCAAGCCGTGGTTCGCAGATCGTCTTTCCGATCTCAGCAGCAAGGACGCGGCGATGGAAACGCGCGGCGTCTGGATTATCGAGATCGCTGAACTCGACACCATGGGCCGAGCCGAGGTCAGCACCATCAAGGCCTTCATGTCGCGCACGCAGGATCGGTTCCGTCCGCCCTATGGCAAGCGGCTGGTGGATCTGCCGCGGCAATGTGTCTTTGCTGGCAGCGTGAACCCCGAAGGCGGATACCTGAAGGACCCGACCGGCGGGCGGCGTTTCTGGCCGGTGGTCTGCGGCAGCATCGACATACCCGCGTTGGAACAAGACCGCGATCAACTCTGGGCCGAGGCGCGGGACCGGTTTCGCCGCAACGAACCGTGGTGGCTGGAAACGCAGGCGCTCGATGGCCTGGCCGCGGAGGAGCAGGCCGAGCGCTA
>JBBRVI010000224.1:0-5859 GCA_038247025.1 Acetobacterales bacterium
CCTTCCAGATCCAGCCGGTCGAGGGTCACGGGAAGCTCTCCCGTCACGACGATCCCTCGCAGGGAGAGCCGGGCCACGCCCGTTTCGCTGAGCCCTTCCAGCCGCGCCTCGGTGATCCGGACCACCTCGGTGCCCTTGCGCAGCATGGCCCCGCTCAGCAGGGCGCTTCCCGCGATATCGGTGGCGGTGACGCGGTCATAGGTGAGCTGGACCTCGGTGCCGAGAAGCCGGCGCAGCAGCGTCACGGCAGCGGGCTCCTGTGGCGGGGCCTGGGCCGAGGCGGGGATCACGAACAGGAACGGGGCGAGCAGGGTCGCGAGCAGGATTTTGCGCATGGACCAAAGCCTAGCCGCCGGGGGCATCGGTACGCCAGCAGACAGTTGCTCCATCGCCCCTGGCGGAAATGCTCACCATGGCCCATTTGCAATATTGATGAGTCAGGTTCCAACCAAAAACACCAACCCGGCGGTCGCCGCCTTCCTCGCCAAGGTCGGGGCCATGCCTGCCGTGCGCCCGGTCTCGGCCCGGCGCGGGCGGTTGATCTTTGCCGTGGACGCCACCGCCTCGCGCCAGGCGGCCTGGGACACGGCCTGCCATCTGCAAGCGGAGATGTTCTCCGCCACGCGCGATCTGGGCGGGCTGGCCGTTCAGCTCGCCTATTGGCGCGGCTATATGGAATTCGCGGCCACACCCTTCCTGACGGATACCGCCGAACTCGCGCGGCGGATGTCACATGTCACGGTGATGGGCGGGCAGACCCAGGTGCTGCGCGTGCTGGAACACGCGCTGCGCGAAAGCAAGGCCGAGCGGGTGAACGCCCTGGTCCTGGTGGGCGATGCGCTGGAGGAGGCGGTGGACCCCATCTGCCATCTGGCCGGGCAACTGGGGATTCACGGCACGCCCATCTTTTGCTTCCAGGAAGGCGCTGACCGCGCGGCCGAACAGGGTTTTCGCCAGATCGCCAAGCTTTCAGGCGGGGCCTGGGCGCCTTTCGATGCAGCCAGCGCCGAAGCCCTGCGTGCCCTGCTGCGCGCCGTGGCGGTCTTTGCCGCCGGCGGGCGGGCGGCACTGACGCGCTTGCCAGGTCGTGAAGCGCAACGCATTGCGGGCCAGCTTCCCGCGCCGAAAGCTTAACGCCATGTTCGCTGTCGCCATTGGTGTCGCCATCCTGCTCGGCTGCCTTGTCCTGCTCTACGCCTTCGCCAATGCGCGCGCAGCCGCCGTAAAAACCTCGCTCATCTGGGGGCTGGGGACGTTGGCGGCGGTCGGCCTCACGGGGATGCTGCTATCCGGGCGGGGGGCGAATGCGCTCTGGGCCGCCATCATGTTCGGCCCCGCCCTGGTGCAGGCCTTTCGCGGCTGGCGCGCGCGCAGGACCTTCGGCCGCCCTGCGGAAGCCGGCGAAGCGAGCGGTGTGGACACCGAGACGCTGGAAATGCGCCTCGACCTTGAAAGCGGTGCGATGTCGGGGCGCGTCCGGCGGGGCGCTTATCAGGGGCGCGATCTGGCTTCGATGGACCGCCCGGAACTCATGTCGCTCCTCGCCGATTGCAAAGGGCTGGATGCGCAGAGCGTGCCGCTGATCGAGGCCTGGCTGGACCGCACCGATCCCGAATGGCGCGACATGCAGCCCCCGCCGCAAACACCCAATGGCGGCAAGATGACCCGCGCCGAAGCCCTGGACGTTCTGGGCCTTCAGGAGGGCGCGGGCGAGCCCGACATCCGCGCTGCGCACCGGCGGCTGATGCAATCCGCCCACCCGGATCGGGGGGGGAGTGATTGGCTGGCCAGCCGAGTGAATGCGGCGAGGGATACGCTGCTCGGCTGAATAAAGGGGAGGCCTAGCTGGCCATCGCAAGTATCGCCGCGGCCAGATCCTCACCCGCCCAGCCAACGGATTTGAACACGGTCACCTGATCGGGCGAGGTCCGGCCGGGGTGAATGCCCCGGCAAAGGTCAGCCAACTCCGCCGCCACATCCGCCTCGGTCATATGGCCTTCGGCGATGGCCTGGACCACGTCGCCCGCCTCGGTGAGCCCGCCGGCCCGCGTATCCACCACCACCAGCGCACGGGCCAATGCGGCGCCGTCCGCCTCGCGCATGTCAGCACGGTAGGCGCCCACCAGGTCGAGATGCGTCCCTGGCGAAAGCGCCGCGCCGAGGATCAGCGGCTCGACTGCGAGCGTTGCCGCGCAGATGATGTCGAAACCAGCCGGCTCCATGCTGGCCACAGCCCTGGCCCGGGAACCAAGATGCGCGGCCAGGGCCGCTGCGTGCTTCGGTGTGCGCGACCAGATGGCGATCTCGGTCAGCGGAAAGCTCGCGGTGTAGGCCTCGGCCAATGCGGCCGCCACACGGCCCGAGCCGAGCACCAGCAGCCGCGACGATTCCGGCCTGGCCAGGAAACGCGCCGCCAGCACCGAGGTGGCCGCCGTGCGCCGGTCCGTCAGCTCCCCGCCATCGAGCAGCGCAAGCGGCGCGCCGGTGACTGCATCCGACAGCATGTAGGCCGCATGCACCGCCGGCAGCCCGCGCGCCGAATTGCCGGGCGAGACATGAACGATCTTCACCCCCGAATGCGTGGCGTTGGTCGCGGGCATGAGCAGCAGGGTGCCCTCCTCCGGCAGGGGGTGCGCGTGGCGCAGCGGCGCCTGGCAGCCGGTGACGAACATGACCCTGAGCGCCTCGATCAAGGCGGGCCAGGGCAGGCGGGCCGCGACTTCGGCCTTGTCAAGTTGAAACACTGAATGGCTCCGCTGCATTCGGCGATTGATCCCAGCCGCTTCCTAGCGCAGCATCGGCCCGTCAACGAGCGGCACCTGCCGGGTCCGCCAAAGATTTCGGGAGATTTTCGACATGTTGCCTTTGCGGCGAACCCTTTCCACGGCTCTGAGTGCCGCGGCCCTGCTGCTGGCCAGCCAGCTTCCCGCCACCGCCCAGGCGCCCGCGGCGCCACCCGCTGCCGCGCCCGCCGCAGCGCCTGCGGTCACCGGCAACACCCTTGATGCCATCCGCGCCCGCGGCACGCTGGTCTGCGGCGTGAGCACCGGCCTCGCCGGCTTCAGCCTGCCTGACAGCCAGGGCAATTGGCGCGGTTTTGACGTGGATTACTGCCGCGCCATCGCCATTGCGCTGTTCAATGACCCGACCAAGGTGCGCTTCGTGCCCACCACCGCGCAGGTGCGCTTCACTGCGCTGCAATCGGGCGAGGTGGATATTCTCAGTCGCAACTCGACCTTCACGCTTTCGCGCGACACCTCCCTTGGTTTTGATTTCGCGGCCATCAACTTCTATGACGGCCAGGGCTTCATCGTGAAGCGCAGCCTGAACGTGGCCAATGCCCGTGCGCTCGACGGCGCGACGGTCTGCGTGCAGCCCGGCAGCACGACTGAACAGAATTTGGCCGACTGGTCACGTTCTGCGCGCGTGCAGATCCGCCCCGTCGTGATCGAGCGGCTGGAGGACAACATCGCCGCCTATAATGCCGGCCGCTGCGATGCCTACACCACGGACATCTCCGGTCTCGCTTCCGTCCGCGCCACGCAGCAGAACCCCAATGACCACGTCATTCTGCCTGACGTGATCAGCAAGGAGCCGCTCGGCCCGTTGGTCCGCCATGGCGACCAGCGCTTCACCGACCTGGTGCGCTGGATCCATTTCGGATTGCTCAGCGCGGAGGAGTTCGGCATCACGGCGGCCAATGTAGGCACGCTGGCCAATGACCCCCGGCCGGAAGTGCAGCGCATCATCGGCCGCACTGGGGAGCTCGGCCGCATGCTTGGCGTGGACAATGCCTGGATGACCAACATCATCCGCACGCTCGGCAATTATGGCGAGGTCTTTGAGCGCAACCTGGGCCCGATCGGCCTTCAGCGCGGCCGCAATGCGCTCTGGACCACGCCGGGCGGCCTGCAATACTCACCCCCGTTTCGGTGAGATGAAGCTGGCCGGTGACGTAAAACTCGCGGTGAATTGAAAACGGCCTCGCTGTTCCGATCCTCAGGGCGATCTGCCTCAGGATCGGGCAGCGGGGCCAAACCTGCCGCGAAGGTGGAGATTCATTCATCATTCAGATGGCCCTGATCTGGGAAACTGGGCCTCAGGCCATGAGTTCTTCACCACAGGTTGCGGCGAGCAAGGCGGAACATCGCCTCCAGGCGCGGCACTGAGAATAGGCAAGATATGTCCGGGGTCACAGATCCACGCCTTCTGCGAAAGCCACCGCCCCGCCCACTCCGACTCTCCTGGTCGGATGAGCGGTTCCGCAACATCATCTATCAGGTCCTGGTGGTGGGGGCCGTTCTGGGGGTGCTCTACTGGCTCTGGTCCAATACGCGCTACAATCTGGAAGTCCGGGCCATCGCCACGGGTTGGGATTTCCTTTGGCGCGAAGCGGGGCTGCCGATCGGCGAGAGCCTGATCGAGTACGATCCGTCCATGTCCTATTTCCGCGCGCTCCAGGTGGGCGTGCTGAACACGCTGAAGGTGGCCGTCATCGGCATTGTGCTGGCGACCATCCTGGGGACGCTGCTGGGCATCGCGCGGCTGTCCAGGAACTGGATGCTGAGCAAATTCGCCTCCGCCTATGTCGAGATCGTGCGCGACCTGCCGCTGCTGTTGCAACTGCTGTTCTGGTACGCGCTGCTCCAGGGCCTGCCGGGGCCACGGCAAGCCTTCAACCCGATTGACGGCGTGTTTCTCTCGAACCGGGGCCTGAAGCTGCCCTTTTTCGTCTGGGAAAGCGCGCATGGCTGGGCGCTGCTGGCCTTTGTGGCGGGTATTGTAGCCACCTTCCTGTATCGCCGCGCGGCTCGCGCCAGGCAGTATCAGGATGGGCGGATTCGCGCGCTCTGGCCGGCCGCGGTCGGCTTCATGCTGGTGGTGCCGCTTGCCGTCTGGGCCGCCATGGGCGCGCCCTTCACCCCCGATGTGCCGGCGTTGCGCGGCTTCAACTTCCGCGGCGGCATTGATATCAGCCCCGAATTCTTCGCGCTGCTGCTGGGGCTTACGCTCTATACGGCCGGCTTCATCGCCGAGATCGTGCGCTCGGGCATTCAGGCGGTGAATTCCGGGCAATGGGAAGCGGCCGAGGCTTTGGGCCTGCCGCGTGGACGTTTGATGAACCTGGTGGTGCTGCCGCAGGCGCTGCGCGTCATCATTCCGCCCATGACGAGCCAGTTCCTCAACATCACGAAGAACTCGTCGCTCGCGGTGGCCATCGGGTATCAGGACATCGTCAGCATCGCGAACACGACGCTGAACCAGACGGGCCAGGCCATCGAAGGCATCGCCATCATCATGCTGGTATATTTGACGATCAGCCTGAGCATTTCACTGTTCATGAACTGGTATAACGCGCGCATCGCACTGGTGGAACGATGAGGGGGGTCGTTGGCATGCGCGCATTATCGGAGTTTGACTTCGCTGGCCCGAGTGCCAGCTATCGCACGCGCAAGATCGCCCTGGTGGAGACGTAGGCGGCCATGAGCGACATGACCTCGGGCACCGCGCTGCACACCCCCGCCACCGCGCGCAATGCGCCGGTCAATCTGGTCGGGCCCATGGCCTGGGCGCGGACCAACCTCTTTGCCAATTGGTGGTCCACCGCCATCACGCTGGCGATGCTCTATCTGCTTATCCGCTTCGGCGTGAGCTTCGTGGACTGGGCCTTCGTCAACGCGATTTGGACGGTGCCGGTCAGCCCGCAGGGGGTCGCCAATACCGAGGCCTGCCGCGACGCCAAGGGCGTGGGCGCCTGCTGGGCCGTGATCCATGAGAAGCATCGCTTCATCCTGTTCGGCACCTATCCCTATGACGAGCATTGGCGCCCGCTTCTGGTCTGCGGGCTGTTCATCGGGC
>JBBRVI010000225.1:0-5856 GCA_038247025.1 Acetobacterales bacterium
AGCAGCGCGTTCATCTGTTCCTGCAGGATGGTCTGGACCAGATGCGGATCGCGGCCGATCTCGGCGGCAATCTGGCCAGACACCCGCGCTGGCCAGTTCAGCACCGCATCGCGCATGCCAGCGGCGGCTTCATCAATGCGCTGGTTGGCCGTGGCGATGTCCATCAGGCGCCCCTTGTCGCGGTCCAGCGCCAAGCGCTGCGCCTCGACGCTGAGGGCGAGCCGGGCGATGGTCAGCCGGCCTAGCGCGGTCGTCTCGGCCGGGGCAGATAGCGGCGATCGGCCCGGCGCAGTCGCTTCCTCCAACTGGCGGCGGGCGGCATCGACGTCCCAGGCCCCATCGGACCCACGCGCAATGCGCCCCGCACGCTCGGCTCTCTGGATCGCAGTGTGGGAGACGCCAAGCCGGCGGGTCAGTTCGCGGGCAGAATTGGTTCGTTCCGTCATGGATTCCTCCATCAGCCGATCGGTCGGGCTGGCACGGGTGGCAACATGTTTTTAGGTCTGGCGCTAGCGACGTTCCGCGCTTCCGCCCCCCGCATACAGTATTCGCGGGAAGGACCCTGGATTAGTACTTAATCTATACTTCAATCCAGCGGCGGAGTGGCTCCGGAGCCGCGGGGCTCGACCCACCTTCTCGACCTGCCCCTGTTATAGCCAATTTGATTTGCGCGCCGCCAGGGGGTGAATTGTAACAGCTATTCCTGGCTGCTGTATTACTTATGTTCTGGCCTTGCTCGGTTCCGAGTAGCGTACGTGTGTCGAGTGGCGTGCGCGGCTCATACTAGCTGAGAGTGGTCGGCATGGTCGGCTGCTCCGCCGATCTCACGCAGGACCTAACTTATTGGAAGGTGAGGCCGACCTTACGGCCCCTTGTCTGGAGGCTACATGCTGGCGCGTTACCGGGTTATCTACGCTGTGCGGACAATCGGCGCGCCGAGCGGTTCCATGCTGGACCTTGAGATTACGAGCCAGGCCGATCCTGAGGCGGTTGCACGCCTCACCTCGGATCCACTGCCCTACTGCGAAGAGATATTCGCGTGGGGAGTTCTTGCGGAGGGCATGCTAAAGGTAATTTTCGGCGGACAGACAGCACCACGTCCTGAAGAAGTGCCTGAGATCGCTCGGCAAAGGGCTGCAGATCACCTGAAGTCTCAACCCTCCAACTGCGCTTACCTGGTGGTCGACGGCCTCTACGAAATCGAGAGGCCGAACTTCCGAGTTTTCCTTAATGCTGAGCTCGGCCCCTTCGGGGCGGCGTTTCACGATACACTCGGCCAAGAAATCGTGGATCGCTTTAGCGGAATTGTTCATCGAGCGCTTGGCGCTATTCACCTGGCCGCCGCCCTGGGAAACCCGCCTCATTTGGAGAAGGTCGGCGAGCGTTCGTTCCTTCTTCACCACGAGAGCAACAAGCCAATCTATCTTTTTCGCGGCGAGCTAGGCGCCGTCACGCTGCAGGTGATGCAGCCGCTCACCGAGCAGACCGCTGCCGAAATCCGCGCCTTTGCGGCCGTGCGCCCGCAGTCGTACGATCCCTTGCGCTTGCTCGAACTTCTAAGCCATGCCGCGGACAATCGGGACGATGCCTTAGTGAGCTTTGTCAGCTCTTGGTCGGCGTTCGAAATCTTCGTGGGCGGACTGTTTGCGGCGAAATATACCAGCGCTCCGGTCCAGGTCAGGCGCCCGCCGCCGCTCCGCCGAAGGTTCGAATTGATCGCGACCGACCTCGATCTCGCAAACGCCCCGGCCGACCTGGCTCTGTTCGACACCATCTACTGCTTACGGAATGCCCTTTTCCACGAAGCTGTTTTCGTGGATCTTCGCCAACCTTCTCACGACGCGCAGAAGCTGGCACGGAAATACATCCGCCTTTACTATGGCACGGTGCCTTGATGGCCACGGCCGCCTCGCGGCGGCCGTGTAATTACTATTAAAACCGGCGGTTTGAACAATCTCACGCCTCTCACTGCCTCGGCGTCAGCCCGAAGTGCATGGCCAGAATGCCGAGCGCCGCGACCAGGATGCCGCCCGCGATCGGCTGCGGCACGGGCCTGCCGCTCCAGCCTCGTCGGGCCGCCCATTCGCGGACTGACATCTCCAGCCCCACAACGAACCAGACGCAGGAGCCGGCCGGGCTGTCGTGCCCACCCAGCGCGTCGAGCGCTGTGTTCACTCGACGTCGCGCATCAATCTGCCGGCCCGACATCTCGCCGCCCGTCGCACCGGCTACCGGCCATGATGGCGGCCTCCGTTGCGTTGTCCCCAGCGGCGAACCGCCTCGTTGGTGATGGCCTGGCGCAGCCATGGCTCAGTGACCTCTTCGATGGCGAAGGTCGCCACACCCTGTTCATGCCAGACCCGCCGTCGCATGGATTCCATCTCCGTCAGCGTGGTCGGGGTGGCGACGCGGTCGAGTGCGCTGCGTGGCGGACGCGGCGCTCCTGGCACGCGGGAGACGTGCCAAGGTTCTGTGGGGCGTGTCGGCATTGGCTTCACCGACCTGCGCCCCATTGGGCGGCGTGGAGCAGTGCGGCAGGCAGGGGCGCATGCTCCGCGTGACGCGGGATCTGCGACTGCGTCGCCGGGGCCACATGTTGCAACAGGCGCTGCAGTCTGTTGGCGGTTACGATCGCGGCATGAGCCTGGAGAAAGGGGAGAATGTACTGCATCCGGAACGGCAGCCATTCGGCCTTCTCCGGCACCCACAGGGCGTCGAGGATGTGATGCGGCGTGCAGAACTCCGCGTAATGCCCGCCATCTTCGGGGATGACCCAGGTGAAGACCTGCACGCTGTCCGGAGCATCCGGAGCGATGCTCTCGCTGCGAGGCAGAAACTTCAGGACCTGCGTGAGCGCAGTATGCCACGGGATTTGCCCACCGTTGCAGATCGCCTGCGCACGGACGATCCATTCAGGCGTCTTCATCTCGATCATCTCGCCATGCAGGCAGGTGGTGACGGTGTGGTTCTTCATGATCATTGTCCTTCGGATGATGGGGAGGGCTCGGCGGTCACAGCAGGAAGGTGGCGCACGGGCCTGACGCGGCACTTCGGCGCAGTGGCCGCGCACCCCCGATCGCCCTTCCCAGCAAGTGGGTCCGGGTGGGTCCAGGTTTGGGTCCGGGTAGGGTCCGGGTCTGTGGCGCTGAAAAACCGCAGATTTCCGCCATGGGTCCGGGTGGTCCGGGTGGGGCCGGGTTTTTCCCCTACTCTTCCGTACACCCCGTATGTGCGTGTCATGCGCGATGTGCGTGACATGCGTGATGCACGAACCGGCTGCTACGAAATAGAACACGACATACCCGGACCACCCGGACCCATCAAGGTTATCAGCGGCTCTCCGGCGATTGGCACACCCGGACCCTTACCCGGACCCACCGGCACAGACCCGGACCCACTGACTATCGTCCGGCTCACCGCGCGGCCTCCGTTTCCGGCAGGCGGCGATACCGCCGCTCACGCTTGGCCTTTGGGCCGTGCCCGCCCTGGCGTGCGCGCGTCTGCTTGAAACCCATGCTGACCAGGCTGCGAACCACGCGGTTCTGATCAACCTGCGTCCAGCGCCCCTTCTCGATGGCGAGCGCGTGTTGCAGCACCTCGGCCACCGAGACGTCCTGCAACGGCGATGGGCGCGGGCGCCGATAGGCGTTGGACTCACCCAGGCCGTTCTGCATCCATTCGGTGTCGTTCTCGAGGTAGCTCTCGATCAGATCGTCCCAGGCATCACCCTGATAGCGCTCGGCCTGCTCCTCCGCGGCCAGGCCATCGAGCGCCTGCGTTTCCAGCCACCACGGTTCGTTGCGGCGAAACCGGTCCCGCGCCTCGGCCCATAGTTGATCGCGGTCCTGTTCCAGCGCGGATATGTCGATGCTGCCGCAGACCACCGGCCAGAAACGCCGCCCGCCGGTCAGGTCCTTGAGATACCCGCCTTCGGGGTTCACGCTTCCAGCAAAGACGCATTGCCGCGGCAGATCCACCAACCGCTTGCCATAGGGCGGACGAAACCGATCCTGCGTGCGCGACATGAAGGCCTTGATGGTGCTGACTTCGGCACGGCCCATGGTGTCGAGTTCGGCGATCTCGATGATCCAGACGCCGCGCGTTTCCATCGCCGCGTCCTTGCTGCTGAGATCGGAAAGGCGGTCCGCGAACCACGGCTTTGCGATGGCCATCAGGGCGGAGGATTTTCGGATGCCCTGCGGGCCCTCCAGGATCAACGCGCAATCGGCCTTGCAGCCGGGGATGTAGATCCGCGCGACGGCCGAGATCATCCAGCGTGGCCCGATGGCGCGGTGGTAGGGCGTGTCGTCCGCGCCGAGATAGCGCATCAGCCAAGCATCAAGACGCGGCGTACCATCCCAGGCCAGCGCGTCCAGATGCTCCCGCACCGGGTGGAACAGCCGGTCGCGCGCCACGACTTCCACCGCCTGGCCGGCAATGGACATCGGCACCATGATATCCTGGTGCTGCAGCCAATTCGCCACGAGCGCATCGTCGCGATCGGCCCAGGGCGTGTCGGCCCATTCCGTAGTGCGGTCGATCCAGGGCGGCGGCTTGCGCGCGACGGTGGTGGTGGCGAAAGCATCGTGCCACAGCACGCCATCCCATTGGGGGGCGCCGCGCAGCGCGGTGATGGCATTGGCAAGGACAGGGCGTGGCTCGCCATCCTCGTTGCGCAGCAGTTCCTTGCGCCATTCATCGGAGAAGGCTGCCGCGGGGAGGGTGGTGGCGAGCAGCATGCGCACGGTGTCGGCGCCATCACGTTGCAGGATGTCGTTGAAATCCATCCCTGGCGGCGGCTCGGCCACGGTGACCTCACGCCCCTGGCCGCGCAGGATGGTGATGGCCTGGCGGAGGTGCTGGTCGGCCTTGCTGTTCGGCTCATCACCGTCGCGGGCGATGATGACGGCGGCACCCTCCGGGAGCGGGGCGCGAGCGATGTTGCTGATGCCCAGGCAGGCCCAGCTTTCCTGGCCCGTGGCCTGCCACACGGACAGTGCCGTCTCGACCCCCTCACAGAGAATGACGGGCGCGCGGCCCGGCAGCCGCACGGCGGCAATGTCGGACCACCGGTCATGCGCCTTGTTGGTGCGCTTCTGGACCTTAAGCGGCGCCTTGCGCCCATCCGCAGTCAGATAGATCTGCTGGAGGCCATGCACCTCGCCGGCCGCATCGGTGGCGAGCGCCACCAACGCCCCATATTGGCTATAGGCGTTCGCGAGATAGCGAATGGAGGACGGCAGTGGCGTGGCGGTAATGCCGCGCCGTTGCAGGTAAGTCTCGACACAGGTGCCGTGCGGGTCCTCGCAGCCGGCGATGATTTCGGCGACCTTTGCGGCGCGTTTGGCGTCCTCTGCGGCCTTCTTGGCGCTTTTGGACCTGTCCGACGCATCGGTGACTTCCAGGGGGAGCGCTTCAGCGGGAAAGGCATCGACATGCGGCGGCGCTGCCTCTGGAATGGGTTCGCCCTCCGACGTTGGCACCGAGGCCTTGCGGTGGGGCTTGCGGCCTGCCGGCCAGCCGAGCCATTGCCGAGCCCAGTCCAGGGCCGCGCCGTTGGCCAGGCTGCGGCGCTGCTTGACCATCTCCAGCCCATCGCCGCCTTGCCGCGCCTCATGGTCGAACCAGCGGCCTGCGTTGTCGCCCGCGATTTCCACAGCGAGGCTGCCATGTGTGCCGAACCGCAACTGCTGCGCGCTCGACAGACCCCGGTTCGGCTCGCCATGCAGTGCAAGCGCCAGTTCCGCGATGCGCGCATTCAGGGCCGCGGCCACCTCCTTCACGGCGGCTTCTGTCATGTGGCACCTCCGGTGAAATCCGGACGGGCAGGGCGAAATGGAACGAGCATTGGGCCTC
>JBBRVI010000226.1:0-5854 GCA_038247025.1 Acetobacterales bacterium
AGTTGGGGTCGGCCCAGGCGAGGCTGCGGCCGCGCATCTGCTCCAGGCTGGTGATGCCGCTATCGGCGCGCACCAGCATGACCGAGATGTAGCTGGTGGAGCCATCCGTCTGCTCGCTGGTCAGGATGGGTTCCACAGCGCCCTGGGTATCGAGCCAGGCGGCGGCGTAGATCGAGGGGCCGAGGCCGGCAAATTCGATCTGCCTGGCCGAAAGTGCCTGCATCACCCCTGCATAATCGCTGGCAGGCATGAGGCGTACCTGGACCCGGAAAGTTTCCTCCAGCAGCCGACGCAGGCCATCGAAACGGCTGAGGCGGTCGGCCTCGTTCTCGCCGCCCATCAGCCCCACGCGGATCACAGGAACCTGCTCGGCCCAGGCGCGGCGGCCTGGTTCGGGCATGGCATGGGGGCCATCGGCGGTCCGGCGCGGGCGCCATTCCCCCGCCGCGCCCGGCGCCTGGGCGTGAGCCGCAAACGGCATGGCCGCCGCACCACCGAGGAGGAGCCGCCGCGGAAGGGGAAGTGTCGTCATCTCGGCATCGTCTCCGGAAATGGGCACAAGGCGGCGGGGATGGCCCGCCGCCCGCAAGCTGGCCTCAGGACCGGCGGCGCCGCTCGGCGGCTTCTTCGCGGCGCATGTCCACCAGGAACTGGAACTGCGCATGCGTGACTTCGCGGTAGCCCGTGCCGCCGCCGCGCTCGATCTGCTGGTAGATCGCGGGGTGCGCCTTGGGCAGCGCCAGGTGGAAGTTCACAATGTCGTCGCGGAAGGCGCGCGGCAGGTTGGTGCGCATGGTGATCGGGCCGTTGATGATGGGATCGGACTGCCAGATGATGCGCATCTCGCGCATGTTCAGCATGCCCTTATCCACCATCGCGCGCAGGTTGCCGCGCGAGTGGCCCTCATTCACATCGCCCTGGCCCGAGGTCCAGGTCATAGCCGCGTCGAACTGGCGCTGCAACACGGCAACGATGCCCTGCTCATGCCCACCGGCGAAGCCCGTGCGCGAGAAATACTGGCCGCTTTCGACACCAATATTGGCGCGGCGCAGCGCGAAGCGCGGCACCAGATAGCCAGAGGTGGAATTTGCATCGGCCCAGGCGAGCGACTTGCCGCGCATCTGCTCCAGATTGGTGATGCCGCTATCGGCGCGCACCACCATTACGGCGATGTAGCTGATCGAGCCATCCCGCTCCTCGGCAACCATCAGCGGCTCGACGCCGCCATTGGTGTCAATCCAGGTGCCGGCATAGACGGAAGGCCCCATGCTCGCGAACTCGATCTGCCCGGCGGAAAAGGCCTGGAGCACCCCGGCGTAATCGCTGGCGGCAAAGAGGCGGACGGGGAGCTGGAAGGTCTCCTGCAGCAGGGCCTGATAGGCGCCGAAGCGACCCATGCGGTCGGCCTCATTTTCACCACCCAGCAGGCCGATGCGGATTTGCGGCACCTGAGCGGCCCATTCGCGCCGGCCGGCAGCGGGGAAGGCGACATCGGCATCCATAGTGCGACGCATGCGCGTGCCGGCGGCGGCCTCGGGCGCCATGGTGGCGGGTGCTGCGGGGCGCGCGGGTTGCGCTGCGGCGAATTGCGGCGCGAGGCCGGCCCCAAGGGCCAGAGCGCCGAGATGGCGACGATTGATCATGTCTCGTTTTTCCTTTTGGGGTTTCAGGCCAGCGCCGCTTGCGGCGTCAGCCCGTAGGCGGGGTTCGCGTTCACGGCGGCAGCGGCCTCGGCCTGGAATTCGGCCTCGGTGATGCCATAGACCTGCGTGATCCGTGCGGCGTCGAGTTCGGCAGGCACGCCGTCAAAGACGATGCGCCCCTGCTGCATGGCAACGACGCGCGTGCAGTATTCCCGCGCCGTGTCCAGGTGGTGCAGGTTCACCATGACGGTGATACCGTCACGGCGGTTCACTTGGGCCAGGGCATCCATCACAGTGCGGGCATTGCGCGGATCGAGGCTGGCGATCGGCTCATCGGCCAGGATGATGCGCGGCTGCTGCATGAGCGCGCGGCAGATGGCCACGCGCTGCTGCTGCCCGCCCGAGAGCGTATCGGCGCGTTGCAGGGCGGTACTGAGCAGATCGAATCGTTCGAGGGCGGCGAGTGCCATGGCGCGCTCCTCGGCCGAAAACTGGCAGAAAAGGGAGCCCAGGCCCGCCAGCAGACCGTGACGGTGGTTCAGCCGCCCGATCAGCACGTTTGTCAGAACATCCAGGCGCTGCACCAGATTGAACTGTTGGAAGATCATGGCGCAACCGGTGCGCCAATCGCGCAGGTCGCGGCCTTTGAGGGCCGTCACGTCGCGCCCTTCGAAAAGGATCCGCCCCTCGGTGGGTTCGGTCAGGCGATTGATCAGCCGCAGCAGGGTGGATTTGCCCGCGCCCGAACGGCCGATCACTCCCACCATCTGTCCGGCGGGCACGGAGAGGCTTACGCCATCCACGGCCTTCACGCTGCCGAACCGACGCGTTAAACCTTCTATCTCAAGCATTCGCATACCTCGTCTCTCGGGAGCGGGAATTAGGGTGCAAATATGACAGGGGCATGACGGTTCCGCGAAGGCCTCGTGGCAGCCGCGCTTGTCCCCAACAAAACATAAGGAGGACTTCATGTCGTCACGCCGCACCATCCTGGCCGCCCCCGCAGTTTTCGCCCTGCCAGCCATCGCTCAGGAGGGTTTCCCCAGTCGCGCCCTGGCCGTCGCTTCCGGCTATGCGCCGGGCGGCGTGACAGACGTCACCAGCCGAGCCGTCGCCGCGAGGATGGCGCAGGAACTGGGCGTGCCCGTGGTCATCGAAAACCGCGTGGGGGCAGCCACCGCCGTGGCCAACACCCATGTCGCCCAGGCCCGACCCGACGGCTACACGCTGCTGATGGGCACCTCCACCCTGGCCATCAACCCGGCCTTGCAGCCCAACCTCACGCCCCGCGAGCCCATGCGTGAGCTTGTCCCGATCGGCATGGTGTTCCGCACCGCCTTCGCGCTGCATGTGAACCCAGCCGTGCCCGCGCGCACGACAGAGGAGTTCATCGCCTATTGCCGCGCCAATCCCGGCCGCGTGAATTTCGGCAGCAGCGGCACGGGCGCGGTGAACCACCTGGCCCAGGCGCTGCTGGTGGCGCGCGCCGGCATTGATGTCGTGCACATCCCCTTCCGCGGCGGTGCGCCCGCTTTGATCGAGCTACGCGCAGGCCGCATCCAGGCGATGTTCCAGGCCTTGCAGGAAGCACTGCCCACCATGCGCGAGGGCGCCACCCGTGGCCTGGCCATTTCCTCGCGCGAGCGCAATCCGCTCACCCCCGATCTGCCGCCCGTCGCCGATGCGGTGCCGGGCTTCGAGGCGGTGTTCTGGCAGGCGCTGTTTGCCCCCGCCGGCACGCCCGAACCCATCCTCCGCCGCCTGGGTGCGGCTTTGCGCGCATCCACCGAGGATGCGACCCTGCGCTCGCGCATGGCCGAGCAGGGCGTGGACATCGTCACCGGCGATGCCGCTTCCGTGCGAGAGCTGCTGGCGCGCGAAACCGTGATGTGGGGCGAGCTGATTCGCGGCGCGAATATCCGAGCGGAGTGACCCTGATGCGATTCCTGCCACTTCTCTTGCTTCTGGGCGCTTGCGGCGCGGTGGACACCTCGCGGGGCGCCTCGGGCGTGCCTGACATGCCTTTTGGGCAGCCCGGTTTTGAGCGCGGCTCGCAATCCACCACCGGCGCGGTCACGCTGGACCGAGAATTGCCGCCTGGGGATCCGCGCCGCTTCGACCTGCCGCCCGGCACCAATACCGCTGGCCCCAGCTTTGGCCGCGTCTTTCAACCTGCCCCTGCGGGCGATCCACGCCGACTGGGCTGGTGATGCGCCGGCGGCGGCCGATTGAGTGCCGCCGCACTTCCCGCCAGTATGCCTCCAACAAACTCGGGAGGCTTCCATGCTGGGCCTGATGCAGGAGCATCCGCTCCTCGTTTCGTCGCTTCTGCGCCATGCCGCCAAGCACCATCACGGGGCGAAGATCGTCTCGGTGGATGCTGAGGGCGTCGTCTCACGCGCCGCCTGGCCTGAGGTCGAACAAGGGGCGAAGCGGCTGGCCCAGGCACTCATGCGCCTCGGCGTGAAGCGCGGCGACCGCGTGGCCACCCTGGCCTGGAATTCGCGCGAGCACCTGGAGGTGTATTACGCCGCCTCGGGCATGGGCGCGGTGCTGCACACGGTCAATCCGCGGCTCTTCCCCGACCAGATCGCCCATATCCTGGAAGATGCGGCGGATGTGGTGCTATTCGTGGACCCCTCGGTGCTGCCGGCGCTGATGGCGGTGGCGGAGCGCCTGCCGGGCTCGCTGCGCGCCGTGGTGCTGATGCGCCCATCACTGAAGCCAGACCTTCCCGTGGAGGTGCTGGACCAGGCCGCCATCTGCGCCGCCGAGAGTGGCGATTACGACTGGCCCTTGCTGGACGAACGTGCCGCCTCCTCGCTTTGCTACACCTCGGGCACGACGGGGATGCCCAAGGGCGTGCTCTATTCCCACCGCTCCACCGTGCTGCATGCCATGGCTGCCGTGCAGCCCGATGTGTTTGCGCTCTCGGCGCTGGATGTCGCGATGCCGGTGGTGCCGATGTTCCACGTGAATGCCTGGGGCATTCCTTACGCCGCGCCGCTGGTCGGCACTTCGCTGGTGCTGCCTGGACCGAAGCTCGACCCGGCCAGCTTGTTTCGCCTGTTCGAGGAAGAGCACGTGACCTTCTCGGCCGGGGTGCCGACGATCTGGACCCTTCTTCTCGCTTGGTTGCGCGCGGATACGTCCCGGCGCTTCGCCAAGCCGCCGCGCCTGGTGGTGGGCGGAACCGCACTGCCGGTGGCGATCACGGGCGGCTTCCTTGAGGAATATGGTGTCGAGATCCTGCATGCCTGGGGCATGACGGAGATCAGCCCGCTGGGCAGCGTGAACGCTCGCAAGGCGGAGAATGCGGACTGGGATGCGCAGCGCTTCCTCGCCTACAGCCGCAAGCAGGGCCGCCCACAATTCGGCGTGGATTTCCGGGTGCTGGATGCGAGTGGCGCGCCCATCGCGCAGGATGAGGTGGCCTTTGGCGAGCTGGAGGTGCAGGGCCACTGGGTGGCCGGCGGCTACTTCAACCATCCAGGAGACCCTGCCGTGACAGGGGATGGCTGGTTCCGCACGGGCGATGTGGTGACGCTGGATGCGCTGGGCTCCATCGAGATCGTGGATCGCGCGAAGGATGTCATCAAATCCGGTGGCGAATGGATCAGCTCCATCACGCTGGAGAACCTGGCCCTGGCGCATCCTGATGTGGCGTTGGCCGCCGCCATTCCCGTGCATCACCCCAAATGGGATGAGCGCCCGCTGCTGGTCGTGGTGCGCAAACCCGGCACGGACCCCACGCCCGAGAGCATTCTCGCGGTGCTGGAGGGCAAGGTGGCGAAGTGGTGGCTGCCTGACCGCGTGGAATTCGTGGACAGCCTGCCGCTGACCGCGACGGGCAAGCTGTGGAAGGCGGAGCTGAAGCGGCAGTTCAAGGATTACGTGCTGCCGGGGTGAAGGTATTTCACGCGCATGAGCCGACTTGCTGCGCGCGTCCAGAGCCGCCTGCTTGGACAGCAGCCTTCAAAGCTTCGCCAAGGCACGCCCCGAACTGCCCAAGGAACGGGCACTTTTCGGCGGAAAGCCTGAGCCCGGGTGATTGTTTGGCTTGCGCCGATGCCGCCAAGGGGCTTGCATGACTCCTCCTATTCAGGAGATGCCGCCATGAAACTACGCATTCTTGGGCTTGCCGCCGGCCTTCTCGCCCTCCCCGCGCTCGCGCAGCAGACGCCACAGAAAACGCTCCGCATCGCCATGAC
>JBBRVI010000227.1:0-5839 GCA_038247025.1 Acetobacterales bacterium
CACCCGGGACCATAGCGAAAACATGCTGCGCCATTTCGGCGCGACCGTGCGCGTGGCTGTGGAAGGCCATGGCCGCGTGATCGAGCTGGAAGGCCAGCCGGAGTTGCGCGCCGCGCCGGTCCATGTGCCGGGCGATCCGTCCTCGGCGGCCTTCTTCGTGGTTGCGGCGCTGATCGTGCCGGGTTCGAAGCTCGTCATCGAAAATATCGGGCTGAACCCGCTTCGCACCGGACTCTTCACCTCGCTGCGCGAAATGGGCGCAGTGCTGGAAGTGGGCGCCCCCCGGCTGGAAGGGGGCGAGGCGGTGGGCAATCTGACCGTCTGCGCAGGTTCGCTTCGCGGAGTTGATGTGCCGGCCGAACGCGCTCCGAGCATGATTGACGAATACCCCGTCCTGGCCGTCGCCGCGGCTTTCGCGACGGGCACAAGTCGCTTCCGGGGTCTGTCGGAACTGCGCGTGAAGGAAAGCGACCGGCTGACTGGCACCGCAGCCCTGCTGCGCGAAGCCGGCGTCGAATGCGCCATCGAGGGCGATGATCTGGTGGTGGTCGGGCTCGGCGGCCCGCCGGCGGGCGGTGGGTTGGTGGCCACGCAGATGGACCACCGGCTGGCGATGAGCGCACTCGTGCTGGGCCTGGGCTGCCGCGCGCCGCTGCGCATCGATGATGGCGGTTTCATCGCCACCAGCTTCCCGAATTTCATCGCGCTGATGAACGAGGCGGCGGGATGCACAGTGATCGCCCCTTGATCATAGCGCCCCTCATCGTTGCAGTGGATGGGCCGGCAGCGGCGGGCAAGGGCACTCTGGCACGCCGCCTGGCCGCGCATCTGGGCCTGCCCTATCTCGATACGGGGCTGCTCTACCGGGCCACGGGCCGGCGCGTGCTGGATGCGGGTGCGGACCCCGCCGATCCCAAGGCGGCTGAGGCAGCAGCCCTGGCCCTGGAACCCGCCGATATGGACCGGCCGGACCTGCGTGGCCCAGCCGCCGATGACGCGGCCAGCAAGGTCGCTGCCATTGCCGGGGTGCGGGCAGCGCTGCTTGATTTCCAGCGCCGCTTCGGGGCCGCCCGTGGCGCAGTGCTGGATGGGCGCGACATCGGTACGGTGGTCTTCCCCGAAGCGGCGGTGAAGCTCTTTGTGACCGCCAACCCCGAGGAGCGTGCGCGTCGCCGCCACGCTGAACTCACGACGAGCGGCGCCGCACCAGCGTTGGAGGAGGTGGCGGCTGAAATGCAGGAGCGCGACGCACGCGATGCCGCGCGGAATATCGCGCCGTTGAAGGCCGCAGGGGACGCCTATGTGATCGATACCAGCGCGCTCGATGCGCAAGCCGCCTTTGCCGCCGCGCTTCGAATCATCGAATCCTTGCGAGTCCGGTGATTTTCGCTTGACGCTCGCGTTATCTGGGCGGATGTAGCGGCCGTTAATCCCCACAAGAGGATTGACCGGAATGGGGGTGGACCGTCACGCGCCCCTTCCCGGCGGATGCCTGCAACAGGCCCGCAAGCCGTGATCCTCTGCGTGAAGCACGGGGTGGCGCAAGACCGGCCAGCGGGGCCTGCGCGCCCCGTATTCGACCCAGGACAGAACACCTACATGGCAAGTGCCACCAGCGCCGTTTCACCCACTTCTTCCAGGGGGGGCATTCCCGAAGATTTCGCCACGCTTCTCGATGAGATGCTGGGCGCCAATACCGGCTTCGCCGGCTCCGTCGTCACCGGCAAGATCATTCGTATTGATGATGATTTCGCCGTCGTGGATGTGGGCCTGAAGAGCGAAGGCCGCGTTCCCCTCAAGGAATTCGCCCCCCAGGGCATGAAGCCCGAGGTCAAGCCGGGCGACGTGGTTGATCTTTTCATCGAGCGCTACGAGGACAAGGACGGCTCGATCGTCCTCTCCCGTGAAAAGGCGCGCCGCGAGGAATCCTGGACCAATCTGGAGAAGGCCTTCGCCGCCAATCAGCGCGTGAACGGTATCCTGTTCGGCCGGGTGAAGGGTGGCTTTACCGTTGATCTCGGCGGTGCGGTGGCCTTCCTTCCCGGCAGCCAGGTGGATATCCGCCCCGTACGCGATGTCGGCCCTCTGATGGGCCAGTCGCAGCCCTTCCAGATCCTCAAGATGGACCGCGCCCGCGGCAACATCGTCGTCTCCCGCCGGGCCGTGCTGGAGGAGACGCGCGCCGAACAGCGCGCCGAGCTCGTCCAGGGCCTCAAGGAAGGCATGGTGCTCGATGGCGTGGTGAAGAACATCACCGATTACGGCGCCTTCGTGGATCTGGGCGGCGTGGACGGGCTGCTGCACGTCACCGATATCGCCTGGCGCCGCATCAACCATCCCAGCGAGGCCCTGACCATCGGCCAGCCGGTGAAGGTGCAGGTTATCCGCTTCAACTCCGACACGCAGCGCATCAGCCTCGGCATGAAGCAGCTGATGTCCGATCCCTGGGATGGCGTGGCGATCAAGTATCCGGTCAACGGCAAGTTCTCTGGCCGCGTGACGAACATCACAGACTACGGCGCCTTCGTGGAGCTGGAAGCCGGCGTTGAGGGCCTTGTGCACGTCAGCGAGATGTCCTGGACGAAGAAGAACGTGCATCCGGGCAAGATCGTCGCGACCTCCGAGCAGGTGGACGTGCTGATCCTGGATGTGGACGAGCCCAAGCGCCGCATTTCCCTGGGCCTCAAGCAGGCGCAGGGCAATCCGTGGGATGTGTTCGTGCAGAACCACCCGCTGGGCAGCGAGATCGAGGGCGAGATCCGCAACATCACCGAGTTCGGCCTGTTCATTGGCGTGGGCGCGGAAGTGGATGGCATGGTCCATCTCTCCGACCTGAGCTGGGACCTGCCGGGTGAGACCGCCATCGCCAACTACAAGAAGGGCGATATCGTGAAGGCGAAGGTTCTCGACGTGGATGTCGAGAAGGAGCGCATTTCACTGGGCGTGAAGCAGCTCGCCGCCGATCCGGCCGCTGAGGTCCTGGACAAGGTGAAGAAGGGCGACATCGTCACCTGCACCGTGACCAAGATCGAAGCCAATGGCATCGAGGTGAAGATTGACGAAGTGCTGACCGGCTTTATCCGCCGTGCGGAACTGGCGCGTGACCGTGGCGACCAACGCCCCGACAAGTTCGCCATTGGCGAGAAGGTTGATGCGAAGATCACCGCTGTGGACCGCGCCGCTCGCCGCCTCTCCCTGACCGTAAAGGGCAAGGAGATCGAGGAGGAGCGCGAGGCCGTCAAGGAATTCGGCACGGCCGATTCCGGTGCTTCGCTGGGCGACATTTTGGGCGCGGCCATTCGCCGCCGTCGGGAACAAGCCGGCGAAGAGTAAAATCTGACGCGGCTTCGGCTGCGTTTGGGAGAGAGAGGGGCGCCCTGCGAGGGGCGCCCTTTTTCGTTCTGGCCTTTCTTTTACCGGAGTAGCGCGCCTCAAAATGCGTAATGAGCGAGGCCCCATGCCCAGGAGGATGCGCATCCAATCAAAAATACGTACAACAGAATAAATGAGACGCTGACGACTGGCCGGCCCATAAATTTTGCATAAAATAACCCGTTAAGATTACTTTAAGAAAGACTATCTTTAAAAATACACAAGCAATCATGAAAATCACTTGGCGAACTCGCGCCATGGTGGTAATCCTGCACACGCAAAACGTGTGGAGAGTTAAAATGCGTATCCTTTTGGTCGAAGATGATCGCTCCGCGGCGCGCGGGATCACCTTCCAGCTTCAGCAGCACCGGATGGTGGTTGATGTGGCAGATTGCGGGGCTGAGGCCTTGGAACTGGCTCGCCTCTACGATTACGACGCTGCTATCGTGGATCTCATGCTGCCGGATATGGAAGGATTTGAGGTCGTCACCAAGCTTCGCGCCTCACGGGTTGAAGCGCCCGTTCTCATGCTCTCCGCCAATGGTCGGACCCAGGCAAAGGTGCGCGGACTTTCCGTCGGCGCCGATGATTACCTTTCGAAGCCCTTCGAGCCGGAGGAACTGGTTGCCCGCCTTCAGGCAATGATCCGCCGATCCAAGGGTTTCAGCCAGCCGCGCATCCAGATGGGTCCGCTCTCACTGGATCTGGGCGCCAAGGAAGTGGCTGTGCAGGGCCGCTCAGTGCATCTGACCGGCAAGGAATACGCGATCCTGGAGCTGCTCCTCATGAGGCGCGGGACGGTGCTCTCCAAGGAGAATTTCCTCGATCACCTTTACGGTGGCATGGACGAGCCCGATAGCAAGATCATTGACGTCTTCGTTTGCAAGCTGCGCAAGAAACTGCAGCAAGCCGGCGCCAACAATGTGATCGGCACCGTCTGGGGGCGCGGCTACATCATTCGTGACGCAGCTTCTGCCGCTGCCGCGCGTGCTGGCATCGCCGAGACACGCCTGGGCCTCGCCTGATCAGGCGGCGTTCTGCGCCGCGCCAGGCTCCGACAGATGCGCGCCGCTTGCCTTGAGTGCGGCCTGCAACTCCAGGATGGGGACGCTGCGCGGCGGGATTTTCCCCGCTACCGCCAAGGCAGCGGCCAAGCCGGCGGCTTGGCCCGTCAGCCAGCATTGCGGGATTTCGCGCAGGAAGGAATGGCTATTGGTGTCGCAGCTCACATGCCGTCCCGGGGCCAGAAGCCCATCCAGCCGGTCCGGCACCAGGGCGCCATAGGGCACAGACACATTGGGGAATTTCGGCGAAAGGCTTGGCGAGACGCCGATCTCATCCGGGCGCACCCGCCCATCCCAATCGCTCCGCCGCACGGCCTCCACACCGCGCAATCGTCGCGCGTGGCGCACACCCAGCTGTGGGGCGGAGAGCATCAGGAAGGCATTCTCAAAGCCTGGCGCGCCCTCCCGGTACAACGCCAGGTGCTGCGCCATGAGCCGGTGGCTCTGGATTTCGACCTGGGTCAGGTCATCCACATCCACGGCGGAATACCCCGCCAGCCGCGGCCCCATGAACAGCGCCACATCATCCCGCCAGGAGGCGAAGGCCTTGTCGAACAGGCGAATGCGCTCACGCCCAAATTGGAGGAAGGCGCTGAACTCGCCCGGTTGCTCTGCCCGCCAGCGCTGATAGCGCGGCATGTTCACGCCGCCGAACAGCCAGCTCGTGTTCATGCAGTGGTGGATGTCGCGTTCGTCAATATCCGCGTCATACGCAGCCCCGGCGCGGGCAAACAGGTCGCCATCGCCGGTCGCATCCACCACGCAACCGGCCAGGATGGCTCGCCGCCCCTGCTTGGATTCAAAGAAGCAGCCAGCCACCGCGCGCTCGCGAAGGATCGGCTCGGCCCCCCATGCGTGGAAGATCAGCTCGGCACCCGCTTCAAGCACCATCTCCTGCGCGGCGAGTTTCATCACCTCGGGGTCGCAAGTGGGCGAATGCGTGACAATGCCGTGAAAGGCGCTGGTGCGTGCGGCCCACCAGCCGGCCGTCGCGGCATCGCGCGAGCCCCAGGCGGCGGGCGAGGGGCCGGCTTTGGATGTCGGCGGCAACCGCGCCAAAAATTCCTCGGCAAAGCCGCGGATGACGAGCTGGCCGGACCAGTCGCTCATCCGGTCAATCCAGATCACCAACCCACCGGTGGAGAGCCCGCCCAGATGATTATGCCGCTCCAGCAGGATGGTGTGCGCCCCCTGGCGCGCAGCGGCCACGGCGGCCGCGATGCCAGAAGGCCCGCCGCCAACCACCAGAACATCGCAGCGGGCATGCAGCGGGATGTCGCGCGCGGCTTCTGCCACGGTCTCACCGGTCGGTGGGCGACGAGCGCGCTTGGGGTCCGCGGCGAAGGTCTCGCTGCGGAAAATCAGGCGGCCGCCTTCGGCTTGCGGAGTATTGGACATCTGCC
>JBBRVI010000228.1:0-5830 GCA_038247025.1 Acetobacterales bacterium
CCACGGCGCGTGATGGCCGCACCCTTTCCGTCTGGCCCGCCCCCGGTGGTGTCTGGCGGTTGCGGACGCCGCCAGAGGATGTTGCCCCGCACCTCCTGGCGCTGCTGATCGCGGCCGAGGATCGGCGCTTCTACAGCCACCCCGGCGTGGACCCCTTCGCCCTCGCGCGGGCCGCGGCTCAATGGATGCGGGCAGGGCGCGTCGTCTCGGGCGGCTCCACGCTGTCCATGCAGGCCGCACGGCTGCTGGAACCACGCCCGCGAAATTTGCGCAGCAAGGCGATCGAGGTTACGCGCGCCCTGCAACTGGAATGGCGCCATGGCAAACGCGGGGTGCTGGAAATCTGGCTGACGCTGGCCCCGCAGGGCGGCAACCTGGAGGGCATGCGCGCAGGCTCCCTCGCCTGGTTCGGCCGTCCGCCTTCTGCGCTGGATGCGGGTGAGGCCGCGTTGCTGGTGGCCCTCGCCCGTCGTCCCGAAGCCCTGCGCCCCGACCGCCATCCAGAGGCCGCCCGGAGCGCACGCGACGCTGTGCTCCTTGCCCGAGCGCCCGAAGTTGCGAGTGCAGCCGAAATAACCCTGGCTGGCGAAGTCCCCCGCCGCCGCTTGCCGCTCCCACGCCAGGCGCCCCACTTCGCGCGAGAGGGTGCCACGACCATTGATCTCGACCTCCAGCGCGGCATCGAGGCCCTGGCGCGCGAGGCGCTGGCCCGGCTGCCGGAGCGCGTATCGCTCGCCATCATGGTCAGTGATATCGCCACGCGCGAAACACGCGCATTGGTTGGAGGGGACTGGATGAACGAGGCGCGGGCGGGCGCGTTGGACCTTTCGCTGGCGGTGCGTTCGCCCGGCTCCGCACTCAAGCCGCTGATCTACGCGCTGGCCTTCGAATCGGGCGTGGTCACGCCTGAGACCGTGATGGAGGACCTGCCAAGGCGCTTTGGTGACTATGCTCCGGAAAATTTCGCCCGCGCCTTCCAGGGTCGCCTTCGCATTGCAGACGCGCTCAGGCAAAGCCTGAACCAGCCGGCCGTGGCGCTGCTGAACGAGATCGGCCCGCTGCGGCTGGCCAGCGTCATGAAGGCCGCCGGCGCCACACCGCGCCTGCCCCCGGGTGCGGAACCCTCGCTGCCCCTGGCGCTTGGCGGTGTGGGGATCACGCTGCGCGAAATGGTGGGGCTCTACGCCATGCTCGGCGATGGGGGGGCTGGGCTGATCGAGCGTCGGGCGGCCAACACCACCAGCGCCATCCTGGTGCAGCACTTCCCCGGCGGCGGCCCGGCAGGCGTGGCTTGGAAGACCGGCACAAGCTGGGGCGGGCGCGACGCCTGGGCCATGGGGATGGACCAGCGCCATGTGGTGGGCATCTGGGTCGGGCGGCCCGATGGCACGTCCATGCCCAACGCCACCGGTGCACGTCTTGCCTTGCCCTTGCTGTCCCAGGTTTTCGAGCGCCTGCCAGGCGCACCTCGCGCGCCTTTCGCGCAGCGTCCGCTGACCGCCACGGCCGCTCCCCCCCTGGATGGGTTGCGCCTGCTCTTTCCGCCGCCCCGCGCCTCCCTGCCCGAGGCCGGGCGCGTGGTGTTGCGTGCCGCCGGCGGACAGCGCCCACTGACCTTCCTCGTGGATGGTGAGCCCCTGGCCACCGACCCCGCCCGCCGCGAGGTGGGCTGGGTGCCGCCTGGCCCCGGGTTCTACCGCATCACCGTGCTGGATGCCGCAGGGGCCTCCGCGCGAACCGAGTTGCGGGTGCGATGAGCCGGGAACTGCGTGCTTCGGTGTTGTATCTGTTAGCGGGGTTTGGGATGGGTTTCGTGCTTGGCCCCATCCGCGAATTGCTGCTGGTGCCGATGCTGGGGCGGGTCTTCGCGCTCCTTGTGGAATTGCCGCTGTTGCTGGGCCTCTGCTGGTGGATCGCGCCGCGCATCATCCGCCGTTGCGTCATCCCATCGGGCGAGGCGCGCCTGCGCATGGGCTTTGCGGCCCTGTCCATGCTGCTGGTGCTGGAATTCCTCGTGGGCGTGGCCGTGCGCGGCTGGGATTTGCAAAGCTGGGTTGCGGATTTCGCGACCATCCCCGGCCTGGTGACGCTGCTGGCCTACCTGGTTTTTGCGCTGATCCCTTACTACCGGCAGGTATGACGCTCGCTATGCTCGCGGGCGAGTTGCGTGCGGAACCGCATGTGCGCGAACACCTGGGTGAGCCGTGAAACGCTGGCCTCGGACGGAGCGCTTTGCGCCACGGTTGCGGCTTCAGCTGTGAGTTCGGTCAGTTGCGGGCAGCCGCAGTCGCGGAAGATGGTGAAGGCGTTGACCAGGCTGGCGAGCATGCGCTCGCCCCGCGCGCGGCCTTCCGTGAGGCCCGCGACAGGCCGGGCTGCCTCGCGCTCCACCTCGCGCAGATGGGACAGCCCTTCGCCGAACCCGCAGAGCGGGCGGGGCAAGCCTTGCGCCATAAGGAATGGTGCGAGTGCCAGCACGATCAATGCACGCCGCATCGCGCCAAGGCCTTTCGCATGTGGTCCGGGATGGGCGCCTCGGCCGCAATGTTGGGCAGAACAAGGCGACGGGCGAGGAGGTGCATCGCGCCTTCGCCACCGCCATAGCGCGCATCGCCAAGGATGGGGCAGCCCAGATGCGCCATATGGGCGCGCAGCTGGTGCGTACGGCCAGTGCGCGGCGTGAGCTCAATGGCTGTCAGCGCGCCATCGCTTCCCAGCACCCGCCATTCGGTGTGGGCGGCTTGGCCCTTTGGGTCCACGATGACGCGCCAGCCTTCCGTGCGCGTGCTGATCTTGACGAGCGGGGCTTCGCAAGTGCCCGTCTCGGTCGGTGGGGAAGCGATCAGCACGGCCCAATAGGTTTTTTGCGCCAGGCCATCGGCGAAGAGTTTGTTGAGGGCGGCGATGGCGGGTTTGGTACGCCCCAGCGCCAAGCAGCCCGACGTGTCGGTATCGAGCCGGTGGGCAGGTTGTGGCAAATGCCGCTTGCCCTGTTGCAGGAGCGGCAACGCGTCTTCGAGACTCTTGCCGCCACGCGGCCCCTTGTGCACCGAAAGCCCAGCAGGCTTGTTGATGATGATCGTAGCGGCATCCTGATACAGAATCGGAGGTGCAGGAACCTGAGGTTCCTGCCGGGGTAAAGGGGCGGTGCCCCTTCCTTCACTCCGCGGCCTGCGCCTCAACAACCCGCGCCTGCGACCGCATCCATCCAAAGTAAAGGTCGCGCGCTTTCTCGGCAAAATGACCGATCTGGATGTCCCGCCCGTTGTAGCGCGTCACCGGCAGGACCTTCGCGTAATTGCCCGTGGAGAAGATCTCATCCGCCTCCTCCAACTCCTCGGAGCGTACGGCGCGCTCCTCCACGGTCACGCCGGCTTCGCGCAGCAGGTTCATGACGCGCTGGCGGGTGATGCCGTTGAGGAAGGTGTGGTTGGCCGCGGGCGTGATCACCACGCCATCCTTGGCGAACCAGAGGTTGGAGCTGGCGAATTCGGCGACATTGCCGGCCACGTCGCTCATCACCGCCATGTCGTGGGCGCGATCATTGGCCCAGGCCGTGGCACGGGCGCCATTGGGGTAGAGGCAGGCGGCCTTCGCATCGGTCGGTGCCATGTCGGGCGCGGGTTTGCGGAAGGGCGAGAGCATGGCCGAAAAGCCCGCCCAAGCCGGCAGAGGGGCGTCGTAGAGGGAGAGGATGAAATCCGTGCTGTCCGGGTCCGGCCGGGCAGCTCCCAGGCCGCGGCGAATGAAGAACATCGGCCGGATGTAAAGCGTCGCGTCGGGCCCCATTCGGCGGACGCCCTCGCGACAAAGTGCCTCGATCTCGTCGGCCGTTTTGGTGGGCTTCATGCCCATTGTGACTGCCGAGCGCACGGCGCGGGCGCAATGGCGATCAAGGTCGGGCGCCCAGCCAGTGACGCTGCGCGCTCCGTCAAAAATGACCGAGCCGAGCCAAAAAGCGTGGTCCATGGGGCCGATGATCTTCGGCTCCTCGGTAGTCCAGACGCCGTCATACCAGAATACGCCCGCCATGGTGGCTCCTCCCTTGCTGAGAGCTATGTGCCACGTCACGCCCGGCTGTTGAAGTAGGCCAGCTCGCGCGTATCCGCCCAGGCCTGGCGCAGCTCGACCGGTTTTCCATCCACCGCGAAGGCGATGCGTTGGATGAGAAGGGCCGGTTCGCCTGCCTTGAGGCCTAGGCGTGACGCGACACGGGCGGGGATGGCGGCAGCACGAAGCTGTTCATCAATCCGGGTCACGCTGATGCCGAATTCGCGCTGGTAAAGATCATAGACGGTGCAGGCGCGGCCGGCGAACCGCGGGCCGTCGAGCGCTGGGAAGAGTTCGCACGGCAGCCAAAGCTTTTCCAGCATGGCAGGGCGGCCAGCCAGATGTTGCAGATGCCGCGCGCGAAACACGGGCGCGCCGGGCGCGATGGAGAGCACAAGCGCTTGCTCAGCATTCGCGCGGCGGCTCTCGAAATCCAGGAACTCGGTTTGCGGCAATTCGGCCTGGCCATCAGTGCCGCGCAGGTGGAAGAAGCGAAAGCTGCGCTCGGGCGAATGCCCGGCCACGAAGGTGCCACGCCCTTGCTGCCGGGTCAGCACGCCCTCGGCCACCAGACCGTCGGTAGCGCGGCGGATGGTGCCGATGGCGCAACCAAAGCGCTCCGCCAGCAGTTTTTCGGCCGGCAGCGGCGTGCCGGGCGGGAATTCACCGGCCGCGATTTCGGCCACGATGGCCGAGCGCACCAAGCGCCAAACGGGGGATGCGATATTCATCCAGTCATCTAGGTCATATAGTTGACTAGGTTTCAAGACCCGCCTAGCGTGGAATCATTCAACAGGAGGAAACGATGACAATTCATTTCGTCGTGCATGACGAGGGCGATTCCGTGGGCGTTGTGGTGGTCGAAGGAATGACCGCCAGCAACCGCATCAACGGCTGGATCATGGACCAGGACAAGATGATCGAATTCGACGCCAAGTCGGACATCCCCATCGGTCACAAGCTCGCCATCAAGCCGATCAAGGCGGGCGACACCATCATGAAGTATGGCACCGACATCGGCAAAGCCATCGCCGATATCGCGCCGGGCGAGCATCTGCACGTCCACAATGTCAAGACGAAGCGCTGGTAGGGGATAGAGCACATGGCAATGAACCTGAAAGCCGCCTCCTTCGACGGCTGGCGCCGCGAAAACGGGCGGATGGGCATACGCAACCACGTCATCATCCTGCCCGTGGATGACCTCTCCAACGCAGCCGCCCAGGCCGTGGCGAACAACATCCAAGGTGCCATGGCGATTCCGCACGCCTATGGCCGCCTGCAATTCGGCGCCGACCTTGATCTGCATTTCCGCACCATCATCGGCACCGGCACCAACCCGAATGTGGCCGCCGTGATCGTCATCGGGATCGAGCCAGGTTGGACCGGCAAGATCGTCGAGGGCATCGCGCTCAGCGGCAAGCCGGTCGAGGGTTTCGCCATTGAGCAGAATGGCGACATCAACACCATCGCCAGCGCCTCGCGCGCGGCCTATCGCATGGTGAAGCACGCCTCGAAGCTGAAGAGGGTGAAGGCGCCACTGAACGAATTGTGGGTCTCGACCAAGTGCGGCGAGAGCGACACGACCTCTGGCCTCGCCTCCTGCCCGACCGTGGGCAACGCCTTCGACAAGCTGTGGGAAGCCAGCCACACGCTCGTCTTTGGCGAAACCACGGAGTTGACCGGCGGCGAGCATCTGGTGGCAGCGCGCTGCAAGACGCCCGAAATCCGGGAACAGTTCATGGCCATGTTCGACCGGTACCAGCGGGTGATCGAAGTCAAC
>JBBRVI010000229.1:0-5806 GCA_038247025.1 Acetobacterales bacterium
CTCCGCTGCCTGGACGGGCGAGAACTGCGTCGAATGGGCTGGCCATCGCATGGGCACGGGATGGTCGGTGGCGGGCAACATGCTTGCGGGCGAGGCGGTGATCGCTGATACGATTGCGAGCTTCCTGGCTCGCCAGGACCTCGCCATGCCCGAGCGCATGATGTCTGCCCTCCAAGCCGGAGAGGCCGCGGGCGGGGATAAGCGTGGCCGGCAATCTGCGGCGCTCCAGCTCGTCACCACCGAGGATTTTCCCGATATCGACCTCCGCGTGGATGACCACGCCAACCCGCTGGACGAATTGGAGCGGCTGGTGAGGCTCTGGCGCACCACGCGCGCCCCTGGCCAGCGCAATGCACCAAGCCGGGCGCATCCATCGGGCAGCATCAATATGGACGCGATCGAGGCGAATTGGCGAAAGCAGGGGCTGGACCTGAGGTTCAAGCGCTGAGCGCAGCTTCCACCAGCAAAGCCGCATCAAGCGCAGCGCGCCCCTGATCCCCGTTGGCCTCGTGCGGCGCGCCGTCCAGGATGGCAGCCATGAAGGCGGACTGTTCCGCCTCCAGGCTGTCATGTTCGGTCCAATTGCGTCGCTCCAGGCTCCAGCCGGGCATGTTTTCCATGGCTGTACCGCCATCGCGGGCCAGGAATTCCAGGCTGCGGGCCAGGAAATCCACCCGCATCTCGCCCTCCGGGCCCAGGGCGCGCAGCTTGCGCTCCAGTCCCACCGCCACGCGGCTGGCCGTGATCTGGGCCTGTGCGCCATTGGCAAAGCTGAGATGTGCCACAGCCCAATCGGGCAGCGCGGTCATCACCGGCCCACCCACGGCCCGGACCTCAACCAAAGGCGAAGGCACGAGGGAGAGGATGAGATCCAGATCATGGATCATGAGGTCCAGCACGACCGAGACATCCAGGCTGCGTGGGCGGAAGGGTGCAACGCGAATCGCCTCCAGCGATATCAGCCGCCGGGCGCCCAGGTTCTCCCGCAAGGTGCGGATTGCAGCCGAATGCCGCTCGATCTGACCGACCATGAGGACGCGCCGCTCTGCGGCGGCGAGGGCAATCAGCGCATCGGCCTCGGCCAGGGTCGCCGTGATGGGCTTTTCCACAAAGACGTGCTTGCCGGCGCGCAGGGCAAGTTCAGCCAGGCGCGCATGATGAACGGTCGGCGTCGCGATGATTACGGCATCGCAACAAGCCAGCAATTCATCCGGCTCAACAGCGGGGCAGCCGACCTCCCCCGCGACCAGCGTCGCCCTTGCCTGGTCCGGGTCGTGCAGCCCCGCCAACTTCGCCCGCGCTGCGCCACGCAGCTTGATGGCGTGAAACCGGCCGAAATGGCCCGCGCCGAAGACGCCGATCCGAAGGGAATTCATGAACCTCGACTAACCTTTCCGGGCGAGGCTTGCATCCCCCCCTCCCCCTCGTCATGTTCCGCCGAAATAGGAAGTCGGGACCTGCTGCCGCCATGATGTATTTCGCGCGCTGGAAAACGGTCGCCATAATTTTCGTCTGTCTGCTGGGCACGCTGGTCACGCTGCCCAATCTGCTGCCGCGCTCGGCCTTCCCCGACTGGGCGCCGATCCGGCAGATTGCGCTGGGCCTGGATTTGCGCGGCGGCTCCTATCTGCTGCTGGAGGTGGACACATCCGTCCTTCTGCGCGAGCGGCTGGAGGGCCTGGTGGAAGGCACGCGGCGGGGGATGACCCAGGCCAATCCGCGTATTTCCTACACCGGCCTCGCCTCGCAGCCCGACCAGCGAAGAATGTCCTTGCGCATCACCGATTCCGCGCAGCGCGAAGCCGCGCTCAGGGTCGTGCGCGAACTGGGCAATGCGGTGAATATCGGTGCTGGCACTCAGCAGACCGATATCGAGGTCACCATCAATGCGGACGGCTTATTGACCGCAACCGTGACGGAAGCGGGCCTGCGCGCCAAGGCGACCAACGCGGTGGAGCAATCCATCGAGATCGTCCGCCGCCGCATTGACGAGACCGGCGTGGTGGAGGCCACGATCGTCCGGCAGGGGTTGAACCGCATCCTGGTGCAACTTCCAGGTGTGGAAGACCCCGACCGCATCAAGAACCTGCTGGGCCGAACCGCCCGGATGACGTTCCATCTGCTCGATGAGGCGGTGAACACGCAGGCGGCCACGCCGCCGCCAGGTATCATGTTCCTCAATGGTGAGCGCGACGGTGAGCGTTTCCCCGTCCGCCGCCGTGTCGAAGTGGATGGCGCGAACCTGACCGACGCCCGGGCAAGCCAGGACAGCCGGACCAGCGAATGGGTGGTGAACTTCACCTTCGACAGCATCGGCACGCGCCGCTTCAGCGAGATCACGCGCGCGAATGTGGGCCGCCCCTTCGCCATCGTCCTGGATGACAAGGTGATCACCGCGCCCAATATCCGCGAACCCATTACGGGCGGGCGCGGCCAGATCTCGGGCAATTTCACCGTGCGCTCCGCCAATGACCTGGCGGTGCTGCTGCGCGCGGGCGCCCTGCCCGCGCCGCTGACGGTGATCGAGGAGCGGACCGTCGGGCCGGAGCTTGGCGCGGATGCGATCCGTGCGGGCGTCATCAGCCTGGCCGTGGGTGTCACCTTCGTTTTTCTCTACATGGGCTTTGCGTATGGCCTGTTTGGCTGGTTCGCCAATGTGGCGCTGGCCATCAACCTTATCCTGCTCATCGCCTTCCTGTCCCTTCTGGAGGCAACGCTCACCTTGCCTGGCATAGCGGGCATCGTGCTCACGCTGGGCACGGCGTTGGATGCGAATATCCTCATCAACGAGCGCATTCGCGAGGAGGTAAAGAATGGCCGATCTCCCATCAACGCGCTGGAGATCGGCTACACCAAGGCATCGGGGACGATTCTCGACTCGAACCTGACCAATCTGATCGCCATGGCCTGCCTCTACGGCTTTGGTTCCGGGCCGGTGAAGGGCTTCGCTGTCACGGTGGCCATCGGCACGATCGTCCAGATGTGGACGGCGACCGTGGTGACGCGTTTGATGGTCGTCTGGTGGTACCGCTGGCGCAAGCCCAAGGAATTGCCGGTGATCGAGCGCAAGGGGTTGAGCTTCGGCCAGCGTCTGGCCCGGCCGCTCTTTCGGCTTTGCCCGGATATGACGAAAATTCCCTTCATGCGCGGCGCTGTGATGGGGCTGGTCGTATCGGGGGTCTTGTCCACGGCCTCACTTGTTGGTGCCATTTACCCCGGGCTGGAGAAGGGCATTGATTTCAAGGGCGGCATCGTGATGGAGGTCCGCACGCCCGAACCCGCGAACCTCAACACCCTGCGCGCTGCGACCGCCGCACTGGGCGTGGGCGATGTCGGGCTCCAGAAATTCGGCGATGACAGTACCTTGCTGATCCGTGTTCCAGCGCCGGCGCAGGAGGCGCAGACCCAACAGGTGGTCTCCGCGGTGCGCGGCGCATTGGAAGCAGCAGCACCCGGCATCCGCATTTTGCGGGTGGAGGCGGTAGGAAATCGCATTTCGGATGAGTTGTTCCGAGGCGGGCTATTGGCGCTCGGCCTCAGCCTGGTTGCCATGCTGATCTATATCTGGGTCCGGTTTGAGTGGCAGTTCGGCGTCGCCGCCATCGCGACCTTGCTGCTCGATACCACCAAAACGATTGGCTTCATGGTCCTGTTCCAGATTGAGTTCAACCTGACGACCATCGCAGCCATCCTCACCGTCATCGGCTTCTCGGCCAATGACAAGGTCGTCGTATTCGACCGAATGCGCGAAAATCTCCGGAAATATAAACTGCTCCCCCTGCAGGATTTGGTGGACCTGTCCATCAATGAAACGCTCAACCGCAGCCTGGGAACTTCGGTGACGCTGCTTCTCGCCGCTTTGCCACTGGCGCTGTTCGGCGGCGATACACTTTCCGGTTTCGCTTGGGTGATGGTGTTTGGCATCTTCATCTCGGCCTCTTCCTCGGTCTTCATCGCGGCCCCCATCGTCTTGTTCAGCGGGCGCAATTCGTTGCGGCGTGGCGAGTTGGAGCCCGTGGCGCCCAAGGGCCAGACGGCGATCCGGTGAGGCCTCAGTCAATCGCTGTTGGAGTCGGCCAAGGAATCGGTTAATATCATCCCTGTGAGAACAGGCTAATATTTTGGCTATTTTTGAGACATCTAAAATTCCCGGCGACGGGCCGGTGGAGGTTGAGCCGGCTCGTATGGCGCCTGTTCTCGTCGTCGCGTGCGATGAGCAACTGATTGCCGCGGCTTGCTGCGCCATCGCGCGCCTCGGAGGCCCGCCGGCCGTCGTCCTTCGCACACAAGCGGAAGTGCTGCGTGCGGTCGTTGTGAATCTGTCCGGCTTTGGCCACATCCTGCTGCAAGAGAATGCGCTTCCCATTGATCAATCCCTTGTGGATGCCCTGGCGGAAGCGTCACCTTCTGCCGTCATTTCACCCATGTCGGCGCTGGCCGCTCTCTCGGAGGATGGGGAGTTCCTGATTGGTCTGCTGAATGGCAGCCGGGTGATCGCGCATGACGCCCAGCGGGCAAGTCGCAATTCCGGCCGTCTCCAGGCGGGGCTGCAGGGCGACGGTCTGTTGCTGCGCTACCAGCCCATCATCGAAGTCCGCACACGCCGCTTCGTCATGGTCGAAGCCCTGGCCCGGTGGCGCAGCGAGCCGGTGGCCCTGACGCCGGTGAATTTCGTGCCTGCCATGGAGCAGATGGGTCTCTCGCGCATGCTGGCCGCCGCGGTCACGCGCATTGCCGCGCGCGATCTTTCGCGCTTGCCGAGGCGGATGGTCATTCCCGTCTCAGTGAACCTGCCCGCCCCCGAGCTCGACAAACGCGACGTGGTGGCCTGGCTGGGACAGCAGCTGCAACGTTCGCGCCTGCCACGGCATCAGCTGATGATCGAACTCACCGAGACGGCGCCGGTGCGCGATCTCTCGCGCATGGCGCGGACGCTGCGGCGCCTGAAGGCGGCCGGACATGGCGTGTTGCTGGATGATCTGGTGCTGGACGACCCCCGGCAGCGCCTGCTGCGGCTGCCCTTTGCGGGCATCAAGCTGGATCGTTCGCTGGTGCTGGCGCTGCCACGCTCGGGCCGGGCGCGGCATCAGGTGCGCAGCATGGCCCGGCGCGGCCTGGTGATGACGGCCGAGGGGATTTCTTCGCCGGCCCTGTTACGGGGGTTGCGTTTCCTGGGCGTGGCCCGCGCACAGGGCTTCCTGATGGGCCGCCCCTTGCCGGTGGCGGCGCTGCCGGCCTGGAATGACCGCTGGCGCAGCCTTCAATCCACCATCTCTCAGCCGCCGAAAGCCTCGCCGTAAAGCGCCAGGATCTCGGCAGCGTCGGGCACGCGTGGGTTGTTGGCCGGGCTGCCTGAGGCCAGCGCCTGTTTGGCCATCACGGGCAGCAGCTTGTTCCATTTGTCCTGAGCAATGCCATAGGCGGCGGGGCTTGGCACTTCCAACTCATGGTTCAGCGCGCGCAATTCTTCCATGAGCTTCGCACCCGCCACTTGGTCCGCATCGGAGGGTGCGGCGCAGCCAATGCAGCGCGCGGCTTCAGCATAGCGCGGCAGGGCATGGTTCAGGCCAAAGCCTGTCACCGCCGGAAGCAGCATGGCGTTGGAGAGCCCGTGCGGCACGTGGAAATGCGCGCCGATGGGCCGCGACATGCCATGGATCAGCGCCACGCTCGCATTGCTGAAAGCGAGCCCCGCCAGCGTCGCCCCCAGCATCATCGCCTCCCGCGCGGCGTCATCGCCAGCATCTTGGTAAACGCGGCGCAGATGCGGGCCGATGAGGCGCATCGCGCGCTCGGCATACATGTC
>JBBRVI010000230.1:0-5766 GCA_038247025.1 Acetobacterales bacterium
CCGTGTGCTCTGGGTGCTCTCCCGCACGCCGGTCCTGCCGCCTGAGCAGTTGGAACAGGCCCTGGCCATCGCGCGGCGGGAAGGGTTTGACCTCACGCCACTGGTGCTCGCGCGGCCGTAACGCTCAGAGCCGCGCTGCATCCGTCACGAAGAAGCTCGCGGAGGTTTGTTCGTTCCAGACTTCCGCGCGCAAATGCCCGGCCAGCATGAGCGGTGCGCCGCCTTGAGCCAGAAGAGCCTCGGCCAGCGGACCTTCCTTCGCGCGGAAGCAGATGGCCTTGAGCCGTCCGCCATCCTCGCCCTCCAGGAAGGCGCGGATGGTCGCGCCCTCCTTGCCGATGCGGCCGGACTTCACCACCCGCGCACGGGACAGCGCAAAGGCGGGTTCCTCATTCCCAGCGCCAAAGGGCGCCAGCCGCGCGATGCTTTGCGCCAATTCCGTCGTGGCGCCGCGCACTGTCAACGCGCCCTCCACCACCTGCTCGGCAGCGCTTGGCATATCGCGCGCACCAGCGAGGCGTTCATCCAAATGTGCGTGCAATTCGGGCAGGCGCGCGGGGTCAATGGTGAAGCCGGCCGCCATGGCATGGCCTCCGCCCGCGATCAGCATCCCCTTCTGACGTGCCGCGATCACCGCCGCCCCCAGATCGAGGCCGGGTACGGAACGGCCCGAGCCCTTGGCCACGCCATCGCTGAAACCCGCCACGCAGGCGGGGCGGTTGAAGCGCTCGCGAACACGCCCGGCGACGATGCCCACCACGCCCGGATGCCAGGCGGCATCATGCAGCAGGAAAACCGCGCGCCCGGCGGCGGCCTGTTCCTCGGCCTGGAGCATGGCGGCGATCAGCACGCCGGCCTCCACCTCCTGGCGCTTGCGATTCACGGCATCCAGCCGCTCGGCCATGCCGCGCGCCTCGATGGGGTCGGTTTCCAGCAACATGCGCAGGCCCAGATCGGGCACGGAAATCCGCCCGCCCGCATTGATGCGCGGCCCCAGCACGAAGCCCAGCGTGTGCGTGCTGGGCAGATCGCGTACGCCGCCGAGGTCCATCAAGGCGGCGAGCCCCGCGCGCTCTCGCCGCGCCAGAACCTCAAGACCCTTGACCACCAGCGCGCGGTTCACGCCCACCAGCGGCACCACGTCACAGACGGTGGCGAGTGCCACGATATCCAGCAATTCGCGCAGATCAGGCTCGGCCCGGCCGGCGAAGAAGCCACGCCGGCGCAACTCGCGTTGGGTGGCGACGGCGGCCAGGAAGGCGACCCCCGCCGCGCAAAGCTGGCGCAGGCCAGAGGGGCAATCCAGCCGATTGGGGTTCACCGCGGCCACGACCAGTGGCGGCGGTCCCTCGGCCTTGTGGTGGTCCAGCACCACGACCTCGGCGCCTGCACCGGCCAGAGCCTCATGGGCGGCAATGCCGCAATCCACGCAGATGATGAGCGTCGCACCCTTGGCCACCAACCCGGCGATGGCAGGCCCGTTCGGCCCATAGCCCTCAACCAGGCGGTCGGGCACATAGGGGAAGACCGTGCAGCCGAGCAGGCGCAGCGCCTGCGTCATGACCGCGCCCGAACAGGCTCCATCCACATCGTAATCGGCGAAGACGGCAACCGTCTCGGAGCGCTGCACGGCATCCGCCAGACGCGAGGCCGCCGCATCCATGTCCAGCAGCAACGAAGGGTCCGGCAGCAGCGCGCGCAACGTTGGCTCCAGGAAAAGCCTCGCCGTCTCCGGCTCCAGGCCGCGCGCGGCGAGAAGCCGCCCCACGATCTCGGGCAGATCGAGCTGCTGCGCCAGCGCGGCGGCCATCCGCGGTTCGCTGTGGCGCCAAACCCAGCGGCGCCCGGTGAGGCTGCGCTCGACCCCGAGCGCGGTCTGCATCAAACCGGCTTCAGCTTCAGATTGTGATGGCCCTCAACGTAACGCACCGTACCCGACTTGCTTCGCATCACGATCGAATGGGTGATGGCACCGCCGGGGATCAGCCGCACGCCGCGCAGCATAGGCCCGCTGGTCACGCCGGTTGCTGCGAACATGACCTCGCCGCTGGCCATGTCGTTCAGGCCGTAAACCCGGTGCGGGTCGGAGATGCCCATCTCCTTCGCGCGGATCACCTGACCTTCATCCTCAAAGATCAGCCTTCCCTGCATATGCCCGCCGATGCAGCGCAGGGCGGCCGCCGTCAGCACGCCCTCGGGTGCCCCGCCCGAGCCCAGATACATGTCCACACCCGTATCCGGCTGCGCGCAGGCGACCACGCCAAACACGTCCCCATCGGGGATGAGCATCAGCCGCGCGCCAGCGGCCCGGACGGCCTTGATGATGTCCTTGTGACGGTCCCGGTCCAGCATGCAGACTGTGAGTTCGCCGATGGACACACCCTTGGCCTTGGCCAATGCGGCCAGGTTGTCGGCTGGGGTGCGGTCCAGATCCACCGTCCCTTCGGGATAGCCCGGTCCGATCGCGATCTTGTCCATGTAGCAATCGGGCGCGTGGAGAAACCCGCCGCGATTGGCCAGCGCCACCACGGCCATGGCGTTGGGGCCGCCCTTGGCGGTCAGCGTCGTGCCCTCCAGCGGGTCCACCGCGATATCGGCCAGCATGCCCCCGCCGGTCTTGGCGTAGAGCCCCACCTTCTCGCCGATATAGAGCATCGGCGCCTCATCCATCTCGCCCTCGCCGATGACGACGGTGCCCTGGATGGCCACCGAGTCGAAGGCTCGGCGCATGGCCTCCACCGCCGCGCCATCGGCCGAGTTCTTGTCGCCCTTGCCGACCCAGAGGCTGGCGGCGAGTGCGGCAGCCTCGGTGACGCGGACCAGTTCCAGCGCCAGATTGCGGTCAACGACGGCGCCGTTCTTGGTTTCGGACATCTTGGTGTTCCTTGGGTTAGCGGCTGAGCAGAAGGTCGGCGGTGACGCGCGCCGTGACGGTCACGTCCTCGGCCGTCACGCTGGGGGCAGAGGCCGCACGAGCAGCCATGGCCATGGGGCGCGCCTCGGGCTGGGCATCCACGTAAAGCTGGCTGAGGGCGGTCACGCGCAGGCCCAGATCCTGGGCGATGGCTGCACCGCGTTCCTGCACGGCGCGGATGGCGGCGCGGGTCGCCTCATCGCGGCCACGGCGTGCCGTAACCTCGCTGAGTTGCCAGGAGATGTGGTCAAGCAGCAGCCCCTCGCCTTGCAGCCGGCCAACCAGCGCCACCAACGCCTCACCACCGCGCAGGTTGAGCGATTGCTGGGCCACGAATTGCTGTTGTTCGCGCTGGGGCCGCTCCCGCTCGGTGCGGGCATTGTAGTGGCCTGTGGTCGCACGCACGTCATCCACGGCGCGGGCGTTGGCAAGGGCCGCCGCCATGGCGCGGTTCACCTGTTCCTGCGCCTGGGCGGCAGTCCTGGCCCGCGCCTCGATCCGCAAAGAGGCGACAACCTCATCGGGTGCTAGGGTGACGCTGCCCGATTCCGACAGTCGCAGCCGCGTCTCGGACTGCGCGATGGCCGCGCCCGGCAGCAGAAGTGTCGCGATGACCAGGGCGCGCCGGAGCATCACAGCACCTCGATGCGGATCATGGCGGGCTTCTCCACCACGCTCGGCAAGCCGGCGATGCGGGTCAGCGCGGATTGCATCTGGGCCTCCTCGCATTCATGGGTGACGAGAACCACCGCAACCGCCTCACCGGGTGCGCGGCCGCGCTGGAGCATGGATTCCAGGCTGATCCTGGCATCCCGCAAGGCGCCAGTCACGTCCGCGATGACGCCGGGCTGGTCCAGCACCATCAGCCGCAGGTAATAGGCGCCGCGATGGCGCTCCATCGGCAAGCCGGGCGTGGCGTCGAGCGTGTCGGAGGCCGCGCCCCAGACGGGGGCTGAGCGCCCGCGTGCGATGTCAATCAAGTCGGCCACCACCGCGCTTGCAGTGGGGCCGGCACCCGCACCCCGGCCTTGCAGCACCACGCGGCCCACCGCGTCGCCCTCGGCGAGCACGGCATTGAACACGCCATCCACACTGGCGATGGGGCTGCCTTCAGGCACCATGCAGGGATGCACGCGCGCGGTCACACCCGCCGCATCGCGCGAGGCGATGCCCAGCAGTTTGATGCGGTAACCCAGCTCACCCGCCAGAGCGATGTCGAGTGCGGAGACATTGCGGATGCCCTCGATATGCAGCGCGTCCAGATCCACCACATGCCCGAAAGCGAGTGCGGCCAGGATCGCCAGCTTGTGCGCTGCATCCACGCCGTCGATGTCGAAGGCGGGGTCGGCCTCGGCATAGCCCAGCTCCTGCGCGGTCTTGAGCACCACATCGAAGGGCAGGCCCTTCACGCGCATTTCGGTGAGGATGTAGTTGCAGGTGCCGTTCAGGATGCCGGCGACGCGGCTGATCCGGTTGCCCGCCAGCCCCTCGCGCAGCGCCTTGATGGCGGGAATGCCGCCGGCCACCGCCGCCTCATAGGCGAGCGGCACGCCGTGGGCCTCCGACAGCCGCGCCAGCGCCGCGCCATGGGTGGCGAGCAACGCCTTGTTGGCGGTCACGACGGGCTTACCGGCATTGAGCGCGGCTTCGACCAGCGCGCGCGCTGGGCCTTCGCAGCCGCCCATCAGCTCGACCACCACATCCACCGAAGGGTCGGCCGCGAGCGAGACGGCGTCCTCATGCCAATTCAGCCCGGTCACATCCACGCCGCGATCGCGCGTGCGATCCCGCGCCGAGACGGCCACCACCTCAATCGGACGGCCAGCCCGCGCGGTGATCAGATCGGCATTGGCACGCAACAGGTTGAGCAGGCCGGCGCCGACGGTGCCGAGGCCCGCCACGCCAAGTTTCAAAGAATCGCTCATGCGGAATGCACTTCCTCAACCGGTGCGGCATTGTCGCCTTGCAGGAAACCGCGAATGCCGCGCAGCGCCTGGCGAATGCGATGATTATTCTCGACCAGCGCGATGCGCACATGGCCATCGCCATGCTCGCCAAAGCCGATACCGGGGGCCACCGCCACCTTCGCCTTTTCCAGCAGCAGCTTGGAAAAACCGACTGAGCCCAAATGACGGAACTTCTCCGGAATCGGTGCCCAGAGGAACATGGAACCTTCGGGCGGCGGCACATCCCAGCCCGCCTGTTGCAGGCCGCGCACCAGCACGTCGCGGCGGTCCTTGTAGAGGGCGCGCATCTCGGCCACGCAATCCTGCGGGCCATTCAGTGCAGCGGCCGCGGCGATCTGGATGGGCGCGAAGGCGCCGTAATCCAGGTATGATTTCACCCGTGCCAACGCGCCGATCAGGCGCTGATTGCCGGCCGCGAAGCCCATGCGCCAACCAGGCATGTTGTAGGTCTTGGAGAGGCTGGTGAACTCCACCGTGCAATCCATCGCGCCAGGGATTTCCAGCACGGAGGGAGGCGGGTTGTTCTCGTTGAAATACAACTCGGCATAGGCGAGGTCGCTGAGAATAAAGAGGTCATGCTGCAGCGCGATCTTCACCAGTTCCTTGTAGAATTCCCGGCTGGCCAGCAACGCCGTCGGGTTGGAGGGAAAATTGACGATCAGCGCCGTGGGCTTGGGCACGGAATGCTTCACTGCGCGCACGATCGCCTCCAGCATCGCGTCATCAGGCGTGTAGGGAATAAAGCGGGCCGAAGCGCCGGCGATGATGAAGCCGAATTGATGGATCGGGTAGGACGGATTGGGCACCAGAATCGTATCGCCCGGCGAGGAAATGGCCTGGGCCAGATTGGCGAGCCCCTCCTTCGAGCCGAGCGTGGCCACCACC
>JBBRVI010000231.1:0-5719 GCA_038247025.1 Acetobacterales bacterium
CCAGACTGTCCGCCCGGCTGAGCATCTCATAGGTGGCAGGGTCATCCTGCGGGACATCGGTCAGCGCGGATTTGCCGATGAGGGCCAAGCCGCGGCGAATGCAGCTCAACATGCCGAGGCCCAGCACATCCACCTTGAGCATGCGCAGCGACTCGATATCGTTCTTGTCCCATTCGATGGTGTGGCGGTTTTCCATCGCCGCGCGCGTCACCACGCACAGCTCGGTCAGCGGCCCGCGCGTGATGATGAAACCGCCGACATGGGTGGCCAAATGGCGTGGGAAATCCAGGATCTCATCGGCCAATTCGCAGGCGAGCTTGAGGCGCGCATCGGAGGCATCCAGGCCGTGTTCGGTGGCGATCTCCTCCCAGGTGGCGTCTCCCGAACCCCAGACGGCCTTGGCGAGCGGGGCCGTGACCTCCTCGGCGAGACCCAGCGCCTTGCCCACCTCGCGGATGGCGCTGCGTTCGCGAAAGCGGATCACGGTGGCGGCGATGGCAGCGCGGTCCCGGCCATAGCGGGCATAGATGTGCTGGATCACCTCCTCGCGGCGTTCATGCTCGAAATCCACGTCGATATCGGGAGGCTCGTCGCGCGCCTCGCTGATGAAGCGCTCGAACAGCAGATCATGCTTGTCGGGTGGGACGGCGGTGATGCCGAGCACGTAGCATACGGCGGAATTGGCGGCCGAACCGCGCCCCTGACACAGGATGCCAATGCTTCGGGCGTAGCGCACGATCTCGTGCACGGTCAGGAAATAGGGCGCGTAATTGAGCTTGGCGATGAGCGCCAGTTCATGCGCGATCTGGGTGGCGACCTTCGCCGGCACGCCCTCGGGCCATGTGTTGCGCTGGGCTTCCGCCACGCGGGCTTCCAGCGTTTCCTGCGGGGTACGGCCCGGGTCGAGGATTTCGTCGGGGTATTCATAGGCGAGTTCGCGCAGCGAGAAGCGCGCCACCTGGGCCAGTTCCCCCACGCGATCCACCGCCGCCGCATGGCCCTGAAACAGGCGTCGCAGCTCGGTCTCGGGCTTGAGATGCGCCTCCGCATTGGGCTCGGCATCCAGGCCGAGTTCGGCCACGGTTCGGCCGAGGCGAATGGCGCTCAGCACATCCGCCAGGCGGCGGCGATGTGGCGCGTGGTAGCGTACGCCGCCGGCGGCGATGAGGCGCGCACCCATGGCGGCCAGTGCATCGAGGCGCGCGCGGTCATCGCCCTGCGCGCGATGGGCGGCGGCCACCATCAGCGGCATGGCGAGGCCGCGGCCGAAATCCGCCGTGTCGCGGCGCAGCTGGGCGGCGAAATCGGCACCCGGATGGCGGGGGGCGAGCAGCGCCAGCGCCTGGCCGGGGGCGGCTTCGAGCAGCGCCTCGCGGGTCAGCGGGCATTGCCCCTTGGGCGCCTCCATGCGCGCGGCTGAGAGCATACGGGTGAGGCGCGCATAGGCGGCGCGGTCCGAGGGCCAGGCCAGGTATTCCTGGCCGTCGAGCAAGGTGAGTCGCACGCCGATGAGATAGCGCAGCCCCGCCTGCTCGGCCGCGACCATGGCCTGGACGCTGCCGGCGAAGCCCTGGCGGTCCGCCACGCCGATCAGCCCATGGCCCATGCGCTGCGCTGCCTCGACCAGTTCGGCGGCGTGGGAGGCGCCTTCCAGGAAGGCGAAGTTGGAGAGGGCGGCGGGCTCACCAAACGGCATGTTTTGCGCCCTCAAGCGCCGGGCGCCGGCATCCGCCGGCTTGGCTTGGAATGCTGAAGCGTTCCGCCGCGCCTATTCGGCGCAGAGATTCTTTTTGTGCCCTCAAGCGCCGGGCGCCGGCATCCGCCGGCTTGGCTCGGAACGCTGAAGCGTTCCGCCGCGCCTACTCGGCGCGGAGATTCTTTTTGCGTCCTCAAGCACCCGGCGCCTGAGGGCGATAAATTTCCAGGCATCACATATACCCATGCAGATACCAGCGGGCATCCGCAGCACCGGGCACGCCGCTGCGGCAGACCCACCAGCGCGCGCCGCTTTCGGTCTGCACGGCGTAATAGTCGCGCGCTCGGGCAGAGTGCCCGTGCCACCATTCGGGCTCCAGCCGCTCGGGACCCATGGCGCGGGTGATGCGGTGGGATTGCCGGCCCAGGCGCAGCAATGAGGGCGGCGCATCGGGCAGCAGCGCCACCGCCTCCAGCGCGAGGGGCCGGCGCAAAAGGCGCAATGGACGGGGTGCCGCGATGAAGGCAGGCGGCGCGGCGAAGGCGCTGACGCGCTGAACCGCGCGCTCGGGCCAATGCGAGGCGCGTGGGGCCAGGCGCCAGATCGTCACGCGCTGGCCCAGCCGGTCGAGCAGGCCAGCGAGTTCCTCGGGCGCCACCTCCTCGCCGGGCAGGCCGGCCTGGCGTGGGGTCAGGGTTTCCGTCATCTCGGCGGCGAGGATCAGGCGCTCGAAGCCCAGCTCGGGCCGTAATTCCTCCACGCGACGGGCGAGCAGGCGATGGATATGCGCCGGCTCGCGGCTCGCCTGGCCCAGGCCCTGGCCCAGCTCCTGCCAGGAGCCATCGCCGCGAAAGGCGGTGAGGCGCAGCACCCGCACCCCTTCGCCCGCGGCCAGCAGGCCCTCGCAAAGTGTGGCGATGAGGATGCCAATGGCGCGCTCCAGCCCCGGCGCGGTGACCAGGGGCGAGAGGAAATCCCGTGCGGCGACATGCACGGGCGGCGGGCGGATGGGGGTGAAGGGCGCGATGGTGCCGCGCAGGGCGCCGAGTTCGAGCGCCAGGGCCGGGCCGAAGCGCCGCGCCAGCGGGCCGCGCGGCTGGGCTTCGAGGGCGGCGACCTCGCGCAGGCCCAGGCGGTGCAGGGCGTTGATGGTGGCCTCGGGCAGGGCCAGCGCGCTGACGGGCAGGCGGGGCAGGGTGGCTGCCTCCTGGTCGGGGGTCAGCACTTGCGGCGTAAGCCCAGCGCGCAGCAATGCGGCCAGGGCCGCGGGCGAAGTGCCCAGCAATCCGCGCGCCGGATGGCCTGCACGTACAAAGGCGGCCAGGATTCGGGGCAGCAAGGCGGCTTCGGGCTCGGGCAGGCCTGTGGTTTCGATCAGCAGCCCTTCCTCGCGCCAGATGCCGACCAGGGGTGAGAAGCGCAGCGCCCAGACTGCTGCGCGCGGGGTGGCCAGCCCCTCGCCATGCAGCATGAGGAAGCGGCGGGCGGAACGGGGGGCTTCCAACCGTGGCGGAGGCAGTGCGGGTGCAACCGGCCGTCCTACCTCGAAGAGCGGCAGGGACGGGGTACGCGCGGCGCGGCGGCCAGTCATCGGGTGTCGGCCATCAGGCGCGCGCCCGCTTGGCCGTCTCGGCCGGTCCCAGCACGCGCAGCTCGCCGCGCATCGCATCCCATTCCCCCGCCCAGGCGCCCGGCCGCCCGCCACGCGCGCGCAACAGCGAGATATCCCAGGCGGGCTCGCCCAGATCATGGGGCGAGGCGTTCGTGGCGGCGCGGGCTGAAAGCCGCCAGCGGGTCAGTGCCGCCGTGGGGCCGGGGTTCGCGTCATCGCCGCGCAGCAGCAGCCCGATTCCGCCCCCTGTCTCGGCCGCCAATTGCAAGCGGCGCGCGGCGGTGAGGTCGGGGGTCGCGTTCATCACCAGCACGGCGGCGATGGCCGGGCAGCGCAGCCCTTCCTCGGCCGCCCAAAGCGCATCGGCCGGTCGTGGGGCGCGCACCAGGACCAGGCCCGCGGCGGAAAGGCCAAGCTGCGCCAGGCCAGGTGGATAGGCATCGGGCTCGCCAGCGATCCAGAGCACGGAGCGCCCGGGCAGGGCCGCCTGGGCGCGGGCCAGAAGGAGGGCGGAAAACCCCATGCCCGCCCCAGGCTCGGCCGCCAGCACCTCGTGCAACCCCGCGAGCGGCAGACCGTTCCAGGGAAGGTGCGCATCCATTTCGGGCGAAAGCGACAAGGTGGCACGGCCATTGGTGGAACCCGCGGTTAAACCCGGATCAAAGCGCGCAATCCGCGCCCTGAGCCCGGCGATCAGAGCGGCGCGATCCATGCCGGCTGCCGCTTCCGGGGCGAGTTCGGGCGCTGAAGAGGGATGAGGGTGGAGGGTCATTGTTCATGTTATGTTCTAATCAGTGGGCGGCTTTGTGTCAAGCCGGGAAAGCGCGGCGACTTGTGCGCGCAATCCCCAAAATTATCCCCGAAAACATCAACGGGAAATCTGCATTCAAAACGCTTTGTTAATCATTTCCAGTGACGCTCCGGTGCATTCCCCCCACGAAAGAGGACGGTGCATGTCAAGAATGCCTGGTTTCATAACCCTTCCCTCAAAATTGAAAAGCCTCGCCCCGCTCGCCGTGGCCCTGCTTCTTCTCGCGGGATGCGCCTCGTTGCCGGCTGGCCAAGCGGAGGGTACGCCGGCCGCACGTGTGGCGCGCGAAAGCCTGGCCAGCCTCCAGGCCAGCGGCGTCTCGGTGGGTGCGGCCATCGCGGTGGATGACCGCTATCTCCTTACCAATGCCCATGTGATTCGCCAGGCGGGCGGTACAGTCACGATGCGCCGCGCCGATGGCTCGGCCGAGGCGCCGGCGCAGGTGGTCGCCATCAGCCGCGGAATGGATCTGGCAGTGCTGCGAATGCCCGAGGGATTTCTGCGCGCGGCGCATATCGCCCCGGACCTGCCTGCGGCAGGGGAAGCAGTCTGGGCATTGGGGCCCGAGGGGCTGGGCCGCGCCCTGGCGGCGGGCCGGGTCGAGCGGCCCTATGTGCAGATGCGCGGCTTTGGCCCGGGCTTCACCGCAGGGCTCGGCGCGCTCATGGGATTTTCCGGTGGCCCGGTGGTGGACGGCCAAGGCCGCGTCATGGGCCTGACCACGGCGCTGCCCAATCCGGGTGGTGCCACCCTCCTTTCCATGATGACCGGGGTGGATCTGGCGGGCCTGGCCGAGGGGTCTCGGCGGCAGGTCTTCATCCTCGACATTCGTGAGGCCATGGCGGAGGCGGAGCGGATGGGCATTGCCCTCGCCGCGCCGCCGCAACACATGGCGCAGCCCTCCCGCCGGCCTTGGCGGGAAGCGGGTGCCAGGCTCGCCGATCAGCGGCCCTGAAGGTCCCAGGGCTTGCGTGCTGCCTCGATCCGAGCGTCGAGCAGGGTGATTGCGATATCGCGCAGCAGATGCGCATCCAGCTCCGAGAGCTGACGGCGCGTCTCATAGGCGCGCCACAAACGCGTCAGAAAACTCAGCCAGACGAATCCAGCCTTCCGGCTCGCGAAGCCGGCCTGACGCCGAATTGCTCCGCAGCTTCGTCCTCATCGCCGAGGGTGACAGCGTGACCCGCACGGCCGAGCGCATCGGCCGCACGCAATCGGCCGTCTCCATGCAGATGCGCCGGCTGGAGGAGGTGCTGGGCGAGCCCCTCCTGCGCCGCGGCAGCCGTGGCCTGGAGCCGACCTACTGGGTCGGGCCACAAGGGGCGAGGCTGCACAAGCGCGATCCGCCCCCCTTGGCTGCCGCCCATCCCGGCTGCAACTTGCGTCGTGCCGCATTGGGGGCGCTGGGGGCGCGCTTCGCACAAGCCCCTTGAGTGGCCGCGTACCCTTGTGGTGTGGAGTTGCAAAACTGCCAGGGAAACCAGATCAGATGCATCGTCGTACCGCCCTCGGATCGTTGCTCGCCACGCCAGCCCTGGCCACGGGCGCCTGGGCGCAAGCCTGGCCGGAGCGCCCTGTCCGGATCATCGTTCCCTTCCCG
>JBBRVI010000232.1:0-5706 GCA_038247025.1 Acetobacterales bacterium
ATGGCCGACATCATTCGCCGCCACCAGGGCATAGTGGCGGTCCCATTCCGCCTCCGGCCGGCCGAGCAGCGCAAATACCTGACGCAGGGAGGGCGGCTCCGCCGCGCGGTCGCCATGGTGATCGACCAGCAGCAGGTCCGACGCCGGGCCAAGCCCCGCATCCAGCGGCAATTCCACCAGCACGGCGGTGCCTCCCTCCGCTCGCCAGGCGCCGATCTCGGCGCTGTAGTCGGACGCCTTGGCGCCCCAGGCCAAATGCTTGTCCACCACCGCCGCAGCGCCCAGCACGCGGCGCACCAGATCGGCGATGGTCACCATCTCAAGATCCTGGCCGCCCAAGAAAAAGCGCAGGCGTTCCGGCGCCATCTCAGCCCCGCCCCTGTCGGACGCGCCGCGACAGCCAGCACACCATCCCGACGGCCGCGATCACCGCCAAGGGCATCCCGGGCGCCGCGAACAGCCCGCCCACCAGCAGGCCAAGCCCGGCCAGCCCGCCGATCCAGCCCATGCCCCGCAAAATCTGCCGCAAGCGGATCGCCACAGGCTCTTCCGCGTCGATGCGGCTGTCCCGCAGCGCGGCGGCCAGGCGAAGCCCGCCAAAGCAGAACAGGGCGATGGTGAGAAGAAGCGTGCCACCGCCCGCCAGCACCGCACCCCAGCCCTTCCAGGGCTTGTCGATCGGCAGCAGCTCCGTGACCTGCTCCAGCGTCATGACGTTGGTGCTGAGCAACGCGAAGGCCAGGCCGAGGATGACGCCGAAGGTCGCCACCACCGAAAGCCGGCCCGCATGGCCGGCCTGCCGCTGATCGCTGCGCAGCGCGAGGAAACCGATCGCCGTGGTCAGTTCGTCCTTGATGTCGGCATAGAGCGAGGGCAGGCGCATACGCTCGCGCAGCTTGTCGAACAGTTCGGTCGGCTGGACCTGTTCCGACACGCCGGTGAAGCGGAAGCGGTGCACGAATTGCAGGAAATCATGCTCCACCTGCTGCAACGCCGCTTCCAGGCGCCGTTCGGCCAGCAGCCGCTGCGTGCCGCGCCGCCCTTCGTAGTCGTTGACCGCCAGGGTGATGCGGGAGGAGACGGCAAGCATCGAGGCCCTTTCGATCTGCGCCAACAACATGAGCTGGAAGTAGTGGCGGCGCATATGCATCTGGATGTGGTTGTCGAAGAACCAGCCGCTGCCCACGGCGATGAAGCCATAGCCGGCGATCAGGAAGCGGGTGGGCGCCTCGGTGGACTCGCCGGGGCCGTAGTGGAAGCGGTCATAGACATGTTTCTTCCACTCCTCCTCCACAAAGGCGCGGGCATAGGGGTAGCGATCGCTGCCGGGCGGATCGACGAAGCAGGTGCGCATCCAATCGCCATCGGAAATCAGGTCATAGATCCACCGATGGGGCAGTGTGATGGTGCTCAGGATCGGCAGGCGGTCATCCGCCGCGTGGCGCCAGCTGGGCTCCGACGATCCGAGCGGGCGAATGAACCAGCCCTTGCCGGTCGCGGCATTGCCGATCAGCGACGAGAAATGCGTGAAGGGGGGAATGCCGCGCTTGCCGGGCGGCGCGGCGCGCAAGCCCTGCGCGATGTTGACCGGCCCGGTGGCGGCGTCGTCCACCCGATGCGTCGACAGGGTCTTGCCGTGCCATATCACGGAGAACGGCACATCTCCCGACACCAGGAAGGGGGCATGCGCGCGGCGAACGCCGTCATTGAACTGTTGGACATCCGCAAGCGTCGGCGCTCGGGTGGGCAACCCATCGAGGCAATGCGCTTCGGCGGCGATGGCGTACAGCGCCGCGGCTGGCGTTTTAGGCAGATCGACGACCCGTGCGGTGGCATCCGCGGGCATGTGCAGTTCCAGGGCCAGGATGGCGATGCCGAGATGCGTGACATACAGGTTCAGACGTTCCACCTGGAGCCGGTACAGTCGCGCCGATTGGCCGGAATCGCGCGAAAACACCACATCCGCCATGGTGATGTCGGTGCGCCGGAACAGCCGCAGCGGGGCCGCGGCCGGATTGCAGTCGGACGTCTTGGCGAACAGGAATTGCTGCACGAACTCGTGGAAATAGGTGAACTCGGCGTAGGAGTCGGCGATATCGCGCGATCTTGACGCCGGTGGCTCCTGGCGCGGGGCGATGTGGTCGAGAAGGTCCGGCACCTCCTCCCAACTCCCCATCGCGACAAGCGCGGCGATCTGGCTTTTCAGAAGCAGATCCATGTCAGGTGGGGCGGCGCCATCATCCGTCGGGGGATTGAGGGTCAGCGGCCAGAACAGCACGGTCCGGAACGAACTGATGCCGATACCGGCGGCGTTGACATGCTGGCATGGGGGCGGGTTTGCCTCGGTCATGGAATCAGTCCGCTGGGTGTGGATGAGGACCGCCCCAGCTGGTTCCGAGGCTTGTTGGTGAGCGTCAGGCTGCAGAACAAGCCGCTGAGCCAAGGCATTCTAGCGTCGCCTTCGAATTCATCCAACGCTGGATGCTCGAGCCGAGACGCCATTGCGATCAGACAAAAATTTTGGCGGGGTGCATGGTGCCCCCCCCCTCGCGTTGGTCTGGGGGGCCGTCGTCTTGAGCCGGGCCGCCCCGCCTGGCAACCACGCACCCCGACCCGCCGCCGCCCTGCTTTTTGTCCCTTTCCTTCCCCGTCTCGCCCGGCTTTGCCGTGTTGGTCCACCACGCCCAGCGGTGCAGCGCCATCATGCCTCCGCTGATACGGCGGAGCTGCGTTCGTCGCGGCCGGTGCGCGTTTGGTCGCCAAGCGTCGCTAAGCAGGGATTCGCAACTTGGCCAACGGAAGCGTCGTACGCTTTTGATTTGGCTCGTCGACGGCCCGGTGGATTGCGTGATCGAGTGCGTTGGGGTCACCGCAATCGCGCCGATGAATAGCAGGCGCCTCAGGTAGGTGTTCCCCGCCTTGGAGATGCCGCCCTGCTTGAGCTTTCTGCCACTGCTGTTCTGCTTTGGCTTCAGTCCCAAGGCTGCCGAAAGGTGCCGGGCGGAGGTGAAGTTCGAGGCATCGCCGATCGTTGCGACCACCGCCGAGGCCGTGATCGGCCCAACGCCTGGGATCTTTGCCAGCCGCTTGCTGGCTTCATTGGCCTTGTGCCACTGGATCATAAGCGCCTCGAGCTCATCGATCTGCGTCTCCACCGCCTCAATCTAGGCGGCGAGACAGCGCAGCGATGCCCGAGCCAGCGGGGTATCTTGATGTTCTCCACCTCGACCAGCTCCGCCAAAGTATCGGCGACCCGGTGGATGCACTTGGCGGTGACGATGCCGAGTTCGGCGAGGTGGCCTCGGAGCGCGTTCACCAGCGCCGTGCGCTGCCCGACGAGCAGCTCATGGGAGCGGTGCATCATCAGCGCCGCCTGCTGTTCGGGTGTCTTGATCGGCACCACGTGCATGTTGGGGCGCGTGACCGCCTCGCAGATCGCCTCGGCATCGGCAGCGTCGGTCTTGCCCTGCTTGACGTAAGCCTTCACGTAGGTGGGCGGAAGCAGCTTCACCTCATGCCCGAGCGCGGCGATCTTGCCTGCCCAGTAATGGCCGGTGCGACACGCCTCGATGCCGACCAGCACCTTGGGCTGTGTCTCGAAAAAGCCGAGCACCTCACCGCGGCTGAACTAGCGGCGCAGCACGACCTGGCCAGAACCATCGACGGCCTGCACCTGGAAGAAGTTCTTGGCGATGTCGAGGCCGATGGTGACAGAGATCGCCTTTGCGATAGTCTTCAAGGTGGACGGCTCCTTTCGCTCGATGCCTTCAACAGCTCCGAGCTTGGCACACAGATGCCGCGTAGGGACCGTCTACCTCATCAACTCTGTCGCCGCTCCGTGCCCGTCAGCGGACCGAGACCGCGTACGACCGCCACATCATCACCCAGGCGCCGAACATCATGTGGGCCACCGACGCCATCCAGATCACCACCGTCCCGGCGGCAAGGTCTGTCGTCCTGGAGGAATCCGAACACCCATGCGGAGCCTGCATCTTTCCCGCTCATGCGTGCAGTCTCCACGTGGCCAGCGCCACCACCGATTCGCGCGACGGGCGCCCATCGGCGCAAGTCAGGACATGCGCGGCCCATGCGTCGAGGGCAGCCCGCCGCTCGGCGAGGAACTCATTGCGCTGATAGATTCCGGCAATCGCGCTGATCGATCCCGTTGTGTGATTGAGCAGCTTGTCCGCGATGTGCGGCGCGAAGCCGGCGCCGGCCAACCATGTAACACCCGCGCGCCTGAAATCGTGCAAAACCCAGGCCGGCATCGGTTCGGGCGCCCGTCCTGCCTCGGCCGCCGCCTGCATCCTCGCTGCGGCAATGGCCTTGTCCACCTCGCGCTTCACCCAGCTATGCCCGCTGATCGGTCGCAATTCGTCGGCGCGCTGCACGCCAAACACTAGCCTGCCCGGCGCGGGCGGGCAGGGTAGCGGATCGCCATCGGCGGCGCCCAATCGATCGAGTAGCAGCCCGCGCGCCGGCCCGCTCAGATGGACGATATGCGACCGGCGGTTTTTTGTCCGCGAAGCCGATTGCGTCCAGGCCGAAAGGTCGGGCGCCATTTCACCCCAAGGCGCGCCGCACACCTCATCACGCCGCGCCAGTGTGAGCAGCAGCAGGCGGACCGCCTGGCCATAGGGCGCCGTCATGGTGCCAGCGGAGCGCCATATCTCGCCAATCTCTATATTGTTCAACACGCGCTCGCGGCTCCCGCCCCGTTCGGGCATGGGCAGTCCGGCAAAGGGGTTCAGGGCGATGCGCCGCCGCTTCACCGCCCATCCATAGCAGGCGGACCCGTAGCGCAGCGTCAAAGCGGCCGTGGTGCCCTTCCCGGCCGCGCTCAGGCGGTCCAGCACTCCAAGCACCATGGCATAGTCCAGCGCCGTGGCGGGGGCCACCAGATACGCCTTGAAGGCCAGCCGAAGCGCCCGCGTGGCCTCCGCCGCATAGCGCGGGCGTCTGGTGGAAAGGTGCAATTCTGTCCAGTCGGTCAGCAGACAATCGAGGGTGTAGGAGACGTCCGCGGCGGCGCGGGCCGCCTGGACCTTGAGGCGGGTGGCCTCGGCGGCGCGGGCCGTGCGCTCGGCGGCAGGATCACCACCGGCCGCGATCTTGCCCAGGACGATACGCGCCGCGGTGCGCGCCTGTTCGGTCGTAATCGCGCCCCAGGCGCCCAACCGTTCACGCTGGCGTTCGCCCGTCGCCCGGTCGGACCAGCAGCAATAGAAGGTCTTCGCGCCGGGGGTCGCCCGTAGACGAAGCCCCTTCACATCGCAATCCGATATCCAGGCCTCCCGCTTCCCGTCAGGGATGGCGAGGGCGGCAATCACCTTGTCGGACAGGTTTGGCATGTGGCCCTCACACTTCCCGCCCATGGATCACTTGCGGACCCCCGGCGGACCCGGAAGGCGGGTCCGCAAGTCGGTTTAGGGCGGCTTGCGTCGACAGACATAAGGGGGCTTAGCACAAAAAAGCAAGCTAAATGGCAGCTTATGGCGGCTCGGGGTCCGCAATGGCGATTGGAAGTCTCCAGACTACGAATCTGGGGGTTAGGGGTTCGAGTCCCTTCGGGTCCGCCAGGGATTATTCAGTATCGCAACAAGCCCCGCATCGCTGCGGGGCTTTGTTGTTTCAGGTGCTTGGCGGGCCACCTGGAATAGTGCCGGCGAGGCCGGCGATGCTCACATTTACCAACAATCTTGCGCG
>JBBRVI010000233.1:0-5692 GCA_038247025.1 Acetobacterales bacterium
ATCATGGCATCCATGTGATCGGCCACGGCCTCGCCATGCAGGCGGCGGGGCGGGGCGAGGATCGCGTAAAGCTGTGGGCGCGTGGCGAGAAAATCGGGATGGGCGCGCAGGAAGGATTCGACACGCGCGGCTTCGTCGTCCAGGGGCATCACATCCATCGGACGGCTCCGCCCATCGAGAATGCGTCCGCCGCTGCCCAGGGGACTTCCCCGCCGGGAGCCACATCAGCGCGGCGTGTCTTGATCATAAAATACTCTGCCCGGTCTTCGCCCAATCGGCGAGGAAGGCTTCCAGGCCGCGATCGGTCAGCGGGTGCTTGATCAATCCACGGATCACCGAAGGCGGCATGGTGCCCACATGCGCCCCCAGTTTGGCCGATTGCAGCACATGGATCGGGTGGCGAATCGAAGCGACCAGCACCTCCGTCCTGAAGGCATAGTTGCGGTAGATCTGCACGATATCGGCGATCAACCCCATGCCATCCTGGCCGATATCGTCCAGCCGCCCCACGAAGGGCGAGATGAAGGCCGCGCCCGCCTTGGCAGCCAGCAGCGCCTGGTTGGCCGAGAAGCAGAGCGTGACGTTGACCGGCGTGCCTTCGTCGCTCAGCACCTTGCAGGTGCGCAGGCCGGCCTCGGTCAGCGGCACCTTCACGCAGACATTGCCGGCGATGGCCCGCAGATAGCGGCCCTCCTTGAGCATCGTCTCGTGATCGGTGGCGGTGACCTCGGCCGAGACGGGGCCATCGGTCAGCGCGCAGATTTCGGCGATGACCTCGCTCATCTTGCGGCCGGATTTGGCGATGAGGCTGGGGTTGGTGGTGACGCCATCCATGAGGCCGGTTCCCACCAGGGAGCGGATTTCGGCGACGTCGGCAGTGTCCACAAAGAACTTCATCGGTGGGTGATCCTCAGCAATTGCGGGGTTGACCATCTGCCCCCGCGTCGCGAAGGGAATAGCCCATGGCGATACCATCCAGGAAGGCCGGTCATAGGGTCCGCGTGCTGCTGCCCCTGCCGCTGGAGGGCGCCTATGATTATCGCCTGCCGCCGGATTTGGTGGCCGGGCCGGGCAGCTTCGTGGAAGTGCCGCTCGGCGGGCGGGTTTGCCTCGGCGTGATCTGGGACGATGCCCCCAACGAAGCCCCCGTGGCAGAATCCCGCCTGCGCGAGGTGATCGCCGTGAAACCAGCCCCGCCCATGGGCTTGCCCCTGCGGCGGCTGGTGGATTGGGTGGCGTCCTACACGCTCTCAGCGCCCGGCGCCGTGCTGCGCATGGCTATGAGCGCGCCGGCCGCGCTGGAGGAACAGGCCGCCGCCTCGGGCTGGCGACGCGTGGCGGGGGCCGAGGCGCGGCTGACGCCGGACCGCGTCCGCGCGCTGGAGGCTCTGGGGGCGTTGACCCTGCCGGGGATGGAGATCGCGCGCCTAGCCGGCGTGTCCATGGGGGTGGTGCGTGGGCTGGCCTCGGTGGGGCTGATCGAGCCTGCGCTGATGGCCCGTGCGGCGGCCTTCCCCCGCCCGCTGCCCGATTTCGCCCCGCCCGAACTTCGCCCGGAACAGGAAAGTGCGGCCGCCGCCCTGCGCGAATCCGTCGCCGCGCGGCATTTTGCGGTGACACTGCTGGAAGGCGTGACCGGCTCGGGCAAAACAGAGGTTTACCTCGATGCCGTGGCCGAAACTCTCCGTCAGGGCCGCCAGGCCTTGGTGCTGCTGCCCGAGATCGCGCTTTCCACCCAATGGCTCGCCCGGTTCGAGCGGCGCTTCGGCGCACCGCCCGCCCTGTGGCATTCCGAGCTTTCATCCCGCACGCGCCGCGTCACCTGGCGCGCCGTGGCCGAGGGGATGGCGCCGGTGCTGGTGGGCGCACGTTCGGCGCTGTTTCTCCCGTTTCCCGATCTTGGCCTCATCATCGTGGATGAGGAGCACGAAACGGCCTTCAAGCAGGAGGAGGGCGTGATCTACCACGCCCGCGACATGGCCGTGGTCCGCGCCCGACTGGAATCCGCCACCTGCATTCTGGTCAGCGCCACGCCCAGCCTGGAAACTGTCTCCAATGCCGAGGCGGGGCGCTACCGCCGCCTCATGCTGCCGGTGCGCCATGGGGGTGCCGCGATGCCCGCGATCAGTGCCATTGACCTGCGTGCCCATCCCCCTGAGCGCGGGCGCTTCCTGGCCCCGCCGCTGGTCGCCGCCGTGACGGAAACCCTGGCGCGGGGCGAGCAGGCGATGCTGTTCCTCAACCGCCGCGGCTATGCACCCCTCACGCTGTGCCGCGCCTGCGGGCACCGCATGCAATGCCCGAACTGCACCGCCTGGCTGGTGGAGCACCGCGCCCAGCGCCGGCTGCTGTGCCACCATTGCGGCCACACCGCGCCCACTCCGCCCGCCTGCCCCGAATGCGGCGCGGAGCATTCGCTGGTGCCCATCGGCCCTGGCGTGGAGCGCATCCAGGAGGAAGTGGCGGAGCTTTTCCCCCAAGCGCGAAAGCTGGTGATGGCAAGCGACACCATCCCCGGCCCCGCCGCGGCGGCCGAAGCGGCGCGCCAGATCGAGGCGCGGGAGGTGGACCTCATCATCGGCACGCAGATTGTCGCGAAGGGCTGGCATTTCCCGCATTTGACGCTGGTGGGGGTGGTGGATGCGGATCTCGGCCTGGGCGGTGGGGATCTGCGCGCGGGCGAGCGGACGATGCAGCTTTTGCACCAGGTGGCGGGGCGTGCAGGGCGCGAGGACCGGCCCGGGCGGGTGCTGCTGCAAAGCTTCTCGCCCGAGCATCCGGTGATGCAGGCGCTGATCGCCGATGATTTTCCCGGCTTTCTGCGAGCCGAGGCTGCCCAGCGGGCGCCAGGCAATTGGCCTCCCTATGGGCGCCTGGCAGCGCTCATCATCAGCAGCGAGGATGCCCGCTCGGCCGAGCGCGCGGCGCGCGAATTGGGGCTGGCCGCGCCCGTGGGCCAGGGGGTGCAGGTGCTGGGGCCGGCGCCCGCGCCGCTGGCGCTGCTGCGCGGGCGGCATCGGCACCGGCTGCTGCTCAAGGCCGAGCGGGGCGTGCGGGTGCAGGCGGTGCTGGCGGATTGGCTGGCGCGGGTGCAACTGCCGCGCGAGGTGCGGGTTCAGGTGGATGTCGACCCGGTGGGGTTCCTGTGAGGGCGCAACCTTGCCCCGCACCCCCCCGCGCTCTATAGCCGCCGCCATACTTGAGGGCATTCCCGACCTTGGCCAGCATCGACTCCCCCAGCGGTTCCCCCAACCTCGCCTTGGCCGCCCAGGCGGCGATTCTGGCCCTGCCGGTCACGGAAGAGCGGCGGATGGCCGATTGCATCCGAATCCTCGCCATGGATGCGGTGGAGCGCGCCAAATCCGGCCATCCCGGCATGCCCATGGGCATGGCCGATGCCGCCACGGTCCTTTTCACCCGCTTCCTGAAATACGACGCGGCCGACCCCCGGTGGCCGGACCGCGACCGCTTTGTGCTCTCGGCCGGCCATGGTTCGATGCTGCTCTATGCGCTGCTGCACCTGACCGGCCATGCCGGCATGGAGATGGAGGCGCTCAAGACCTTCCGCCAGCTTCATTCCCCCGCCGCCGGCCACCCCGAATATGGCGAGCACCCCGCCATCGAAATGACCACCGGCCCGCTCGGTCAGGGCCTTTCCACCGCCGTGGGCATGGCCATGGCCGAGCGCATGCTGGCCGCGCGCTTCGGCAAGTCGCTGGTGGATCACCGCACCTGGGTCATCTGCTCGGACGGGGATTTGCAGGAGGGCATCAGCCACGAAGCCGCGTCCCTCGCCGGTCATCTGGGCCTGGAGAAGCTGACAATCCTGTGGGACGACAACCACATCTCCATCGATGGCGACACCGCGCTCTCCTTCAGCGAGGACGTGCTGCGCCGCTACCAGGCCTATGGCTGGGCGGTGAAGCGCGTGGATGGGCATGATCAGGCGCAGCTCGCCGCCGCGATGGCCGTGGCCCAGCGCAGCAAGAAGCCCACCATCATCGCCTGCCGCACCATCATCGGCTTTGCCGCGCCCAAAAAGGCCGGCACGGCGGGCAGCCATGGCTCCCCGCTGGGCGGGGATGAGATTGCCGGCGCCAAATCCGCGCTCGGCTGGAATGCCGAGCCCTTCACCATTCCCGAGGGGCTTAAATCCCGCTGGGAGGAGGCCGGCCGCCGCTCCGCCGGCACGCGCCGTTCCTGGCTGAAACGCCTCGCCAAGCACCCGATGCGCGTCGAGTTCGAGCGCGCCATGGCCGGCAAACTGCCCGAAAACTGGGCCGAGCCGCTGCAGGCGCTGCGCGCCACCTTCGCCGAGGAAATGCCCAAAATCGGCAGCCGCATCGCCAGCCAGCGCGCGCTGGCCGCACTCGTGCCGGCCGTGCCCGAGATGGTGGGCGGCAGCGCGGACCTCACCGGCTCCAACAACACGGATGTGAAGGGCATTCCCGCCATCTCGTCCGGTAATTTCAATGGGCGTTATGTGCATTGGGGCGTGCGCGAGCATGGCATGGCCGCCGCCATGAACGGCATGGCGCTGCATGGCGGCATCATCCCCTATTCCGGCACCTTCCTGATCTTCGCCGATTACCTGCGGCCGGCCCTGCGCCTTGCCGCGCTGATGCACCAGCGCGTCATTCATGTGTTGACGCATGACAGCATCGGCCTGGGCGAAGACGGGCCGACGCACCAGCCGGTGGAAACGCTGGCCTCGCTGCGCGCCATCCCCAACCTCGCCGTCTTTCGCCCGGCCGACGCGATGGAGACGGCCGAATGCTGGGAACTCGCGCTGCGGCGGACGGAGGGGCCTTCGGTGCTCGCCCTCTCCCGTCAGGCGCTGCCGGCATTGCGCGATGACGCGGCCGAGAACCGCTCCGCCCGCGGCGGCTATGTGCTGGCCGAGAGCGAAGGCCCGCGCGCCGTGACGCTCATCGCCACCGGCAGCGAGGTCAGCCTGGCCATGACCGCCCGCGCCGCCCTGGCCGAGCAAGGCATTCAGGCTGCGGTGGTCTCGCTGCCCTGCTGGGAGCTGTTTGCCCAACAGGATGACGCTTACCGCTTGACCACTCTGGGCGAAGCCCCGCGCATCGGCATCGAGGCCGCCATCGGCTTTGGCTGGGAGCGCTGGTTGGGTTCAAACAGCGCCTTCATCGGCATGGAGGGCTTTGGCGCCTCCGCCCCGGCCGAAAAGCTCTACGAACATTTCGGAATCACGGCCCCCGCAATCGTTGCGGCCGCAAAAAAACTGCTGGGATAGGAACCAACGACATGACGGTGAAGATTGCCATCAACGGCTTCGGGCGCATTGGCCGCCTGGTTCTGCGCGCCGCTTGCGAAAGCGCGCGTGACGATGTGGAATTCGTGGCCATCAACGACCTCGGCTCGGTCGAGGCAAATGCCCACCTGTTCCGTTTTGACAGCGTGCATGGCCGCTTCCCCGGCGAAGTGATCGTCAACGGTGACAGCATCACCATCAAGGCCCACGGCAAGACCTGGGGCCCCATCAAGGTCACCGCCGAGCGTGATCCTGCCAAGCTCGCCTGGTCAGGCGTGGATATCGCCGCCGAGTGCACCGGCATCTTCACCGCGCGCGACAAGGCCTCCCTTCTGCTCGGTACCGGCGCCAAAAAGGTGCTGATCTCCGCCCCCGGCGAAGGTGCCGACAAGACCATCGTCTATGGCGTGAACCATG
>JBBRVI010000234.1:0-5682 GCA_038247025.1 Acetobacterales bacterium
CATCGTCAACACCCCAGATTCTCCAGCTCAAATGCCGGATGATCGCATGATCCTGGGTGGAAACGTTTGGACGCTGTTTACCCCAGGAATCTGGAAACTTTTGCACGCTGTTTTGCAAGGGTGAGGCTCGCGCCGTGCGTCTCATGTGACATCAACTCGCTCCCGAAACCCGTTCTCGCTTACTCAGGCGACGCGCGCCCCAAAGACACAGCGGCGGCAGCAACACCCATTGCAGCAGTGGGGTAACGCCCGTCCCGACCCAAGGGAGGCGTGGCATGGAGGAAGCGTAAGCCCAGGCGCCGCGCCACTCGACGTTCCACCACTCGCTGAACAAAGTGTAGGCGATGCCTATCAGCGTGGCCGCCAGGAGCACGCGGCCAAAACCATCCGCAGGCCAGCGCCAGGAGCGGAGCACAAGGATGGCAAGACCGAGCGACGACAGAGCGATCAGCACATCTCCGCCCGTGCAGTGCAGAACCGAGAAGGCTTGCTCGCCCCGGCTGCCGGTGCGCCACAACGTGTAGAGCGGCAGGTGGGCCACCTCCCACAGAAGGTTGGCGGGCAGCATGAGGCCCCCATACCAGACGATCAGCCGCCAACGTGGCGCCATAGGGAGGGCGCTCGGCGCGATGGTCGCTGGCAACGGGGTGGATGCATCAGGCGTGGTGGTTATTTCGTCCATAGGTTCGCCCCCCTCGTTCCGGTGGCCGCTCCCCGCTCATCCTCTGGCGGGAGTCATATGAACCGCAGGCACACCAGACGATGAGTTCATGGGCTTGGGGTATCGCCACGCTTGGCGTCGCAGTCCCGCCGCTCCGGCGTCCGGCGCTGACGTGCCCTGAACCACCCTACCTGAGCATCTGCGGCGGCATGCCCTGCCCGGGCGCCATCGGCATACCGGGCGCGGGCTGCGGCGCCATGCCCTGGCCGGGCGTCATCGGCATGCCGGGCATGTCATGCCGCGGCATGCCCTGGCCAGGAGCCATCGGCATGACGGGCATGGCATGCGGAGCCATGCCCTGGCCGGGCGCCATCGGCATGTTGGGCATGGCATGCGGCACCATGCTCTGGCCGGGCATCGTCGGGGTCACTGGAGCGGGCTGCGCCTGAACCAGCGTAGCGCCGGTGCCCACAAAAGCTGTGACAGCGGTAGCGATCAGAATCGCGCCAAGCATGGTAATTCCTCCTTGTTTGATTTTTCTTCAATCCGTTGTTGATCGACGTCGGTGCCTCTCGGCGATATCGGAAGACGGGCTGCGGACGACTCAAAGCGCGATGGGCCTACCGCTCTCAATTCCACGGCAGATTTGCATCGACGATCAGAATGCGTGTCAGCAGCAGGACTTCTTGCCGTTAGGCGGATGCCGCTTGTTCGCCTCTGCGGTGTGCTGAACGGCTTTACCTATCAGAGCGTCGGCTTTCACGGCGTGATCAGCGGCTTTCTCAGGATTGCCCGCCGCAAGGTGCTTGGCGGCCTTTTTGTGATGCTTCGCCGCTCCGTCGCAGCACGATGCCGCGGTGGTGTGACGCTTGGACATTTCCGCCACATTTTCCATGTTCTTCTCCTTTTGCCGTCGAGATTCGGGAGGTTCCAACGATATCTGGACCGCCGAGCCCTATGGCCTTGACCGGGACTTTCCCGCTGATCGTTGCGGCAATGCACGTAGCGTGGTTTTTGCGTCTGGTGACCCGACGGCCTTTTGGGGGCCGGCCAGCTTCATGCAACTCAGCGATCATCCCGTGGGTTGCGCCCTCGCCAAAGGAAACCGCGCTCAGCGCAAGATGGACTGTGGCCTCGGCCCCTGGTGCCGTGGCATGCGGCGTCGCGCTCACGCCAACGCCAGAGGATTGGAGATATGAGTTCGGGCCAGAATGCGCCCAATCCCTGATCGCACCACAACAAGATGGCCCTTCAACCCGCAGGCAGGTCGTTGGCGCCGAAGCCGCCAGTGTCTTTTGTCGCGATGTGTGGCAATGCTTGGCCGGCGAGTCCGGCCTGAGCGGGAGGCACTTACCTATCTCTGGCAAGAACCCCGTTTGGCAGCCAGCGGTTCAAAGAGGTAGATGAGCGGCCCCCGCGTGCTCGGGGTGCTCGCCCTTGGCCATCAAACGGGCACAGCACCGCGCATCCGCAGCCAGGGGCGCGACGTGCCGTCCTGCCTCCAGGCGATCACGTCATAAATGTCTGGCTCCTGCCCCGGCACCTCCATGCCTGGCGTGCCGATTGGCATGCCGGGCACCGCAAGCCCGATGATGCCCGCCGGCCGCGTTTCCAGCAGGCGGCGGATGGCATAAGCGGGCACATGCCCCTCCAGAGCCAGCCCCGAGACACGCGCAGCGTGGCAGGACAGCAGATCGAGCGGCGTGCCCAACATCTGCCGATAAGGCCCGACGCTCGGGACGACGCGATCCGTCACAACGAAGCCCTCGGCGCGAAGGTGCTGCACCCAGCCCTCGCAGCATCCGCAGAACGGGTCCCGCCACACCTCCACGCGCTGACGCTGCTGCGCCTCGGCCGAACCCGCTGCAGACAACAGAGCAGCGGCCAGCAGACCGCGACGCGTCATCGCACTGGCATCCGGGCAATGATGACGCGCATCTGCGCGATCTCACGTTCCTGATCACGGATAATTGATTGGGCCAGGGCACGAACTTCGGGGTCGCGCCCGTGTTCCAGCGCGATCAGCGCCATGTCGATGGCGCCCTGGTGATGCGGGATCATGGCGGCGGCGAAGTCGCGATCGGCATTGCCCGAAAAAGTGACGGCCATATCGCGGTGCATACGGTCGTTTGCGGCGACGAAGGCCAGCGTGGAAGGGCTGGCATTGGCGGGCGCCGTGGCCGCGCCCCCGTGTCCCGCACCCCCGTGACCCGCACCCCCGTGACCCGCACCGCCGTGTCCCGCACCGCCGTGTCCCTGCATCATCGGCATGCCCGCTGGAGGCATGGCGTGCCCATGGGAATGCTGGGGCGCCTGGGCGAAGGTCAGAGTAGCAACGCCTGAGAAGGCGATGGCGGCAATGACGCCGAATATCTTGCGTTTCATGGTATCGTCCCTTGTTTAGCGAGCAATCTTAAAACACGGCCTGCTGCGATACATCTCGCGCGCAAGACAAAATGTTGCAGGCGCTCACCCAGGGATGGCTGTCGCCTTCCAACCATCGGCCAGCAAACCCGCCAGAATTGCGGCCGCCTCAGCAGCCGCCACCGTCACCTGTTGGTGCTCCAGATCAATAGAAACCTGGGCGCCCGGCGCCACCTTGCCCAAGGCCGCTCGAACGCTCTTTGCGCAGCCGCCACAATTCATGTTCGTGATCACGAAGCGAAGCATGTTCATCCTCCATTCCCGGCCATTGATCAGCTGGGGCTGCCCATCGTGGGAAGGTCAAGGGGCGCCGAACGACGCCCCCCTAACTGTCAAGCGGCCATCTTCTCGCATTCGTCGGCGCAACGCGTGCAAGCATCCGCGCAAGACTTCATCATGTCGTCGGCGTCAGCGTGCTGGCCACAGCTTGTCGCGCAATCGCGGCAGATTTCGGCGCACTCGCGACAGAGATGGGCCGCGTGGTCCGAGCCCCGGATCATGAAGTCTGCACAAACACCGCAGATCTGCGCGCAGTCCATCATGAGACCGATATGCTTCGCCTCAGAGTGGCTGCCGCCCTTCGCCAGGCAATGCGCGATGGTGGCAAGGCAGCTTCGGTGGCAATCGAGGCATGCCTGAATGCAGGCATCCATCGCATGGTTTCCATGGTGCATGTCGGTCTCTCCCTGGGGCAAAATCCCCAAGAGGTAACCCCGGCCCGGATGCGTCGTTGCTAGTCACATCTTGACAAAGCATGTCCGGAATAGTCACGGCGCCCCGCGTGGCAGTACCAATCGCGCCAAAAGGCCGCCGCCGGGTGACGCGTCCAGCGTGAGAGCGCCACCGCTGGCCTCGGCAAAACGTGCGGCGATGGCGAGACCAAGGCCGGAACCTCCTTTGCCGCGCGAAGCGTCAAGCTGCGAGAAGGGCTCCAGTGCTTTGCCCCTGTCGGCCGGTGCGATGCCGATGCCACCATCTGCCACCTCGATAATGACACGCGCGCCCTCGTCGTGGACCGATAGCCGCACGGGCTGCGCGCCATGCGTCAGGGCGTTTTCCACCAGGTTCGACAGCGCGCGCTTGGCGGCCAGGCGCCGCAGCGGCAACACGACCCGGGCCGGGCCATCATAGACAGCGTCGGCGCCCGCATCGGTGGCGTCCGACGCCAGCGTTTGCAGGATCGCCGCGAGATCGGCGGGCTTGGTCGGCTCCGCGTCACGCCCCTCGCGAATATAGTCCAGAGTGCGCGAGACCATGGCCTCCATCTCGGCGATATCGGCCTCGATTCGTGTCCGCTCCTCACCGTCGGGAAGGAAACCGGCGCGCAGCCGCAGGCGTGCGAGCGGCGTGCGAAGGTCGTGACTCACCGCCGCCAGCGCCTCGGTGCGGTCCTCCACCAGCCGGCCGATACGCTCCTGCATGGCGTTGAAGGCGGCGGCGGCGTGGCGCACCTCGCTCGGCCCGTCGATCGGAATTGGGCGGGCGCGCAGATCGCGACCGATGGCGTCGGCTGCGTCCGCCAGGCGCCGTAGCGGTCGGGTGATCCAGCGAATCACGAGCACTGAAGCCAGGGCAATGCCCAATGCCATCGCCGCCATGGAGATGAGCCCGCCGGCATCAATCGTGGCCTGAGCCTGGCCCAGCCACGCCGCTGAAAAAACGACCCAGCCCCCGCTCGCCACCGGCACCGCGCCGACCACCCGATGGCCAGGCTCGGATTTGGGGTCCCAGGCCAGACGCGCCGCGGCCCCAAGGCGAGCCACCGCTGCGGCCAATTCGGCGGGCGGTGGGACTTCGGGCAATGGCGCCACCCGATCCCAGTGGAGGTCAATCCCGGGGAGGGAGAGTGCATGCGCCGCGGCGTCGCGGCGCTCCTCGGGCATGTCCGCCATGGCGGCGGCGGCGGCGAGCACGCGCGCGGCGAGCCGCTCGATCCGCGCACCACCCTCGGCACCGTGCATAGCGCGCTCGTGCACCACAAGGGAGCCGAGATGCAGCAGCGTCAACCCACCGATCAGCAGCAAGGTGATCCGCCCGGCAAGGCTTGCGGGCATAAGTTTCACCAGGAGCCAGCTCACGGCCGTGTCACCTCAGCAACAAAGACGTAGCCCGCGCCGCGCACCGTCTTGATCAACGGCGGGCTGCCCTCCTCCGGCTCGACCTTGCGGCGCAGGCGGCTGATCTGCACGTCCACCGTGCGATCGAACGGGTCCACGCCGACGCGACGCTTGGCCACTTCCAGAAGCTGCTCGCGCGAGAGAACGCGGCCTGGATGCTCCAGGAAGGCCAGCAGCAGGTCATATTCGGCGCCGGAAAGATCCACCGAGGCTCCATCGGGCGAGACGAGTTCGCGCCGGGCCGTATCGAGAATCCACCCGGCGAAGGCGATCCGGCGCGACAGCGGACCGGCCGCCGCTTCCGAATCAGGCCCGGCACGGCGGAGCAGCGCCCGCACGCGCGCGACCAGCTCACGCGCCGCGAAGGGCTTGGCGACATAATCATCGGCACCGAGCTCAAGTCCCAGGACGCGATCCATTTCCTCGCCGCGCGCGGTCAGCATGATGACCGGCATGCGGCTGCGTTCACGCAGCCGGCGC
>JBBRVI010000235.1:0-5672 GCA_038247025.1 Acetobacterales bacterium
ACAACGGAAGGCCGTGACAATCCCGCAAGGTGTGCCAGCCTTGGGCTCAACCCTGCAGGAGCCTCCCATGTCCACAATCCGCCGCGTTATCAGCCCAGCCGTGGCCGAACCCGAGGCCGGGCTCTGGTCCAATTGCCTGGTGGTGAGTGGCATCGCTTATTTCTCGGGCTTCACCGCCCGTGACACTGCGATGAACGCGCCCTCGGAGGCTGACATGTATCAGCAGGCCCACGCAATCTTTGGCAAGCTACAGGCATTGGTCGAGGCGGCCGGGGGACGCATGGCCGATATGGTCAAGCTCACGATCTTCGTGACCGACATTACCCGGCGCGAGGAGGTTTGGCGTGCGCGGCGGGAGTTCTTCACCGGAAACTTCCCCGCCTGCTCGCTGGTGGAAGTCTCGGCCCTGGCCGCGCCCACCATCCTGGTCGAGATCGAAGGCGTGGCCCATCTGGGCGCCGGCTGAGGCTCTTCAGGCAGGCGAGCCCTCGCCGGGAGCAAACGAATTGGTCAGCGTGCCGATGCCCGCGATGGTCACGGCCACCTCCATCCCCGGGCGCATCGGCAGCGCGCCGACCGAGGTACCGCAGGCGATCAGATCCCCCGGCTCCAGCGTCATTTCCTGCGAGATGAGTGAAATGATGCGCGCTGGAGGAAGGATCATGTCGGCGAGCGGATAATCCTGTCGGATGCGGCCGTTGAGCGCCACCTGGACGCGCAATTCGCGCCAGTCCAGCCCGGTGGCGATGCACGGGCCGACGGGGCCGAAGCTGTCCGGGGATTTGGCCCGCGCCCACTGGGGGAAGGAAGGATCGGCCATGAGAATGTCCAGCGCTGTCACGTCATTCACGCAGGTCAGGCCAAAGATGGCGGCCTCGGCCTCGGCTTCGTCGGCGCGACTGACGCGCCGGCCGATGACCACGCCGAGTTCGCCCTCATAAAGCGTCCTGCCGGTATAGCCGGTCGGTGGGCGGATGGCCTCGCCCGGCCCGATGATGCTGCCCGGAGATTTCAGGAACCAGAGCGGCGTTTCGGGAATGGCGTTGCCCTGCTTCGCCGCAGCCTCGAAAAAATTGTTCCAAAGGCCAATGAAGCGGGCTGGGCGGAGGGGGGCCAGCAACGTGACGCCGGTCATCGGTGGGCCGGATGGCAAGGATGTGCCGAACAGGTTCCCCTCATGCGGCGTCACCGCCGTACCGTCCCAGGTGCCAAAGCCTTGGGTGCCGTCTGCACCGCGGAAACGAACCCAATGCGTGAGCATCATCAGCCCTTCCGCGCTGCCATCAGATAGTTCACGCCCGTATCATGCGCGATACGAAAGCCTGAGCGCAGGCTTGGCACCATCCCGGCCACATCGGTCACGGCCAGGCCCGCACCGCGCAGCAGCACGCCGAGTTCGCCAGGTGTGACGAACAGTTTCCATTCATGCGTGCCGCGCGGCAGCCAGCGCAGGATTTGCTCGGCACCCAGGATGGCAAAAAGATAGGAGCGCCGGGTCCGATTGAGCGTGGAGAGAATCACATGCCCACCAGGCCGCGCGAGCCGCGCAAGCGCGGCGCAGAAGCGCGGACGCTCGGCCGGCGGCACATGTTCGATCACCTCCAGGGCGAGCACTGCGTCAAAGCCGCCCCCTTCGAAGGTTTCTGGCGTGCCGTCGGCGTAATCAACCACGACCCCCGTTGCGGCGGCATGGGCGCGAGCGGCCTCCAGCGCGGCCCCGGCCGCATCGAGGCCGGTCACGATCGCTCCCTTGCGCGCCAACCATTCAGAGGCGAGTCCGGCCCCACAGCCCACATCGAGGATACGCTGGCCCGGGAGGGGGCCGATCTGTCTGGCCACCCAGCCCATCCGGGCCGGATTCATGGCATGCAGCGGCGCCATGGGGCCATTGGGCTTCCACCAATCCGCGGCAAGCGCGTCGAATTTGGCGACTTCTCGGGTATCCGCACTGCCAGACATGTTGCCCATCCGCGTCATGAACGGTATCTGACGCGCCCTCAGGCCCACCGCAAGGCCCGCGCCATGCATGGCTCGGGCCAGGAACCCAGATGTCCCGTATCGTGATGAAGTTCGGCGGCACTTCCGTCGCCGATCTGGACCGCATTCGAAATGTTGCCGCCCGTGTGAAACGGGAAGTGGACGCCGGCCACCAGGTGGCGGTCGTCGTCTCCGCCATGTCGGGGGCCACCAATCAACTGGTGAAATGGTGCCAGGAACTCTCGCCCCTGCACGATGCGCGTGAATATGACGCCGTGGTCGCCACTGGAGAGCAGGTGACGAGCGGCCTCACTGCCATCGCGCTCCAGGCGATTGGCGTGGAGGCGCGCTCCTGGCAGGGCTGGCAGGTGCCCATCGTGACCGACAGCGCGCATGGCAAGGCCCGCGTGGACCGAATTGAGGGTGATGAGTTGATCCGCCGGATGGAGCAGGGCCAGGTGCCCGTCGTCGCCGGCTTCCAGGGGATCGAGCCGGGTCGCAACCGCGTGACGACGCTGGGGCGCGGTGGTTCGGATCTTTCGGCGGTGGCGCTGGCGGCCGCGCTGAAGGCGGATCGGTGTGATATCTACACGGATGTGGACGGCATCTATACGACCGACCCGCGCATTGTGCCGCGCGCGCGGAAATTGGATCGCATTTCCTATGAGGAAATGCTGGAACTGGCCTCGGTTGGTGCCAAGGTGTTGCAGACGCGCTCCGTCGAACTCGCCATGAAGGCGCGGGTTCGCGTGCAGGTGCTTTCAAGTTTCGAGGACAAGCCAGGCTCGCTGGTCGTGGATGAGGACGAGATCATGGAGAAGCCGATTGTTTCCGGCATTGCCTATTCCCGTGACGAAGCGAAGGTCACGCTGCGCCGCCTGCCGGACCGCCCGGGTGTGGCCGGGCGAATCTTTGGCCCACTTTCGCTGGCCAATGTGAATGTGGACATGATCGTCCAGAGCATGGGCGCTGATGGCGGCACGGACATGACCTTCACGGTGAGCCGTTCGGACCTGCCGCGTGCCAGGGATATCCTGGAGAAGGCAAAGGGCGAGCTGGGCTTCGAGGCCCTGATCGCGGACCCCGATGTGGTCAAGATCAGCGTCGTCGGCATCGGCATGCGCACCCATGCAGGCGTCGCGGCCACCATGTTCAAGACCTTGGCGGAGAAGGGCATCAACATCCAGGTGATCTCCACCAGCGAGATCAAGGTGAGCGTGCTGGTGGCCACAGATTATACCGAACTCGCCGTGCGCGCGCTGCATACGGCTTATGGTCTGGACGCAGCATGATGGATCAAACGGTCACCCTCCCGAGAGCCGCCTTGGACGAAGTGGACCGCCTGATGGCGCGCGGAGCGGCCTTCTTTGGCTCGCGCTATGCGTTGCTGGGCGGGGCCATGTCCTGGGTGAGCGAGCGCAATCTTGTCGCGGCACTTTCCAATGCCGGCGCCTTTGGCGTGATCGCCTGCGGGGCCATGCAGCCGCACCATCTGGATGCGGAGATCGCGGCGACCAAGGCGCTGACCAGCAAGCCCTTCGGCGTGAACCTGATCACCATGCATCCGCTGCTGGAGCAATTGGTGGATACCTGCATCTCGCATGGGGTCACGCATATTGTCTTTGCCGGCGGCATTCCGCCCGGTTCGGCCATCAAGCGCGCGAAGGAAGGCGGGGCGAAGATCATCTGTTTCGCGCCCGCCTATGCCCTGGCCAAGAAGTTGATCCGCAGCGGTGCCGATGCGCTGGTCATTGAGGGCAGTGAGGCGGGGGGGCATATCGGGCCGGTCAGCCTGAATGTGCTGGCGCAGGAAATCCTGCCACACATCACCGAAGTGCCGGTTTTTGTGGCTGGCGGCATCGGGCGCGGAGAGGCGATCCTCTCCTATCTGGAGATGGGTGCCGCTGGTGCGCAGCTTGGTACGCGTTTCGTCTGCGCCACGGAAAGCATCGCGCATGCGAATTTCAAGCGCGCCTTCATTCGCGGAAACGCGCGCGATGCCTTGCCCACCGTGCAGATTGACGAGCGCTTTCCGGTCATTCCAGTGCGCGCCCTGCAAAATGAGGGCACCAAGCGCTTCATGGAGCACCAGGCCGTGGTGCTGAAGCGCTTTCAATCCGGCGAACTCGCAAAGGACGAGGCGCAACTCAACATCGAGCATTTCTGGGCTGGCGCGCTGCGTCGGGCCGTGATTGAGGGCGACGTCGAGCAGGGCTCCCTCATGGCCGGCCAAAGCGTTGGGATGGTGACGCGCGAGCAGCCAGCGGCCGAGATTGTGGCGGAGCTGATCGGCCAGGCGGCAGCGGCCGTGGCGGCGCGACGGGGTTTCGCATGAAGTTCTCGTCTCACCCCGCGGGGGGCTTTGCGGCCCCTGCCAGAAGGGGTTAACCCTATGCCCGTGTTCGCTGACATGAAACGCTTCCGCCCCCAGGAGGCCCAGCCCGTGGATGCCGCCCGGCTTGGTGAGGAATTGCGCGACGCGCGCCTCGCCCTTGGCCTCTCCATCGAGGATGTGGCGGCGCAACTCCGTATCCGCCGCGTTTATCTGGTGGCGCTGGAGGAAGGACGGGTAAGGGACATGCCGTCCCCCGCTTATGCGATTGGTTTCGTACGTAATTACGCTGGTGCCCTTGGTCTTGATCCGGCGGATATGGTCCGTCGTCTGCGCGATGCGGTGGCCGGTGGCGTCCGCAAGGCTGATCTGGTTTTCCCTGAACCCGTGCCTGAGCGAGGCTTTCCCGCAGGCGTGGTTGTCCTGGTCGGCGCGGTGATCGCTGTGGGTGCCTATGCCGCCTGGTACAATTGGGCCGGGACTGGCAACCGGACGGTGGATGCCATCCCGCCCGTCCCGGCCCGTTTGGAGCCGGCCGCACGCACAGGCGAGGCGCTTCGGCCCAGCGCCTCGGCTCCAGCGACGGCACCCACCGTCAGTCCGGGGCCTCTCGGAGTTCCCGCGCTGCCTGTGCCGACCCAGGTGCCCGTACAGGTGCCGCCGCCGCCTGTCGTCACGCCGGCCGCGCCGCCACCCGAACCACCGCGCATCACGTTGCGCGCGCGCGCGGAAATCTGGACGCAGGTTCGGGATACGCGGGGCAACCAGACGCTGCTGTCGCGAAATCTTCGTCAGGGCGAGAGTTTCGTGGTTCCCCAGCGCGAGGGCTTGCTGCTTTCGGTGGGCAATATCGCGCTGCTGGAGGTTCTGCTGGACGGCCAGCCAGCGCCGGCCTTTTCGGGTTTGCAAGGCGTCCGCCGGGACATTCCCCTGATCGCGGACCAGTTGCGCCAGCCGCGTATTCCGGCGCAAGCGCCTGCAACCTTGGCGCCTGCAACCTTGGCGCCTGCCGGCCAGGCACCCGCCAGCCAGGCACCCGCCAGCCAGGCATCGAGGCCCGCGGGGACCCCCGTGCCAGCGCCGCCCGCCAGCCAACCGCCGGCTCCGGCCCGGTTGAATCCCCCTCCGGCTTCCGCGCCATCGCCCACGCCGCAGCGCCCGGCGCAATAGGACGCTTTGGCATTCCTCTGCGCGCGCCTATATTGAGCGCCGAACGCCGTTTCCGAGGGATTGCATGAGCTACCGGCCTTATCAGCACATTGCGCGCCGCAAGTCGCGCCAGATCCGCGTGGGCAAGGTCCTGGTTGGCGGGGATGCGCCTATCAGCGTGCAGACCATGACCAACACGCTCACCTCGGATGCC
>JBBRVI010000236.1:0-5600 GCA_038247025.1 Acetobacterales bacterium
GCAGGGGCCGAGCGAGTTGATAGCGGAGGGCGAGACAGGGCTGCTGGTACCGGTGGATGCGGTGGAACCACTTGCCGCCACCATCAATGCCCTGCTGCCGGACGCTTCGCGCGCTGCGCATCTTGCGGCCAAAGGTCGCGCTCAATTCGAAGAAAACTTCGCCGAGGCGCCGGTCCTCGCGCAATGGCGCGAATTCCTGCACAAGGTTCAGCGATGAGGATGCCCAAACCATGTGCGGCCTAGCGGGGATCGCACTCCGCCCCGGCGCCAGCCTGCCCGAAGGTGCGCTGGAGGCGATGGTGGCGGCCCTCGCCCATCGCGGGCCGGATGGCTCGGGCCAGCAAGTCGCGGGCGGCGTGGCGATTGCCCATACGCGGCTTTCCATCATTGACCTGGTCACCGGCGACCAGCCGCTTTTCGCCGGCGGTGCGGCGCTCGTCGCCAATGGCGAGATCTACAACTACCGCGAGCTGCGCCAGCTCAACCAGCTCAGCTGCACCACGCAATCGGATTGCGAGCCGCCGCTGCATCTCTATCGCCGCGATGGCCTGGCCTTCGTGGATGCGCTGCGCGGCATGTATGCCATCGCCCTGCATGACCGCGCTTCGCGCCGGCTGGTGCTGGCGCGCGACCCGTTTGGCATCAAGCCGCTCTACATCGCCGAGACCGAGCACGGGATTGCCTTCGCCTCCGAACCCCAGGCGCTGATCGCCGGCGGCTTCGTCACGCCGCGCATCCGCACCGAGGCGCGCGACGAATTGCTCCAACTGCAATTCACCACGGGTGCGGAGACCATCTTCCAGGGCATCCGCCGTCTGTTGCCTGGCGAGAGCTTGAGCATAACCGATGGCAAGATCGTCGAGCGCCATCGCCGCATGGCGCTCCCCGAAGGCCCGCCCGAGACCATCGGCGAGGAGGAGGCGATCAAACGCCTCGATGCCGCGCTGGAGGAAAGCGTTTCGCTGCATCAGCGCAGCGATGTTCCCTATGGGCTGTTCCTTTCAGGCGGGACGGATTCCGCCGCGATCCTGGCAATGATGACGCGATTGAACCAGACACCGGTCAAGGCCTTCACCGCCGGCTTTGACGTAAAAGGCGCGGCCGATGAGCGCGCCAATGCCCGCCGCGCGGCCCAGGCCGCGGGTGCCGAGCACATTGAGGTGTTGGTGGATGAAGCCATGGTCTGGCAGCACTTGCCCGAGATCGTGAGCGCCATGGACGACCCTGCGGCCGACTACGCCATCATCCCCACCTGGTTCCTCGCCCGCCGCGCGCGCGAGGAGGTGAAGGTGGTGCTCTCGGGCGAGGGCGGCGACGAGATCTTCGGCGGCTACGGCCGCTACCGCGCGGCGATGCGCCCCTGGTGGCGCTGGGGCCGTGCGATGCGCGCGCGGGGCACCTTCGACCGGCTGGACGTGCTGCGCAACGAGCCGCATTTCTGGCGCGACGGGATCGCCGCAGCCGAAGGCGATGCCGCCCGCGGCGGGCGCACCCGGCTGCAATCCGCCCAGGCGCTGGACGTAGCGGACTGGCTGCCCAATGACCTGCTGACCAAGTTGGACCGCTGCCTCATGGCGCATGGCGTGGAGGGGCGCACGCCCTTCCTTGATTCCGGCGTGACGCAAGCCGCCTTCCGCCTCCCCGACAGCCTGAAAATTCGCGACAACCAGGGCAAATACCTGCTGCGCGAGTGGCTCGGCCGCAACTTCCCCGCCAGCGAACCCTTCCGCCCCAAGCAGGGTTTCACCGTGCCCATCGGCGCCTGGATCGAGCGCCGCGCGGATGTGCTGGGGCCGCTGGTGGCGCGGCAGGCCGGCGTGGCGGAACTTTGCAAGCCGGGGCGGGTTGAACAGATTTTCCGGCACGCGGGCGAGAAGAAGCCGGGGGCCGCAGCCTGGCATTTGCTGTTCTACGCGCTGTGGCACCGGCGGCACATCGAGGGCCGGCGTGCCGAAGGGGATATCTTCAGCTTCCTCTCATAAGGGGCCAGGCCCCTTCACTCCCCGATGTTCAGCAAGGCGCCCCGCACCCGCGCCGATTGGAATTGGCGCATGAACACCCAGGCCATGCCCGCGATCCAGGCCGCGTTCAACACATAGGCCGCGACCAGGTGGCCCCAATCCATGCGCTGCTCCACCAGCGCGGCCCGCATCCCCTCGAACACATGCGCTGCCGGCAAGGCGAGCGCGAAGGGCTGCAACCAGACGGGCAGCACGCTCACTGGATAAAAGACGCAGGCAAAAGGCGTGATCCCGAACAGCACCGACCAGGCCAGCGCCTCCGCCCCCGCGCCATAGCGCAGGATCAGCGACGTCACCCCCAGCGCCACCGCCCAGCCCATGATGATCAACGCAGCAAATTGCGCGACCAGCAGCGGGCCGAGCGCGAAGATGTTGAACGCATACAGCACCCAGGCGAGCCCCATGGCGGGCACCACGCCGATGCAGGTGCGCAGCACGCTCATCACCATGAGCCCCGCCACCATCTCGCCAGGGCGCATCGGCGAGACAAAGATGTGCCCCAGATTGCGGGACCAGATTTCCTCCAGGAAGGAGATGGAAAACCCCATCTGGCTGCGCAAGGCCGCCTCCCACAGCAACACGCCGCCGAGCAGCACGCCGGCCGCCACACTTGCCACATTGTTCTGCACACCAGCCAGATAGGCGGTGACAAAACCCCAGACGACCATCTGGAGTATGGGCCAGTACATCAGCTCGATCAGGCGGGGCGGTGAGGATCGGTAGAGGGCGAGATGGCGGTACACCAACCCCCACACACGACGAATGCTTTGCGCCGGCCGATTCACGCTCCGCTCCGCTTCCTGATCGGACGACATCAGGCGCTCTCCCCTACCCGCGTGCCGCGCGCGATGTCCAGGAACACCTGCTCCAGATCCTCCCGCCCGAAGCGCGCGATCAAGGCCTCCGGACTGCCCTCATCCACCACGCGGCCCTGCTTGAGCATGAGCACATGGCCGCACAGCCGCTCCACCTCGGCCATGTTGTGGCTGGCGAGCAGAATGGCGCAGCCCGTCCTCTCCCGGTAGCGCTCCAGCCGTGTGCGCACCCAGTCGCCCGTATCGGGGTCGAGGCTTGCGGTGGGTTCATCGAGCAGCAGCAGGTCGGGCGTATTGATCAGCGCCTTGGCCAGCGCCACACGCGTCTTCTGCCCCGCCGAAAGCTGGCCGGCAGGGCGGTCCATGAACTCGGTCAGTTGCAGTTCCTCGGCCAGGGTGGCGATGCGCGCCTTCAGCCCGGTCACGTTGTAGAGATGTCCGTACACCTTGAGGTTTTCGCGCACCGTCAGCTTGTGCGGCAGGCTGATATATGGGGAGGAAAAATTCATCCTGGCCAAGGCGGCGAAGCGGTCATTCCCCATGTCATGGCCGAGCGCGATGACCCGTCCCGATGTCGGCACCAAGAGCCCCAGCAGCATGGCGATGGTCGTGGTCTTGCCCGCCCCATTGCCGCCCAGCAGGCCGATGGTCTGCCCCGGCTCCATGGTGAAGCTCAGCCCGTCCACCGCGGGCGCAGTTTCCGGCGTGTAGCGTTTGACGAGGTTTTCGACGATCAGGGCTTCGGCCATTCACCAGATATGCGCCCTGCGATGCGTCGCGCCATCCCGCGAGGCGCATTTCGTTGACATAAGGGTGCGCAACCGGACAGGCTGCGCCGGAAGCCGGATGGCTTTGATCCAGCATAGCGGCAAGGTGTGGAGGCGGTGGCGCCGACCTGAGGCCCATGCCGTGGCGGTTCAATCGGGGGCCTGCGGCAGCCGGCGTCAGCGGCAGCTCAGGATCCGCAAATCATAGACCGGATGCTCGAACATGTTCACCGCGGGCGCATCGGCAAAAAGCCAGCCGCGAAACACCGGGCCACTCCCGGCGGGGCTGCGTTGATCGGTCACCTCCATCCAGGCCGCGGCATCGGGCACCTCGTCGGCCGGGCGGCCGTGGCAGGCGCGCAGGGTGATGGTCAGAGTGCCGAAGCGCGCGGGCTCCCCTACGGTGGCGCGGAGCGTGGCGACGCGCGCGTTCACCTTGTCCAGCGCCTGAATTTCGCCCACGCGGCGCGGCACCCATTCCTGCGCGGCGACCCATCCAGACAAAGCCAGGCAGACGGTGAGGCTGAGCGCGCGGATCACCGCCGCTTCGGGCTCTGCAAGGCAGCGACCATTTCGGTCAGGATGGCGCGCATCGCCGCTTCATCCACGCCCATCAGCACCGCATCTTCAAAGGCATCGGCCAGCACCTGGTTGGCTTCGGCGTGGTTCTCGGCCAATTGCTTCACCTTCTCCCGGCATGAGATCGGCTGGCCGTCCGCCCCCGGCCAAAGGGCAGGCGCGCCAGTCATTGCGGCGGAGCGGCGGGAGTGGTGTTCATCTGCGTCACCGAGAAGATGAAGCGGCCCAACAGGCTCTCCAGGCTGACCGAGCCCTGGGTTTCGGTGATGCGGCCCCCATCGGCCAACAGCCGATCAGCGCCACCGGGCACGATGGAGACGTATTTTCCGCCCAGAAGCCCTTCAGAGGTGATTTCGGCAGAAGAATCCGTGGGCAGGCTCAAATCAGGGCGGATGCGGATGGTCACCACGGCCTGGAAGGTGCGCGGATCAATGCGCAGTTCCGTCACCGAGCCGATTTTCACGCCGCCGATCTTGACGTCGGCACCAGAGTTGAGTCCGTCCACGCGGTCGAATTGCGCGGTAAGCGCGATGCCGCTGGTCTGGGGCGCCCGGCCACCATGCAGGATTGCGTAAACCAGGAAGACCCCGGCGGCGACGAGGACCATGGCGCCGGTCAGCACCTCGGTGATGCTGCGGCCCTTCATGCGTGCGGATTCTTCATGTGCGGAGAGATGGCCTGTCAGCCGCCCGGCGTCCAGGCCTCATAATCCCCGCCCGTGATCCGGCGCTGACCACCCGCATAATCATGGCCCTTGGGGCGCCAGGCCTGCGCGGTGCCAGTGAGGTTGGGCAAATGCGGCTTCTGCCAGGCGAATTGAGGTCCAGCGAGGGGCGCATCGGTCAAATGATGCAGCCAGGCATGCCATTCCGGCGGCACGATGGAGCTGTCCAGCCCCTTGGCCAGGGCCACGGTGCGGCGACGGCGGCCATAGATCGCCTCGGCCCGCCTGCTCTCATAATAGGCATTGCCGATGGAATCCTTCCCCACCTTGCGGCTGGTCAGGCGGGTGAGGAAAAGCTGGATCGAGGACATCCCGCACATTCCCACAAAACGTCGGTTTCCGCAAAGTGCATAGAGCCGAGAGTTCTCCACAACATCTTGTGGTCCGTTCCCGTTCTGGACACATCATGCGGCTTCACGGCGGGAGGCGCCTGCACTAGGGTCACAACATGGTACGCATGACCGGAAGCTTGTGGGAAGGGGTGGCGCTGCGGCGCATCCGAATTGGTGCTGACCCGGATGCGCCCTTGCGCGCCTTGGCCATCCCTGCCTCCTGGGAGGATGAAGCCGCGGCTGCGCTCGCGGGCCTGGCCCCGGGCGATGCCGCCATGACACTCCCCCGCGCTGCCGAGGCCTGGATTTCCCGCGCCCTGACCCGCGGCGAGAAGGCCGGGCTGATCACTCCGCGCGAGGCC
>JBBRVI010000237.1:0-5599 GCA_038247025.1 Acetobacterales bacterium
AATGACGTGACCGCGGCCGTTGACCGCGCCGCCAGCCGGGGTTCCGTCTGATGCTGCAGGATCCGAAATTCTGGGTTGCCGCCAGCTTTGTCATCTTCGCCCTGCTGGTGGGCAAGACGGCCTGGACGCGCATCACCTCCATGCTGGATGCCCGCACCGACCGCATCCGCTCCGAACTGGAGGAAGCGAGCCGCCTGCGCGCCGAGGCCGAGGCCATGATGGCCCGCGCCGCCGCCGAGCGTGACGAAGCGATCCGCGAATCCGCAGCCATGATCGAACGCGCCCGCAAGGAGGCCGAGCGCCTGGCGCTCGCCGCCGCCGTCGAGGCCGAAGCCGCCTCCAAGCGGCGTGAGCGTATGGCGATGGACCGCATCGCCGCCGCCGAAGCCAGCGCTCTGACCGAAGTGCGCAATGCAGCTGCTCAAATCGCCACCACCGCAGTGCGGGACCTCATCATTGCGCGCCATGATGCGTCCGCAGACGCGAAGCTGGTTGATGCCGCCGTTTTGACGCTTCCCACAGCTTTCCGCGCCGCCTGATCTCCCCCACTCGTCATGATGCCGGTGCAGGTCTAACCTGCGCCGGCATCTTGCGTTTTGGGAGACCATCCATGTTCCGCCCCTTCCTCGCCGCCGCCGCGCTCGCGGCGAGCCTGGCCCTACCGGCCCAGGCCAACCTGTTTCGCTGGGCCAATGACGGCGACGTCAATTCCATGGACCCCTATTCGCGGCAGGAAACCTTCCTCCTCACCTTCAACCAGAATTTCTATGAGCCGCTGGTCCGCCGTGACCGCAACCTGCGCCTGGAAGCTTCGCTGGCCGAGCGGTGGGAACAGGTGGACCCTCTCACCTGGCGCTTCCATCTGCGCCGTGGTGTGCGGTTCTCCGACGGTTCGCCCCTCACGGCCGAGGACGTCGCCTTCTCCATCGCGCGCGCGCGTGGGCCTGGCTCCAATGTCGGCTCCTTCTTTGCCACTGTCGCCGAGGTGCGCACGCCCGATGCCTTCACGGTGGACCTCGTCACCCGTGTGCCGGACCCGATCCTGCCGGAGAACCTCACCAGCTTCGGTGTGATGAGCAAGGCCTGGCTGGAGCGCAACAACGCCGCCCGCGTGGCCGATCTCACCTCGCGCGAGGAAAACTTCGCCACCCGCAACGCCATGGGCACGGGGCCCTTCGTGCTGGTCAGCCGAGAGCCGGATCGCCGCACGGTGCTCTCCCCCAACCCGCTCTGGTGGGACCGCGCGGAGCACAACCTCACCCGCGTCGAGTTCAACGTGATTGCCAATGACGCGACGCGCATCGCCGCGTTGCTCTCCGGTGAGGTGGACATGGTCTATACCGTGCCGCCGCAGGATATGGAGCGCATCAGCCGGACGGCAAATCTGCGCATCATTCAGGGGCCTGAGCTGCGGACGATCTATCTCGGCATGGATCAGTCCCGCGCCGAATTGCTCAAGAGCGATGTGCGCGGCCGCAACCCCTTCCAGGATGTTCGCGTGCGCCGGGCGATGTACCAGGCGATTGATATCCAGGCGATCACAACCCGCGTGATGCGCGGCCAGGCTCGGCCCACGGGGCAGATTTTTGGCCCCGGCGTGAACGGGTTCCTGGAGGCCAATGACGCTCGTCCGCCTGTAGATCTGGATGGTGCGCGCCGTCTGCTGACCGAGGCGGGTTACCCCAACGGTTTTGGCGTGACACTCGACTGCCCCAATGATCGCTACGTGAACGACGAGGCGATCTGCACGGCCGTCGTTTCCATGCTGGCGCGCATCGGCATTCGCGTCACATTGGCCGCCCAGACCCGCGCGCGCTTCTTCGCCGAGGTGAATGCGCCCCGCTACAATACAAGCTTCTACCTGCTCGGCTGGACGCCCAACACCTATGACGCGCACAACGCGCTGTTCAACCTCGCCGGTACGCGCGATGGCACGCGCGGCGTGTTCAACAATGGCGGCTATTCCAATCCGCGCTTTGACGCGCTGTTGGATCAGATCGCGGTCGAGACCACGCCCGCCCGCCGGCAGGAGTTGATCACCCAGGCCACACGTGTGTTGCAGGAGGATGTGGCCTATATCCCGCTGCATCAGCAGCAGGTGGTCTGGGCCTCACGGACCAATGTGACGCTGGTGCAGCAGGCCGATAATGGCTTCCCGCTGCGCTCGGTGCGCATCGGGAACTGAACAGGCCTGGCGCCTTTACCGCGCGAGGATTGGCGCAGGCTCCGGCCTGCGCCAAAAGAGCACTGCTCCCATCGGCAGGAGCCAGGCAATACGAGCCTGGTAGCGATGATGCGGCATGGAAAGCGCTCCCGCCGCAAGCGCATTGCCCGTGACCCCGACCAGCAGGCAAAGCAGCAGACCCAAGGCCCTGGCATCGCGCGCCTTATGGGCGCGCCGCCAAGCAAACAGGAGGAAGGGCGTGGCCAGGACCAGCACCCAGGGGTGCAGCCAGGCGATGCTCCGCGCCAGGGGCCGCAACTGGCCGGCGCGTTGCATGGAATTGTCATAGCCCATGACGGCCGATGCCGGAAAAGCCTCAACCAGGCGCGGGCGGACCGCTTCGCCCAGATGCTGAGCGCCCAGAGTGTCGCCAAGACGGGTGCGCCGCATCTGCCAAAGGAAATTGCCCAACCCGCCCTGGATCACGCCCCAAGGTTCGCGGCGTAGCGTTTCTGCAATGATCGCGCTGGCCTCGGGGGCGAGGCGCATGCCGCCCAGGAAGATGGGCTCGCCCGTGGGGGTTCGGTTCACCGGACTGTCGGGGAGCCAGAGGAAGTCATCCGAATGGGTCGGCAGCCGGCCAGCAAAGGCGCAAAGATACCAGCCCGCTTCGGGGCAGCGCGCGGCGATGGTGCGCGCAGCCGGCCCATCGGCGATGAGGCGCGCCAGCAGAAATGTACTGCCGAAGGGCGAGATGGCGAGGCGGCCATGGCCCACCAAATTGGTGACCAGAAGCAGTGCCACCGCACCCGCCAGCGGGGCCGCGAGCCGCAGCGCTGCCCCCCATCCGGCGCGTAGCAGCAAAGCGAGCACCAGCAGCGCGAACACCACCGGCAGATGCGAAAGATGCGAGGCAGTGGCCACACTGCCCAGCAGCAGCAGCCAGACGCGTTCGCCTCGGCCCAGATCAGCCCAGGCCCAGCCCAGCAACCCCGCGCAAAGCACCGCCACCGGCGCCAGAATGTCGGGCATCACCATCGCCGCCGACCATGGTGCGGTGGTGAAGAGCGCGAGGCCTGCGCACAATACCAGATGAAAGCCCGGGCTGGCGCGCCCCAAGGCCCGTGCCAACAGCCACAACAGGTGGGAGACCATGACCCCCTGCGCGACCACCACGCCCCAGAGGCTGATATGCTGGTGAAACACCCAGGCAAAGGGTCCGTAGATCCAGGGCTTGTCCCAGATCATCAGCGGCACGGTGGTTTGCGCCAGAAACGCGCCCGAATCGCTGAAGAGCAGGGGATATCCGTTCAGGAAGGCAGGCCAGATCAAAAGCAGGCCGCCCGCCAGGATGGCCAGGATGGCTCTGGTCCGCCCTACCACCGTTGTGCCGCGGCATCGTCCTCAGCGCGGGCTTCGACCCATCGGGCATGGCCTGCCGTGAATTCCTCACGCTTCCAGAAGGGTGCGCGGGTCTTCAGCCAATCCATCAGGAAGGCGCAGGCCTCCAGCGCCGCGCCGCGATGGCTGCTTGCGGTCAGCACCAGAACGATGGGCGCCCCCGGGGGCAGCCGACCCACGCGATGGATCAGCGTGCAGCCGGTCAGCGGCCATCGCGCCTCGGCATCTGCAGCGATCTTCGCCATGGCACGCTCTGTCATGCCGGGGTAATGCTCCAGCACCATCGCGGCCAGGCTGTCATCGGCGCGGCAGATGCCCGTGAAGCTGGCCAAGGCGCCGATATCGGTGCGGCTTGCCGTGAGGGCCGCCATCTCCGCCGCGATGTCGAATTCCGCTTCCTGGATGACGATGCGGGCCATTTCTAGCCCCCAGTGACGGGCGGGAAGAAGGCCACTTCGTCACCATTCGTCACACAATCAGTGGCCCTCGCGAAATCCTGATTGATGGCGGCGCGAATGGCCGTGGGGTTCGCGAAGGCCGCCGCGTGGCCAGGGCTCATGGTGGAGAGATGATGCATCAGCCCGCCCACATCGCGCACGTCGGCGGGCAGGGTGATCTCCTCGCCGCTGCGGCCGATCTTCTCGCGCACCCAGGCAAAATACAGGATTTGCATGGCTCAGCGCGGAGTCGGCACCTGCTGGACGTTGCCGCCCGGGCCGATGAGCGTTGTGGTGGCGCCATCGCGAATGGCGAGACCCGAACCCTGCGGGGAAATGGTGGTGCTCACCCGTCCCGATCCGCCAGTCGTGGTGACAGGGCCCTGCTGGGACTGGAACACCTGCCCAATCGAAGGCGCGCCATCAGTGCGGTTGGCGCGTGGCGGTGCGGCAGGCGCTTCAAAGATCGGGGAGACGACGGCAGGGGCCGCCCCAGGTGCCTGCTCGAACGCACCGCTGCTGCCGCGCGAACGCCGTGGGGGCGCTGAAGGATCATTGAGGCTGCTGCTGCGGGTGGCCTGGCCACGCAGCACATCCTCGGGATTGGCGAGGGTGGCGCGGGGCGCGTCCTCACCAGGCCAGACATCTCCCGGTTCGGGCCGCAACGGCTGCTGCGGGTCAGCCGCGCCGCGCACACGCTGCACGGTCAGACTATCCGTCGGCATGGCTGGACGCACCCCGCCCCAATTCGGGCCGAAGCGATCATGCGTGCCGGAAAGGTAGGCCTGAACACCTGCAATCGAACTGCCAGCGCGGGTGCAGCCAGACAGCCCGACCGCCAGTGTGATGAGGCAAAGGGCCTTGATTGCCGCCGGCTTCAAACGCATCCGAGACTCCTGGAACGCATAAACATCTTGGTATCCAACATGGGCGCAGCGGGGCTTGATCTCAAGGCCGCGACGCCGGGCGCGAAGGGTCCGGACGTGAAGGCGGCACTTCGCGCCCAGCGTGGCGCAGCCCTGCGGCCAGGTAATCCCAGCCGGTAAAGAGCGTGAGTGCGGCCGCCGTCCAGAGCATGAGTTCACCAATCAGGGAGACTGGCAGCCAGCCCAGGCCAACCACGGCGGCCCCGGTATCGCCGGCCAGAAGGGTGCCCAGCGCGCCCATCTGAAACCCCGTCTTCCACTTGGCCAGCGCCGTCACCGGCAGGCCGACATTCAACCCGGCCAGATATTCGCGCAAACCGGAGACCAGGATCTCGCGCAGCATGATGACAATGGCCGGCAACAACGCCCAATTCGGCAGGCGGTCGAATCCGGCCAGCAGCATCAGCGCAGCACCGACGAGGAGTTTGTCGGCGATGGGGTCCAGCATGCGCCCGAAATCCGAGACGATCTGGCGCTCACGGGCGATCTTGCCATCGAAGTAATCGGTGATGGCCGCGGCGGAGAACAGGGCGCAGGCGGCCATGTCGGCCCAGGGCGCCCGGATCGCGACCACCACCACGAGCAGCGGGATCGCGAAGATCCGCGAGAGCGTCAGCAGGTTGGGGAGATCGGTCGGCACAGCCCTATGTAGCTTGCCCAGTGCCCAGGTG
>JBBRVI010000238.1:0-5590 GCA_038247025.1 Acetobacterales bacterium
CTGCGCATCCTCGGCCATGTGGCGGATATGCCTGCCGCGCTGCTCGCCGCAGATCTCGTGATCCATGCCAGCATTGAGGCAGAGGCCTTTGGCCGCACGGTGATCGAGGCGCAGGCCATGGGCCGCGTGGTCATCGCCTCCGATCTCGGCGGCCCGCGCGAGACCATCGAGGAGGGCGTGACGGGCTGGCGCACGCCGCCAGGCGATGCCGCGGCCCTCGCCGCACGAATCCGAGCGGTCCTGGCCGCCCCGGCTGAAGCCCGCGCCGCCATGGGCGAAGCCGCACGCCAATGTGTGCCGACCATGCAGGCGATGCAGGAAGCGACCCTCGCGGTTTACCAGGAATTGTTGGGATGACGGAGCGCATCCTGGTGATCAAGCTCGCGGCCCTCGGCGATTTCGTTCAGGCTTTCGCGCCTTTCGCGGCCATCCGCGCGCATCATCCTCGCGCGCACATCACGCTGCTGACCACAGCCCCCTTCACGGCGCTCGCCGACGCCGCGCCCTGGTTCGATGCAGTGTGGACGGATGGGCGGCCCGATTGGCTCGACCTGCGCGAAGTGGCCACACTCGCGCTGCGGCTGCGACGGGCGGGCTTCACGCGGGTCTATGATTTGCAGACCTCCAGCCGCTCCTCGCGATACCGGCTGTTTGTGGGGGGGGCTGCGGATTGGTCCGGCATAGCGCGCGGGGCTTCGCATCCGCATGCGGACCCGATGCGCGATCACCTGCATACGGTGGAGCGTCAGCGCGGGCAGCTGATCGCGGCCGGCATCCGGGATTTTCCGACACCAACCCTGGATTGGCTGAACAGCGATGTGGCAAATTTCCACCTGCCCGAAGGCTTCGCGCTGATCCTGCCTGGCGCTTCCGCCGCGCGGCCCCGCAAGCGCTGGCCGGCGGCGCATTTCGCCGAGTTGGCAGTGCGGCTGGGCATGCCCGTGGTCATCTGCGGCGGCCCGGCCGAAGTTCGACTGGCGCGCGAAATGAAGGCCGCGGCGCCGCAAGCGCTGGACCTGACGGGCCGGACCGATCTGCGCCAGCTCGCCGCCGTGGCCCGCCAGGCGCGGCTGGCCGTGGGCAATGACAGCGGGCCGACTCATTTGGCCGCCGCGTCAGGCTGCCCGACCTTGGCCCTGTTCGGCGATGAGAGCGACCCGGCCCTTTGCGCCCCGCGCGGCAGGGCCGTTCAGGTCCTTCAGCATGCTTCGCTCCGCGCGCTTGGCGTGGACGAAGTGCTTCGCTCGACGCTCGCGCTCTCGGGCGAGGGCTGATCAAGCCATTCGGGGCGCATCACATCGCCACCGCCAGGCCCCTCGCGGCGAATGAAGCCGCCCGCCGCCAGCAACATCGCGTCAAGCGAACCATGGCCGGCGAAGTCGCTGCCGCGCAGCGTTGCCCCCGTGCGGCTGCGCAGCATCTGGCCCAGATGCGGCACATGCACCGGCGCTTCGGCCTCCGTCATGATGTCGCGCACCACAGCCAGAAGATGTTCCGCCGATTCATGGCCAAAGACCTGCTCCTGATCACGCGGGGCCTCCCAGCCCAGCCAGGTGGCCATCAGGTCCAGGCCGAGCACTTCATCCGCCGCACCGCGCACCACCCGGCCGACTTCGGGGTGGGCGACCAGCCTGGTGCGCCGATCGGCCGCGCGCAGGCGCAGCAGCAGGGGAACGAAATCGGAATCGCTGGAGAGCAGCATGAACTCGTCATAGGTCTGGGGGGCGAGCATGGCCTCCATCGCATCGAGCGCGATGCGGAGATCAGCGGCATTCTTGAGGCGGGTCAGCTTGGGGCAGTCCATCACCTCGAAGCCGGCAGCCATAAAGGGCCAGCGGAACTCCGAAAAGCGCAGCCGCGAACCCTCGCCATCATCCAACGTACCGGCGGGATTCATGTAGCAGCGGCGCAGCAGGGCGCGGCGGGGGCGGTCTCCCAGCAAACGCTCCAGCCAGATGTCCGGCTGCTGGGCAAAGCGGAGTGCGATTTCAACGCCTGCCCCCTCCCGCAGGCCGGAGAGGAGGTTGTCGAAATCGAGGAAAATGGCGCTGCGCAATTCGGTCATGCGCGATTGTTGCGCGCAACCGGGCGCTTGACCAGACGAGACCGGCTGCCCATGGTCAGCCTCCCTTTTTGACAGCAAGAGAACTTCATGCCCGCCATCACACTTCCCGACGGCTCCATCCGCCAATTTGACGGCGCGGTGACCGGGACAGGCGTGGCGACCGCCATCGGTCCCGGTCTCGCCAAGGCTGCTCTTGCCATGGTCGTGGACGGCGTGATGATGGATTTGAGCCGCGAAATCACGGCGGACGCCGCGCTTCGCTTCATCACCCGCCGCGACGCCGAGGCGCTGGAGCTCATCCGCCACGACGCGGCCCATGTGCTGGCCGAGGCCGTGCAGGAGCTGTTTCCCGGAACGCAGGTCACCATCGGACCCGCCATCGAGAACGGCTTCTATTACGACTTTGCCCGCAACGAGCCCTTCACGCCGGAAGACTTCCCCGCCATCGAGGCCAAGATGCGCGAGATCATCGCCCGCAACGCGAGCTTCGTGCGCGAGGAATGGCCGCGCGAGGAAGCCATCGCCTTTTTCAAACTGCGCGGCGAGAGCTACAAGGCCGAACTCATCAGTGACCTCCCGATGGATGTGCCCATCTCCATCTATCGTCAGGGCGAATGGCTGGACCTCTGCCGCGGCCCGCACATGCCCAGCACCGGCGCCATAGGCAGCGCCTTCAAGCTGATGAAGGTGGCCGGCGCCTATTGGCGCGGCGATCACCGCAACGCCATGCTCTCGCGCATCTACGCCACCGCCTGGCGCGACCAAAAGGAGCTGGACGCGCATCTGCTGATGCTGGAGGAGGCCGAGAAGCGCGACCACCGCGCCCTGGGGCAGGCGATGAACCTGTTCCATTTCCAGCCCGAGGCGCCCGGCGCGGTCTTCTGGCATCCCCGCGGCTGGAAGCTCTTCTCGACCCTGATTGACTACATGCGGCGGCGGCAGGAGGCGGCGGGCTATCAGGAGATCAACACGCCCGACATCATGGACCGTGCGCTGTGGGAGAAATCCGGCCACTGGGACAAGTTCCGCGACGCCATGTATCTGACCGAGGCCAAAGAAGATCGCGTGTTCGCGCTGAAGCCGATGAATTGCCCCGGCGGGATTCAGGTCTTCAAGCAAGGCTTGCGCAGCTATCGCGAACTGCCTCTCAAGCTGGGTGAATTCGGCAAGGTGCATCGCTTTGAGCCCTCGGGCGCGCTGCATGGTTTGATGCGGGTGCGCGGCTTCACGCAGGACGACGCGCATGTCTTCTGCACTGAAGCCCAGATCGAGGAGGAGAGCGTGAAGATCATTGATCTTTGCCTCTCCATCTACCGCGATTTTGGCTTCGAGGAGGTCCGGATCAAGCTCTCCGACCGGCCTGAGAAGCGGGTGGGTTCAGACGAGGTCTGGGACCGCAGCGAGGCCGCGCTGCATGGTGCGCTGAAGGCCGCGGGCATCACCGAATATGGCGTGAACAAGGGCGAAGGCGCCTTCTACGGGCCGAAGCTCGAATTCGTCCTGCGCGATGCCATTGGCCGTGACTGGCAATGCGGGACCTTGCAGGTGGATTTCAACATGCCAGGCGCGCTGGGTGCGACGTATATCGGCGAAGACAGCCAGAGGCATGTGCCCGTGATGCTGCATCGCGCGCTGTTTGGCAGCCTGGAGCGCTTCACCGGGATTTTGATCGAACACACCGCCGGGCGGCTTCCCTTCTGGCTGGCGCCGCAGCAGGTTGTGGTGGCCTCCATCGTGGATGATGCGGCGCCTTATGCCGGACAGGTGGTGGCCGCGCTGCGCGCCGCCGGCTTGCGGGCCGAGGCCGATATCCGCAACGAAAAGATCAACCGCAAGGTGGTGGATCATATCGAGACGCGGGTGCCCATCCTGGCGGTGGTCGGCCGGCGTGAGGCGGAGGAAGGGATGCTGGTGCTCCGACGCCTGCCAGGGCGGGAACAGGAGAGCCTGCCGCTGAAAGACGCGGTCGCCCTGCTTGCAAAAGAGGCAATGGCGCCAGACATGCGCGTGCAGTCTGCTTCGGCAGTTGCAGCCTGACGCGCGCCGTCCCATAAGTCGGTTTGAATTTTATCCGCAACTGAAACAGGAGAGACGACCATAGCACGTGGCCCTATGCCCCCTTCGCCCCCCTCGCGTGATGGGCCGCGCGTGAATGAGGAGATTCGCGTTCCGCAGGTGCGTCTGATTGACGAAAATGGCGAGATGCTGGGCGTCCTGAGCATCCGTGATGCGCTCTACAAGGCGTTTCAGGCCGGTCTCGATCTTCTGGAAATCAGCCCGAACGCTGTCCCGCCGGTCTGCAAGATCACGGATTACGGCAAGTTCAAATACGAGCAGCAGAAAAAAGCGAACGAGGCCCGCAAGAAGCAGAAGGTCGTTGAAATCAAGGAGATCAAGGTTCGGCCGAACATTGATGATCACGATTATGACGTGAAGATGCGCCAGGCGAAGGGCTTCATCGGCGAAGGCGACAAGGTGAAGGTCACGCTTCGCTTCCGCGGCCGCGAGATGGCCCACCAGGAACTGGGCGTGAAGCTGCTGGAACGTATCCGGACGGAGATGGTGGAGCTGGTGAAGGTGGAGCAGATGCCCCGCCTGGAGAACCGCCAGATGATCATGGTACTGGCGCCCAAGTAAGGCAGCCGCCCTCAGCCGATGTTCCGCAGTGCGAAATGGGTCTTGGCCACGCCGCAATCCGGGCAGGACCAGTCCTGAGGAACATCGCTTCAGCGTGGGCCAGGCGCGAGATGGTCCTCCAGCAGGTCCTTGGGGTCGTCATAGGCGCCGCTGCAAAGCTCGCATTGTCCGATGGCCAATACTTCTTCGCCCAAGCGCCATCTCCTTGAGGGCGGGCAACATCGAGGGCCCATCCCTCAAAGCGATGGCGCAAACCGCGTCATGATGCGGCTGCCCTCCCCATCCGGCCCAGCATGCGATAGAACCCGCTTCAATCTACATCTTTCCGCAGGACCGAGACATGCCCGCCTACCAATACGTCTATGTCATGAAGGACCTCACCAAGTCCTATCCGGGTGGCCGTGAGGTCTTCAAGGGCATCACCCTCTCCTTCCTGCCCGATGTGAAGATCGGCGTGCTCGGTCCCAATGGCGCGGGCAAGTCCACGCTGATGAAGATCATGGCCGGCATGGACAAGGATTACGGCGGCGAGGCCTGGGTCGCTGATGGAGCCCGCGTGGGCTACCTGGCGCAGGAACCGCAGCTCGATCCCACCAAGAATGTGGGCGAAAACGTCCGTGCCGCCTTCGCCGTGCTGGAGGGCCAGTTGAAGCGCTTCAACGACATCAGCGAGCGCTTCATGGAGGAGATGAGCGAGGAGGAAATGAACACCCTCCTCGCCGAGCAGGGCGAATTGCAGGAAGCGATTGACGCCGCCGATGGCTGGGAACTGGACCGCCGCGTGGATATCGCACTCGACGCGCTGCGCTGCCCGCCGGCCGAATCTTCGGTGGAGAACCTCTCGGGCGGTGAGCGGCGCCGCGTGGCGCTCTGCCGCCTGCTGCTGGA
>JBBRVI010000239.1:0-5547 GCA_038247025.1 Acetobacterales bacterium
AAGCCTCCGACAAGCTGCTTTTCGGCACGCTCGCCGGCATTCGCTGCGTCTTCCTGCCCCGGCATGGGCGCGGCCACCCCAACCCGCCCTCGGCGCTCAACTTCCGGGCGAATATTGATGCGCTGAAGCGCAGCGGTGTGACGGATGTGATCTCGCTTTCAGCCGTGGGGTCACTGCGTCAGGAGTACCCACCCGGCCACTTCGTCATAGTGGACCAGTTCATTGATCGCACCTTCGCACGGGAAAAGTCCTTCTTCGGCCCGGGCTGCGTTGCCCATGTCAGCGTGGCCCACCCCACCTGCCCGCGCCTGTCGGACGCCGTCGAGGAGGCGGGCAAGGAGTTGGACCTGCCAATGACGCGCGGCGGCACCTATCTCGTCATGGAGGGCCCGCAATTCAGCACCAAGGCGGAATCGTTGCTTTATCGGCAATGGGGCTGCGACGTCATCGGCATGACCAACATGCCCGAAGCGAAACTCGCCCGCGAGGCGGAGCTTTGCTACGCCTCGGTCGCCATGGTCACGGATTTCGACTGCTGGCACCCCGACCATGACCATGTGACCGTGGACCAGGTGGTGAAGGTGCTGTTCTCGAACGCCGACAAGGCGCGGGCCTTGGTGAAGTCGCTCATTCCGCGTATCGGCGCACCGCGTGGCGCCTGCCCGGCCGGGTGCGACCGCGCCCTCGACCATGCGCTCATCACTGCGCCCGAGATGCGCGACCCGGCGATATTGGCCAAGCTCGATGCGGTGGCCGGCCGCGTGCTGGCCTGAGGCTATTCGATCAGGGCGCCTTCGCGCAGCGTAATGTGCCGTGAATGGTATTCCGCCACGGCCGGACGGTGGGCGATGGAGAAGATCATCGCCTGGGGAAGGCGCTCGGCGAGGGTTTCGTAAAGCTGTCGCTCAGCCACGGGATCGAGGCTGGCCGTCGCCTCATCCAGAAAAAGCCATGCCGGTTTCAGCAGCAGCGCGCGCGCAAACGCGACCCGCTGCTGCTCGCCGCCGGAGAGGAGTTGCGCCCAGGCTTCTTCCGCATCGAGGCGTGGCAGCAAGTGGGAGAGACCGGCATCCTTCAACGCGGCCGCGATCTGGCCTTCTGTAAAGCCTTCGATCGCGGCGGGGTAGCAAAGCACGCGGCGCAGTGTGCCGAGCGGAAGATAGGGGCGTTGCGGCAGAAAGAGCGCCACCTCGCCCTCCGGCGTGCGCAGCTCGCCGCTGCCAAAGGGCCAAATGCCGGCCAATGCCCGCAGGAGTGTGGATTTCCCGCTCCCCGAAGCGCCGGTCAGCAGCACTCGCTCGCCAGCGCGGAGTTCCAGATCGGCATTCTGCAACAGCACCCGGCCATCGGGCAGGGTGAGACGCAAATCGGTGAGCGTCACGCGGCCATGCTCGCCGGGCGCACTTCGAATGCCCTCGGCCCCGGCGGCGCGGGCTGCCTGCAGCGCATCGCGGAAGCCGACCAGGCGCGTCACGGTCGCGCGCCATTCGGTGAGTCCAGCGTAATTGTCCACGATCCAGGAGAGCGCGCCCTGCACCTCGCCAAAGGCCTGCGCCGTCTGGGTCAGACCGCCCAGCGGGATGCGCCCCGCGAAGAAGGCGGGGGCGGCCACCACAAAGGGAAACACGGTGGCAACCTGGGAGTAGCCGGCGGTGAAAAAGGTGAGCCGCTTGGTCGCCACCATCAGCGCCCACCAGTTTTCCATCAGCGCGCGGAAGCGAGTCAGCAGGGCCGCTCGCTCCTCGGCCTCGCCACGATGGAGCGCGACACCTTCCGTGCTGTCGCGGAAGCGCACCAGGGCGTAGCGGAAATCCGCCTCCACCTTCTGCTGGTTGAAGTTCAGCCGGATCAGCCGTCGGCCGATGAGATGGGCCAGCCAGGTTCCCAGCATGGCGTAGAGGATCGCAATCCAGACCATGTAGCCTGGGATGGTGATGCCCCAGATCGTAGCCGGTCCGGACAGGCTCCAGAGCACGAGCAGGAAGGAAAACAGCGTCACCACGCTGCGCATCAGGCCAAGCCCCAGCGTGAGGGTTGCATCCACAAAGAGCTTGGCATCCTCCGCCAGGCGCTGGTCGGGGTTGTCCGCACCGCCTTGGCTCCCAGTCTGGCCAGTCAGCGAGAGGCGGTAATAGGCGCGGTCCGTCAGCCAGGAGGTGAGCAGCGTCTCCGTCGTCCAGCGGCGCCAGCGGATCTGCAGGGCCTGGCGCAGATAGATCGCATAGACGGCAATCAGGATATACGCCGTCGCGATCCAGATGAAGCCGGGCATGAGGCCGCTTTCGGTGTCCTGCCAGGAGAAAAGCAGGGCCGAGAAGGCGCCCGCGTCGCGCGCTTCCAGCGCATTGAAGAATTCCCGGCTCCAGTAGGAGAGGATCACCGTCGCGGCCACGAGCGAGAGGTTGAGGGCGACCACCACCGCCAGCAAGCCGCGCGCCGCCCAGCGATCCTCACTGCGCCAATAGGGGAGGGCAAGGGACAAGGCCTCACGAAGCGCTTTCATGTGCTCTCCCCAGTAAGCTCAGCAGCCAGTCTCATTGCCTCGGGATGCCCAGGCGCGAGGCGAAGGGCCTGTTGGACGAGGAGGCGTGCCGTTTCTCCCCGATCCTGGACGCGGGCGTGGCGGGCCGCGGCCAGCATGGCCTCGGCGCTGTTGGGCGGATGCCGGGCGATGCACTCCTGCGCCGGCGTGGTGGGGTCGCCATATTGCCAATAGGCCTCCCGGCGGGCCTGCATGCCGGCCAGTTCGCGCTCGATCGCGAGGCGCAGCGCCGGGCGCAATGCTTCGGGCAGGGCGGCAAGGGCAGGGCGCATCGCACGGGCATAGCTGCGATAGAGGAAGGCTGTGTCATGCTTTGCGGTCTGCGCGCCCTCCCAGATGCGATAGCAGAACAGGATTTCCGGCAGGCATTCCAGTTGCAACCCGGCGAGTGTCGCGGCTTGCAGGAATTCCCAATCCTCGAAATAGGCGCGATCCAGCGTGAAACCCCCCATCCGGTCCCAGGCGCTTTTGGTCATGAACATGTTGGCGTCGCCCAGGATGTTTCGAAACACCCCGACGGCCGGGCAGGCCCCCAGCGGAATCCAGCCGATGGGCAGTCGATTGCGGTGCGCCGGCGGCGGCCCGCTGCCCCGGAACGCCTGCATCTGGCAGGTCAGGATATCCGCGCCGGAATGCTGCGCGGCGCGGATGAAGGTGCTGACCTGGTCGGGCCAGCAGGCGTTGTCGTCATCCATGAAAAGCAGGAATTCGCCGCGCGCGGCTTCGGCGGCGCGGTGGCGGGTGACACCCTGCCAGGCATTTTTCTCATGGCGCAGCAGGGTCCAGCCGCGCGCGGCAAAGCGCGGTTTCAGCCCTTCCAGGAAACGCAGCGCGCCAGGGTCAGTGCTGGCGTCGTCCACCAGGATCAGCTCCAGCCGCGGGTAGTCCTGCGCCTCGACCGAGGCGATGGCATGGGCAAGGGTGCCGTGGCGATTGAAGGTGGCCATGCAGACCGAAACCAGCGGCGTTGAGGATTGCACCACAGGGGCGGCTCGCCTGGGGATCAAGCTGCGGTGCCAGGCCAGCCATTTCTCGCGCGTATCTTCCGGTGAGATGGCCGCGCGACCTGCGGTGGCGCCCTCCCGCAAAGCGCGGCCCATCGCTTCAGCCAGGGCTTCGGGCGTGCGTGCATAAAGCAGGCGCGGATGATCCTCTGCCGCCACCAACTCGCCGATGCCGCCCACATCGGGCGCGATGAGAGGAAGCCCTGCCGCCAGGCATTCCAGCACAACGTAGGGCGCATTCTCCATGCGCGATGCGATGACGGCCAGTCGCCCTTCCTCAGCGAGAAATGCTCGTGCCTCATCAGGCCCAAGATCATTCACAATGCGCCAGGGCATGGGCCAATGGCCTGTCGCCTCGGCCAGCCAGGCCAGCGCAGGCATTCCTCCGATATGGCCCACCTTGCCAAGGAAGGTGACGCGCTCGGGCGCCTGACCTGCCCGGATGAGGCGCGTCATCGCCTCGCAAAAAAGGCCAAGTCCCTTGCGATCCTCCAGCCGGCCAAAGAAAACCAGTTCGCGGATCGTGCGGGTGGTGGGGGCAGGGATGCCGGGCCCGGTGAAGGCGGCCGGCAGAAGGTTGGGCAGCACGGCATGGCCGCTGCGCAGCCGCCAGCCCATCTCGGCGACGGTGTCGAGCATGTAGCGCGATGGCGCGATGGCGATATCCGCCCCTTCCGCACTGCGGCGCTCCATCCAGTCGGTTTCCAGCTCGCCGCTATGGTTCAGGAACTGGGCGGAATGGGCGAAGTGCCAAAGGGTGGGGCTGTGCAACTGGCACACCAGGGCCGTCTGGGCGAAAGCCAGGCCGCAGCGCTTGGCAACTGTGGTCCAATAGCCAATGCCGCGCATTTCGTGGAAATGGATCACGTCGAAATGCTGCGTCTTCAGCCATTGATAGGCGCCGAGCGACAGCGCCGCTTCACTGGTTTCCAGATAGAGCGAGACGAAGTTGATCCCAAGCGTAGCGTAGTGCTCGCGCCAGCGCGTCACCGGCTCCGTCTCGGTGTAGGAGGAGGGGTAGAGCACCGTCACGTCATGGCCGGCGGCGGTGAAGGTTTCCGCCTGGGCGAGAAAGGCGGTCCCCATGCCTCCATTGCGGATAGGTCCGACGAAATCCAGGGTCAGCAGGCAGATGCGCTGCGGCTGCATCAGCGGCTCGCTGTGACGATCACATGTGCGCCGTCGGCTTTGCGGGTTCGGATGGTCCAGCCCGCCTCGCGCAACAGCCGCTCCAGCGCTGCCTCTCCCATGAACCACCACCAGATTTCGCCAGGCTGGGACGCCTCGACCGCCTCGCGCGTCAACCGGCCCGGAAAGGCGGTGAATTGTGGAAGCGTGACGCCGACCTCGCGCAGGGCGACATCCAGCGCCGCGCTTTGGGCATGGGCGAGTTCACCGGCGTGCCAGAGAGTGTCAGCCGAGAAGCCGACCGCCTCAAGTAGCGGCGTCTCGGTGATCACTGCCGTGCGAAGGATCAGTTGTCGCGCGCCGGTTTCCAGCAACCCCGCAAGCAGGCGCGGTGGGTCGCCATCAATGCAGGCAAGATTGCCACCGTGCACAACAAGGTCCACCTCGCCCAGCCGGGCACGCAGATCGGTCGCGTGGAGGCTCCCGCGCATCCACCAGGGCCGCCATGCGCCCGGATCGGCATGGAGGGGGGGTGGCAAGGAATCGCGCTGGGCTGGGCGTGATGCGAGTATGGCCTCTGCCTCGCCAGTCAGGCCAAGCCGCACCCCCGCCTCTGCCAGGAATTGATCCGCCCGATCTGGCCGATCAGGGCTGACCGCCTGGATTGTAAGCGCGCCAGCTTCTACCGCAGTCAACGCGGCCTCAGGCATCTCGATGGGATCATCCCAGCTCAACAGGACGTTTCTGCCGCACGCCACCGAGGCGACAGCGCTGGCCAGGGCCGAGGGATTAGGACGCGCGCGCACGTCCTCCTCGGGCTCGGCCAGGGCCAAGGGCGGGGCCAAGGGCGGGGCCGGGGCCTGTGTCAGGGCC
>JBBRVI010000240.1:0-5546 GCA_038247025.1 Acetobacterales bacterium
CCTGATCTCGCGCAGCCAGCGCAACATGTATGACCGCGCGATCGAGACCGCGGGCGGGCAGCTGGTGGATGTGGGCATCCCTGACCGCGTCTCGGGGGCCGGCGTGCGCGATGCGAGCGTGGGCGATTTCGCGGACGCCATCACGCCGCGCACCGCGGGTATCCTGCATGTGGCGCAACCCGATGCTGAACCGCCGCTGCGCGACATCGCGCGGGTTGCGGGTGAAGCTGGGCTGCCAGTGATCGTGGACGCGGCGGCGCAATTGCCGCCGGCCACGAATCTGCGGCGCTTCTTCGATGACGGCGCCGACCTCGTCGCCTTCTCCGGCGGCAAGGCGATTGGTGGGCCGCAGGCATCGGGCATCCTGGCCGGGCGGGGGCCACTGGTCGCCTCCGCACTCGGGCAGATGCTGGACCTTGATCTGCCCGAGGCGCAGTTCCGCCCACCACCAGAATTCGGCGCGCTCTCGCAACTCGCCTTCCTGCCGCGCACCGGCATCGGCCGCTCCTGCAAGGTTGGGCGCGAGGAGGTGGTGGGGTTGCTCGTCGCGCTCCGCCGCTTCACCAGCGAGGATGCCGTCACGCGCCAGGCGCGCTGGCAGTCCCGGCTGGACGCCGTCCGCGCGGCGGCGGGCCTGCCGTTCGAGACCGCTGCGCAAGGCGAAATTCCCCTTCTGCTGCTGCGCTGCCCCGACGCCGCCGCCATGGAAGCGCGGCTGCGCGCCAGGAGCCCGGCCGTGCATGTGAACCCCGCCCGCCTGCGTGAGGGGATTCTGACCATCAACCCCCTCGGTCTGCATGAACGCGACTGTGCGGCGCTGGGTGAAGCGCTGCTCGCCACTTGGCTCGATTGACGGCCGCGCGAACCCGGCGAACACTTCGCACAGGGAGAACACCATGGATCGCTTTCTCGTCGGCAATGGCGCGGGGTTTTCGGGCGACCGCGTGGACGCGCCGCTGCCGGTTCTGCGCACGCTGATTGCCAGCGGGCTGCCAGCTGCGATGTTCTTCGAAACGCTCGGCGAGCGTACGGTGGCCCTGGCCCATTTGGAAAAGCGCCGCGACCCCGAGGCGGGCTATGAGCCGATGCTGGAACGCCTGCTGGAGCCGATCCTTCGCCTGGCGAAGGGACACGGCATCCCGCTGCTGGGCAATTGGGGTGCCGCCAATCCGCCCGCCGCAGCCCGTGCCGTCGCGCGCCTGGCCATGGCGCAAGGCCTGCCCGATCTGCGCATCGCGCTGGTGGAGGGCGATGACGTGACGGCGCTGGTCGCCGACGGGCAATTGCCGGTGCATGAGGCGGATGCGGGGCTCGACATGGGGGCCTGGAACCTCATCGCCGCCAATGCCTATATCGGCGCGGAGCCGCTGGTCGAAGCGCTGGCGCTGGGCGCCGATGTCGTGGTCGCCGGGCGCACCAGTGACCCCGCCTTGGCCATAGCCCCCCTCGCCCATCATTTCGGCTGGGGGGTAGAGGATTGGGCGGCACTGGCGCTGGGTGCCGCCACCGGGCACCTGCTGGAATGCGGCAGCCAGATCACGGGCGGCGTGTTTTGGGACCCCGGCTTCAAGGATATCCCCGACCCCGCCAATATCGGCTTTCCCATCGCCGAGGTGACGCGGGAGGGCGGCCTCACCATCACCAAGGCGGCGAATACCGGCGGCCTGTTGGATCTGCGCACGGTGAAGGAGCAGCTGCTCTATGAGCTGCACGATCCGGCGCATTACATTACGCCCGATGTGGTGCTCGACATCACCGGCTGCACGCTGGAGCAGACGGGGAAGGATCGTGTTGCGGTGCGAGGCATCGCCGGCAAGCCGCGCCCGGATACGCTCAAAGTGACGGCGAGTTTCGAGGGCAGTTGGCTGGGCGAGGGCGAGGTCTCCGTTGCTGGCCCCAACGCCCTGGCCCGCGCCCGCGCCACGGCGGAGGTGCTGCTGCAACGCATGAAAATTCGTGGCCTGGACGTCCGCGCCCGCGTCGATCTGATCGGCGTGGCCAGCGTCCATGACAGCGATGCCGGCACACTCTGGCGCGGCTATGACGGGCCGGAGCCGCCCGATATCCGTATCCGCCTCGCCGTCGAGGCCCGCACGCGCGACGACGCCGACCAAGCCGCGCGCGAGGTGCTGGCCATGCTGTGCTGCGGCACGGCGGGCACGGGCGGGGCACGCTGGCGCGTCACACCACGCATCCTCACCCGCAGCCATCTGGTACTGCGCGAGCGGGTGCCAACGCGGGTTGTGGTGCGCACGGCGCGGGAGATGCTCGCATGATCGAAGTTCCGCTGCATCGCGTCGCGCACAGCCGCGCGGGCGACAAGGGCAACCGCCTCAACATGTCGCTGATCCCCTACAACGCCGCGCTCTACCCCATCCTGGCCGAGCAGGTGACGGCCGAGCGCGTGCTGGCGTTGTTCAGCCATCGCGGCGCCAGCTCCTGCGTGCGGCATGACCTGCCGCTGCTGCATGCCTTCAACTTCGTGGTGGATGAGGTGCTGGAGGGGGGCGTGAATGGCAGCCTCAACCTTGATGGCCATGGCAAGACGAACTCTTTCCGTCTGCTGGCGCTGACCGTGCGGGTCCCGCAACATCTCCTGGAGACAACATCATGAAGCGCCGTCATCTTCTCGCGGCAGCGATCGGAATGCCCTTTGCCGCCTCCGCGCAAACGCCCGAATGGCCGCGCCAACCCTTGCGCATGATCCTGCCCTTCGCCGCAGGCGGGGTGACGGATTTGACCGCCCGTATCCTGGCACCGGGGCTGCAACAGCGCCTGGGCCAGCCCATCATCATCGAAGGACGCACCGGGGCGGGAGGCACGATTGCCGCCGAGGTCGTGGCCCGCGCGACCGATGGGCACACATTGTTCAGCACGACGGGCGCCACCAACTCCATCGCGCCCGCGCTGTTTCCCACACTGCGCTACGATCCGGTGCGCGATTTCCAGCCCATCAGCTTCATCGCCCGCGTACCGCATGTGGTGCTGGTCAACCCTGCCTCCGGGCTGACCAATGTGCAGGAGTTGATCGCGCTGCTGCGCCGCGAGCCCGGGCGCCACAATTATGCCTCCACGGGTGCGGGTTCCATCACCCATCTGGCGCCGGAACTGTTCCTCGGGCTTGCCGGCGTTCAGGCGACGCATATCCCCACGCGCGGCTCGGGCCCCGCCATCATCGAGCTTCTGGCCGGGCGCGTGACCTTCATGATTGACGCCCTCGCGCCCGCCATCGGCCAGGTGCAACAGGGCGGCCTGCGCGCGCTGGCCGCGGGCACGCGCACCCGCATCCCCAATATGCCCGAGCTCAGCACGGTCAGCGAACAAGGGCTCACGGAATTCGAGAGCTACACCTGGGCCGCCATCTACATGACGGCCGGTGCACCGCCGGCCGTGGTGCAGCGCCTGCACGCCGCAACTGTGGCGACCGCGCGGGACAGTGATGTGGCGCGGCGCTTCTTTGACCTCGGCTATGAATTGGTGGCCTCCTCACCTGAGGAGCTCGCGCGGATCCAGCAGGAGGAATACGTGAAATGGGGTGCCGTGATCCGGCGTGCCAATATCAAGCCGGATACCTGATCCGGCCATTAACGAAGGCCTAAGGCTTCGCGGTTACTCTTGGGATGTCGGCAAAATCGCCGGCGCCAAAACGGCGAGAGAGACCATGCAACCAGAACGGCTCGAAGCGCTGCGCTTCCAGGGCTATGCGCCCCGGACCCTGCTCGATATCGGCGCCCATCTGGGGCATTTTACGACGGGCGTTTTACAGGTCTTTCCCGATTGCGTGCCCACGTTGGTCGAGCCCAACCCACATTGCCACGGCGCGCTGGCTGCACTCGGCCATGAATGCTGGGGGGTGGCCGCTTCGGGCGAGGATGGCGTGGCCGAGCTGTTTCTGACCCGCGAATGGCTGCAATCCACCGGCACCTCACTCTACCGCGAGAACACGCATTTCTTCCGCGACGAAGTGCTGGTCCGCGCGCCCGTCCCCAGGCGGCGCCTGGACGACATCTTCGCCGGGCGGCGCTTTGACCTTGTGAAGATTGACACACAGGGCGCCGAGCTGGACGTGCTGCTGGGCGGGCAGGACGTCTTGCGCCATGCGGACTACATCCTCATCGAGGTCTCCATGGTGGAATACAATCAGGGCGGGGCGCGGGCCGAGGAAGTCTTCGCGGCACTCGGCGCGCTGGGCTTTTGCAGCGCCGAGGTCTCGGAATTCCATCGGCTGCGCGGCGTGCATAATGGCGGCCTGCTGCAAATGGATTTTCTGTTCGAGCGTGAGGTCGCCCGCCCAAGCCAGGCCCTTCGGCAGGATGCGCCGAGCCTAGAAGCCTGGCTCGGTTCCCGCCGGGTGCGCTGCCACGATTATCGCGTTTTCCAACTGGGTTTGGGCGTTGGGTCGAGTGACGCGAGCTTCGGCACTGAGCCAGCGGCCGCGCTGCACTTCGCCGGCACGCCTGGCAAGCCGCGCGATTGGGAGGCCCTTCTGCGCCATGTGGCGCGGCAGGGCCGCTTTTCCTTCGCTGTGTGCAACCTCGACGGGCAAAGCCTGGCCCAGGCTTCGGTGATCCTCGACATGCTGCCGCGCATCGCCGAAGCGGGGATCGTGATGCGGCCCGATAGCGCCGCCTGGGCTTGGGAACAGCGCAATGGGCTGCTGCATTTGGGCGCGAGGGTGACTGAAACTCCCAGGCCTATCCTGCAATGGCGCGGTGCCATCGCCATTCATTCCGTGCCCCTGACACGGCGGAAAGCTGCTTGAGCCCTTTTTTCGGGTAGGCGTGAAAAATCTCACCCGCTGTTTACGATTCATAAGCCTTCAGCTGGCAATGTCTTGATGCGGACCAGGCGTTTCCCAGAGAGCGCCTCTCAGATTATGCGACGGCAATATGCCGTTTCCGCCCTCTCTGGAAAAGGAGTGCGCCATGTCCATTTCTCTTCTTTCGACCGCGCAAATCCGCGCCTTGTCAACGACCACCGTACAGCAGCTCTCGACGACGCAGATCGGCGCAATGAGCTCGACGCAGATTGGCGCACTGAGCAATTCCGCCGTGGGAACAATGAGTGCGACGCAGATCGGCGCGCTCTCCACCTCCCAGGTGCGCGGGTTGACCGCCACGCAGATCCCCTACCTCGACGCTCAGCTCAGCTTCAGCGGCCAACAGCTCGCCGTGTTGAGCGAGTTCCAGGTCAAGGCGCTGACCACGACGCAGCTCTCCGGGCTTGATGAGACCAAGGTCGGCGCTCTCAACACCACGCAGGTTCGCGCGCTGACCAGCGCACAGATCGGCGGCCTGACAACCACCGATATCGGCGAGTTCACCAGCACCCAGGTTCGCGCTTTGACGGTGACGCAGGTCGGCGGCCTGGCCAGCACGCAGGTGAATGCGCTGACCACGACACAAATCGGTGGCCTGGCCACATCGCAGGTCGCAGCCCTGAGTGCCACGGGCTTCTCGGCGCTGGATGCCACGCAGGTCGGGTCGCTCTCCAACACCCAGATCGCAGGGGTCACCGCCACCCAGATCCGTGGCCTCACCGCCGCC
>JBBRVI010000241.1:0-5506 GCA_038247025.1 Acetobacterales bacterium
GCTCGCCGCAATGCACCACCACATCGGGCTCATAGGCCGAGCCCTCGCCCGCCTCGACTGTGACGCCATCGGCCAGGGCCTCGCAGGCGGAGTTGGCGGCAGCCAGGGCCTCGCGCAGCAGCAACCAGGCCCGGGACTTGGCGCGGGTATGAGCGACGCGCTCGGGCGCCATGGCGATGACCGCGCCATCCGCCAATTCGAAACGGCCGCAGGTTTGCGCCTCGGCCCAAGCGTAATAGGCCTCGCGCGTCATTCCTTTGGGGAGCGGTTCCAGCATCTCCGACATGGCGTTACACTAGCTCCTCCAAGCACCATTCGCCACAACTGAAGCTCCAGGGAAACGCCAATGACCAAGTGGGACAAATCCAAGCTGCCAAGCCGCCATGTGACCGTCGGCCCGGAGCGCGCGCCGCATCGCAGCTACTACTTTGCGATGGGCATGACGCGCGAGGAGATCGAGAGCCCGCTGGTGGGCGTCGCCTCCTGCTGGAATGAGGCGGCACCTTGCAACATCGCGCTCTCGCGCCAGGCGCAGGCGGCCAAGCGCGGCGTGACCGCGGCCGGCGCCGCACCGCGTGAGTTCACGACCATCACCGTCACCGACGGCATCGCCATGGGTCATCAGGGGATGAAATCCTCGCTGGTCAGCCGCGATGTGATTGCCGATTCGGTCGAGCTCACCATGCGCGGCCATTGCTATGACGCGCTGGTCGGTGTGGCCGGCTGCGACAAGACGCTGCCGGGCATGATGATGGTCATGCTGCGGCTGAACGTCCCCAGCGTATTCCTCTATGGCGGTTCCATCATGCCAGGCCGCCATCGTGGGCGTGACGTGACTGTGCTCGATGTGTTCGAGGCGGTGGGCCAACACGCGGCGGGCAACATGTCCGACGAGGAATTGAGGGAATTGGAGGAAATTGCCTGCCCCGGTGCGGGTGCCTGCGGCGGCCAGTTCACCGCCAATACCATGGCCTGCATTTCCGAAGTGATCGGCCTGGCGCTGCCCTATTCCGCCGGCGCACCGGCACCCGACACTGAGCGCGATGAATACGCCTACAAGAGCGGCTTCCAGGTGGTGGACCTCATCCGCAAGCAGATCCGCCCGCGTGATATCGTGACACGCAAGGCCCTGGAAAACGCGGCGCGCATTGTGGGGGCCACGGGTGGGTCCACCAATGCAGCGCTGCATTTGCCGGCCATCGCGAATGAATGCGGCATTGATTTCCCGCTGGAGGAAGTTGCCCAACTCATGCGGGATACGCCGCACATCGCCGACCTCAAGCCCGGGGGCAAGTATGTGGCGCTGGATGTGTTCAACATCGGCGGCATTCCGGTCATCATCAAGGCGCTGCTGGATGGCGGCCTGCTGCATGGCGACTGCCTGACCGTCACCGGAAAGACGCTCGCCGAGAACCACGCCGATGTGGTCTTCCCGACCGACCAGGATGTGGTGCGCCCCGTCTCCCACCCGATCAGCAAGATCGGCGGCGTGGTGGCACTTTTTGGCAATCTCGCGACGGATGGCGCCATCGTGAAGATCGCCGGGATGGAGAAGCTGCGCTTCGAAGGCACCGCGCTCTGCTTCGATTGCGAAGAGGACGCCTTCGCCGCCGTGGATCAGCGCGCCTACAAGCCCGGTGACGTCATCGTCATCCGCTACGAAGGCCCCAAGGGCGGCCCTGGCATGCGCGAGATGCTGAGCACCACCTCGGCCATCTACGGCCAGGGCATGGGCGACAAGGTGGCATTGATCACCGATGGCCGCTTCTCGGGTGCCACGCGCGGCTTCTGCGTGGGCCATGTCGGGCCTGAGGCAGCGGTGGGCGGGGTGATCGGCCTGCTGAAGAATGGCGACAAGATTACCATTGATGCCCATGCCGGCACGATTGATGTGGAGCTGGACGAGGCTGAGCTGGCCCGCCGCCGGGCCGAGTGGAAGCCGCGCACGCACAACTTCAATTCGGGCGTCCTGTGGAAATATGTGCAGACGGTGGGGCCGGCCCGGTATGGAGCGGTCACGCAGCCGGGCGCGAAAGCGGAGACACACACTTACGCCGATATCTGACAGCTTAACCGTTTCTTGGGTTTTCCCTGCGATGTTGCCGGAGGTGGCCAGATTCCCTGGTTACCTCTCGAACAAAGGGAAAAGCCCCAATGACGATGAATTCGGTTCAGACCAATGTCGGTGCGATGGTGGCGCTGCAGTCGCTCAATCGCACCAACGAAGAAATGTCGATGACTCAAAAGCGAATCTCGACAGGCTTTCGGGTGAATGACGCCAAGGATGACGGCGCCGCCTTCGCTGTGGCCCAGCGCATCCGTGGTGACATCGCGGGACTGGGTGCCGCGAATGAGCAGCTCGGTTCAACGAAGGGTCTGCTGGAGACCACGATGGGCGCGCTCAACGAGACCTCCTCCAGCCTCAAGAAGATGCGCGAGACGCTGACGAAACTCTCCTCCGACACGCTGAGCGATTCCGACCGCACGACCTACACCAAGGATTTCGAGAATCTGGTCAACCAGACCAATCGCTCCCTGGGTGATGCCAGCTACAACGGGCGCAGCCTTCTGGGTTCCCAGGACTCGAGTGGCACAACCGCGAGCGCGGCAGTTAATACGGGTGTGGTGCGCAATGAGCGAGGCGGCACACTGAACATCACGGGTGTTGATTCCGCAACGCTGACCTTCGACACGCGCGTCGCAACCCGAGGCAAGGATGTTGCGGGCACCTTCGAATCGCCCACCGAGTTCAGCTTCAACGCCGGCACGGCCATGACTTCCGAACAGGCACGGGTCATGCTGGGCAATGGTGATGCCAGCGCCACGGGTCCATTGGCGAATACGATCGCGGCCTATGGCGATGACGCGAATTTCGGTGGCGGTGGCTCGGCTTCGAACATCAAGACCTTCGCGACTGTCGAATCCGCGATCAACACGGCGCTGTCGAAGTTCGGTGCGGATTCGCGCAATATTGATGGCGCGATGGCCACGAACCGCTCGAAGATGGACTCCATGGAAAGCGGCCTCGGCTCATTGGTGGATGCCGATCTGGCGAAGGAAAGCGCGCGTTTGCAGGCGTTGCAGATCCGCCAGCAGCTTGGCACGCAGTCGCTCTCCATCGCCAACCAGGCGCCGCAGGCTCTGCTTTCGCTCTTCCGTTAAATCGAGACTTAGCCGGGCTGGCAAAACGCCGCCCCGCCCTTTCTGCAAGGGCGAGAAGGACCTATCCGCGCTACCCCCCATTTCCCGAGGTATGAATGCAACCCGCCACCGCTTCCCGCCCAGACGCCGCGGCCGCCTACCGGCAGCGCAGAACGCCCAGGCAGATGGAAGCCGAGGTCTTTATCCGGGCGAATCGCAGCATCCGCGAAGCGCTTTCAGAGAAATCCGCGTCCGCAACTGCCCGCGCCAAGGCCGATAACCGGCGCCTGTGGGATGTCGTGCTTTCTCTCGTGCTGGATCCCGCCAATCAATTGCCCGCCCCCTTGCGCTCGCAGGTCGCCTCGCTGGCGCACGCGGTGCTGCGCGAATGCGAGAATGATCCGCCCGATCTGGCTTTCGTGGCCGAGATGAACGAGGCAATCGCCGGCGGCCTCTGGAGCTGAGCCTCACTTGACGGCCAGGCACAGTCTTGGAACGACTGCGCCATGCACAAGACCGAAATTGCCAGTCACCGGGGTGGGGCGTTTCTCTGGCCCGAGAACTCCCTGCTCGCTTTCCGCAAGGCCCTCGCCTGGCCCGCCGAGCAAGTCGAATTCGACGTCCATGCCAGTTCCGAAGGGGAACCGGTCGTCATCCATGATGCCACGCTGAACCGCACGACGGATGGTTCGGGCGCGGTCCGTGAATTCTCCTGGGGAGAACTTCAGCGACTTCGCGTCAAGGGCACGGGGGGCGAGCGCCTGCCCCATCTTTCCCAGACCGCAGCGCTTATTGGCCAAAGCGCGCAACGCATGCGCCTTGAGGTCAAGGCCGACGCGCAGGGAGAGCCCTATCCCGGGCTCGTCGCGCGCTGCGCCTGCCTGCTGGACGGCATGGGTCTGCGCCGCCGCACCATCCTGATGAGTTTCGAGAAACCGAGCGTCCTCGAAGCAGCCGCGCTCGGTGGCTTCGAGCAGGTGGTCTGGCTGGTGGACGGGCCCAGCCTGCGCGGCATGACGCCATTGGAGACGGTGGCTGAGTGCCTCTCCCTCGGCGCCACCGAGGTGGGCGTCCACGTCCGAACCGCCGATGTGGATCTGCTGGCTGCATTGCGTAGTTCGGGGCTGCGGCTCTCCGTCTGGGGTGCCAATCACGCAGCCTCGATTGAGCGGGCCTTCACCCTCGGGGTGGATGTTCTCGCCACGGATGACCCGCCTTTGGCCATCGCGTTGCGGCGCATGCAGGGCTGAATATCCCGTGCTGGACAACCTGGGCATGACGCGCTCTATCTGAGCGGCCGGGCCACGCCTCTCATGCCTTGGCTCTGACCGAGGTGAGCATGCTGCCCAACACCATGATCCCGACCCTGGATTTCGGCCTTGGCGAGGAAATTGACGCCCTGCGCGACACGGTGCGGGGCTTCGCCGCCGACCGTGTGGCCCCCATCGCCGCCGAGATTGACAAGACCGACGAATTTCCCCGCTACCTTTGGCCTGAGATGGGCGCGCTGGGCCTGCATGGCATCACGGTGGATGAGGAATATGGCGGCGCAGGCATGGGCTACCTGGCCCATTGCGTGGCGGTTGAGGAGATCAGTCGTGCATCGGCCAGTGTGGGGCTAAGCTATGGGGCGCATTCCAATCTCTGCGTGAACCAGCTCGCCCGCAACGGCAATTCGGCGCAGAAGGCCAAGTATCTCCCCAAGCTCATCAGCGGCGAGCATCTGGGCGCGCTGGCGATGAGCGAGCCGAATGCTGGCAGCGACGTGGTCAGCATGAAGTTGCGCGCCGAAAAACGCGGCGACCGCTATGTGCTGAACGGCACGAAGATGTGGATCACCAACGCCCATTACGCCGAGACGCTGATCGTCTATGCCAAGACCGACCCTGAGGCCGGCGCGAAGGGCATCACCGCCTTCATAGTCGAGCGCGGCATGAAGGGCTTCACCCCCGCACAGAAGCTGGACAAGCTGGGCATGCGCGGCTCGCCCACCTCCGAGCTGGTCTTTGAGGATTGCGAGATACCGGCCGAGAATGTGCTGGGTGCCATCAATGGCGGCGTGCGCGTGCTGATGTCGGGGCTGGATTATGAGCGCGCGGTGCTGGCGGCCGGCCCCTTGGGGATCATGCAGGCCTGCCTGGACGTGGTGGTCCCTTATATCCACGAGCGCAAGCAGTTCGGCCAGGCAATTGGCGAGTTCCAGTTCATCCAGGGCAAAGTGGCCGACATGTATACGCGCTTCAACGCGGCGCGCGCCTATGTCTATGCCGTGGCGCGCGCCTGCGATGCGGGCCAGACCACGCGCAAGGATGCGGCCGGCGCCATCCTCTTCGCCGCCGAGGAAGCCACCAAGGCAGCGCTGGAC
>JBBRVI010000242.1:0-5479 GCA_038247025.1 Acetobacterales bacterium
CCTTGCGCGAACGCCAGGGCTAGGCCGCCTCCCATCAATCTCCTCATCGCCTCAGCCTATGTGTTGATGTGGGGCTCGGCCTTCAACGCAGCGCGGGTGGTGGCGCTCGAATGGCCGCCGATCTGGGCGTTGACCATTCGCTTCGCTGTTGTGCTGCCGCTGCTCTGGCTGGTCTGGCGCTGGCGGCGTGTTCCCTTTCCGGCTGGCGAGGATCGTTGGCGGCTTGCGGTCATGGGCGGGCTTGGCATGGGCGGGTATCTGGCCTGTGCCTGGGTGGCCTCGGCGCATGTGCCCTCCGGCCTGGTGGCCCTGCTTGCCGCCACATCACCGCTGTTTGTGGCTCTGGGTGAGACCCTGCGCGGCCAGCGCCTGGCACCCTTGGGGTGGCTGGGCCTGGCGCTGGGTTGGTTGGGGGTGGCCACTCTTGGCGTGCTGCGCTCGGCCGATGGGCTGGAGGCGGCCGAGGCCTGGGGCATCGGCCTTACCCTCTTCGGCGCCTTTCTCCAGGCCCTGGGGCTACTGGCCTATGCGCCCGCGCGGGCGCGAATTGACCCTTGGGCTGCCAATCTCGGCCAGACGGCCGTGGCAGCCGTAGTGCTGATTGTGCTCGCCGGGGTGATCGGCGGCGAACCGCCGCAAACGGCAAGCACCGCCGTGATCTGGGGCATGATCTATTCCTGCCTGGTGGTCGGCATGGCGGGGTATGCGCTGTTCTTTGTGGCGATCCGACGCTTTGGCGCGCCCAACGCCGCGGCCCTGCAATTGCTCGCCCCGCCGGTGGCCGCGCTGATCGGCTGGGCCATCCTGGGCGAGCGGCTGGCCTGGGGTGATTTGCTGGGGGGGACCATCACGTTGGCGGGCTTGCTGCTCATGTTCCGGGCGCGGTGACTTTGCGCGAAGGGCAGCCTAACTTCCCAACCATGCTCCACGGCAAGAAAATCCTCCTCATCGTCTCGGGCAGTGTGGCCGCTTTCAAGGCGCTCACGCTGGTGCGTCTGCTGCGCGCCGAGGGTGCCGAGGTTCGCGCCGTGCTCACTGCGGGCGGGGCGCGCTTTGTCACCAAGGAATCCCTGGCCGCACTCACCGGCGAGCAGGTCCAGGACGATCTTTGGGCCGCCGAAGCCGAGATCGGTCATATCCGCCTCGCGCGCTGGGCCGATGTGGTGGTGGTAGCACCCGTCTCGGCAAATCGCCTCGCGCAAATGGCGCATGGCCTGGCCGACGACCTCGCCGGCTGTATCCTGCTGGCAACCCGCGCCCCCGTCCTGGCCGCCCCCGCCATGAACCCGGCCATGTGGGCGCATCCCGCCACCCAGGCCAATATCGTGTTGCTGGGGGCACGCGGCGTGCATTTCATTGGCCCCGAGGACGGTCCCATGGCCGAGCCGGAGAGCGGCCCGGGGCGCCTCTCCGAGCCCGAGGCCATGCTTTACGCCATCCGGCAATTACTCTCGGGCGGGCCGCTGCACGGCCGGCATATCCTTGTCACAAGCGGCCCGACGCATGAGCCGATTGATCCGGTACGCTACATCGCCAATCGCAGCAGCGGCAGGCAGGGGCATGCCATCGCCGCCGCACTCGCCGCACTTGGCGCGCGGGTGACGCTGGTGAGCGGGCCCGTCGCCATCGCCGACCCGCCGGGTGTTAAGGTCCAACGTGTCGAAACCGCCCGCGAGATGCTCGCCGCCTGTGAGGCCGCCCTGCCGGCGGATGCCGCCATCTGCGCCGCCGCCGTAGCCGATTGGCGCGTGGTCCAGGAGGCGGGGCAGAAGCTGAAAAAGCGGCCCGGCGCCGATACTCTCAGCCTCAGCATGGCGCTCAACCCCGATATCCTGGCGACCCTCAGCCGCCATGCGCAACGCCCGCGCCTCGTCGTGGGTTTCGCGGCCGAGACGGAGCATCTGCTGGAGCACGCTCGGGATAAGCTGGCCCGCAAGGGCTGTGACTGGATCGTGGCGAATGATGTCTCGGGCGATGTGATGGGAGGTGCAGAGAATGCCGTGCTTTTCGTCACCTTTTCGGGTGTGGAGGAATGGCCAAGGATGGCCAAGGTAGAGGTGGCGGCGCGTTTGGCGGCTCGGGTGGCGGAGGCCTTGGCATGAAAGTTCTTTTGCAGCGCCTGCCGCACGCCGAGGGGCTGCCGTTGCCCAGCTATGCCACCGAAGGCGCGGCAGGGATGGATCTGCTCGCCGCGCGGGACATGACACTTCCCGCAGGTGGCCGCGCTTTGGTGCCGACGGGGCTTTGCATCGCAATTCCAGAAGGTTTCGAAATGCAGGTGCGGCCGCGCTCCGGGCTCGCGCTCAAGCACGGCATCACGGTGCTGAACGCGCCGGGGACGGTGGATAGCGATTATCGCGGTGAGGTGGGCGTGATCCTGCTCAATACCGGAGCCGAAGCTTTTGTGATCGCCCGCGGATATCGCATCGCGCAGGCGGTGTTTACGCCTGTGACGCGCGCGGATTGGGAAGAGGTAGTGGTCCTGCCGGAAACCCAGCGCGGCGCGGGCGGGTTTGGCTCGACCGGACGGAGCGGGATAATCGAGTGAACGCTGCCCCGACATCTGCGTCAACCGATTGGTTCTTCGACACGACTCGCATCACGAAAAAACATGACGATGCGTTGCAACGGTCTTCCCCGCTGCAAAGCAACTTGGCTGCTATCAACTCCAGCCTCGAACTGCTCTTTCAGTTGCTGTGCCAAGAAACATCGGACAATCAAGATCATCGCACTTTGGCCTTGATTGGGCTACGAGTGCTCAACGCCACTGGTGCTGCGATGACACTGGGCCGCCATGGCTTTTTCGTTCACGCATTTGCAGTGGCGCGCGATTTGATGGAACTAGCGTTCCTCGTTGATTTTTTTCAGCGATGGCCGGAGGAGGTGATCGCGTGGCGGACCCTGACAGAGCGCGACCGTCGGCGCAAATTCAGTCCTCTCATGGTGCGCAAACGGCTCGATGCCGCTGACGGTTTCAGCGATCAAAACAGAAACAAAAGCTACACGCGGCTTTCGAATTATGCCGCTCACGCATCCCCGCAGAGCGTCCAGCTCCTCCAACAAAACGGAAACTCTCCCCTTGGCCCACAACCCAATGAGCAGGCACTGAACGCGGTTCTCGAAGAAGTTTGTCTTCACCTCATACCTGCGGTCGATTGCTTTTGTCGGCTGCCATGGTTGCCACTTTGTGCAAGTGATCCGGCAGTCATCGAATTCCGTAAGCAAGCAAATTATTTTATTGATAGCCGTAGGGCTGCGCAGAGCGCGCAGAAGTTTTCGAGCCCAAGCGTTCCTTAGCAACATTCCCGGACAGATACCCATATCCCCCCCATGGACCTCGATTTCACCGAAGACGAGCTGCACCGCTACTCCCGTCACATCCTGCTGAAGGAGGTGGGCGCCATCGGCCAGGCACGGCTTCGCGCAGCGCGGGTGCTGGTGGTGGGTGCGGGGGGCTTGGGTTCCCCGCTGGCGCTCTATCTGGCGGCAGCCGGTGTCGGCACCATCGGGCTGGTGGATCATGACCGGCTGGAGCTCTCCAATCTCCAACGGCAGATCGCCCACAGCACCGCACGCATCGGCCAGAACAAGACGGACAGCGCCGCAGTGGCCATGACTGCCATCAATCCCGAAACGCGCCTGGAACTCCACACCCGCCGCATGGACGCCGTCGCCGCGCGCGAGCTCATCCCGCAATATGATCTGGTTTGCGACGGCACCGACAATTTCCCCACGCGCTTCCTGCTGGGCGATGCCTGCCATCTTCTGGGCAAGCCGCTGGTCAGCGCCGCCGTGCTGCGCTTCGAAGGCCAGCTTTCCCTGTTCCGCGCGCATGAGGGCGCGCCCCACCCGTGCCACCGCTGCCTCAACCCCGAAATCCCGCCAGAGGGCATGATCCCGAGTTGCTCGGAAGCCGGCGTGCTGGGCGTGGTCGTCGGCGTGATGGGCACGTTGCAGGCGACCGAGGTGCTCAAACTCATCCTGGGGATCGGCGAGGGCATGTCCGGCCGCTTGTTGCTCTGGGACGCACTGGATGCGCGCTTCCGCACGGTGAAGCTGCGGCGCGATCCGGATTGTGCGCTGTGCGGCGAGAACGCCACCATCCACGATCTTTCGGCATATGACGCATGAACGCGCTGGGCCTGCTGTTGATCTCCGGCGGGCATGAGCGGGCGCATTACGCGCTGATGTTGGCCACTGCCGCCGCTGCACTTGGCCGGCCGGTCACGCTTTTCGCCACCAATGGCGGCTGCCGCCTTCTCCTTGCCGGCGCCCCGCTGGAGCTTGACCCGCGTGAGGCAGAGCTCGCGCAGGCGGGCGTCGCCACCCTCGCGACGTTGATGGAATCAGCCCGCGCACTGGAAATCCGATGCATCGCCTGTGAGGCGGGGCTGCGCGCGGAAGGGTTGGCGGACGAGGCCCTTTGCAAGGGTGCGGAGGTGGCGGGGATCGTCACCTTCCTCGGCGCGGTGGGCGCGGGCCAGGTGATCTCGTTGTGAGGCTTGACCCGGTACGGTATGACTGGGCATCCAGGAGGCTCATGCTTTCCAGAATTGCTCTCGCTGCGGTCTTTGTGCTGGCCGTCACGGCGGGGGCGGGCGCGCAATCCAGCCTCGGCGGTGCGGGGAGCGTTCCGCCGCCGCGCGCCGCGACACCTCCAGCCCCGCGGGCCACTCCCCCCCAGGCGCCCCGCCCGGCCGCGCGCCCTGCCCAGCCGGCCACCCCAAGGCCTGCGCAAGCCAACCGCATGGGTGCAAATCGCCCCAGCGCTGCGCCGCGCCCGCCCCAAACAGCCGCCCAGCGCCAAGCTGCCCAACAGCGTCGCGCGGCCGCCGCTGCTGCCGCAGCTACAGCGGCAGCAGCGGCGGCTGCAGCAGCTGCAGCAGCCCAGGCTGCCCCGCCCCCGCCGCCCGAGCCTCAGCCCACCATTGGCAGCGTGACCGGCCTGCCCATGCCTCGCTTCGCGGCCCTCCGCTCGAACGACGTGAATCTGCGCGTCGGACCAGACCGCCGATTCCCCGTTGAATGGCGCTACCAGCGCTCCGACCTGCCGGTGCAGATCATCCGCGAGCATGATCGGTGGCGCCGCATCCGCGACCCCGACGGGACCGAGGGCTGGCTCGCCGCCTCCAATCTTCAGCCGGGCCGGCGCACCTTCATTGTGCGCGGTGAACCCGGCGGCGAAGTGCCGCTGCGCCGGCGCGCGGAGGAAGCCTCAATGCCCGTCGCGCGGATACGCCCCGGCGTGATTGGGCGCATTCGCGGCTGCGACTTGGGCAGTGATTGGTGCGAGGTGCAGGTGCAGGACCGGCGCGGCTTCATCAAGCGGAGCGAAATCTTCGGCGTGCTGCCGGATGAGGAAATCAAGTAGCGCCGTCGGCCTTCAGCACCTCACCGGCCAGGTAGAGACTTCCGCAAATCAGCACGCGGCCGGGTGATTCCTCGGCTGCCACGCGGGCCAGTGCGCCCGCCACATCCG
>JBBRVI010000243.1:0-5456 GCA_038247025.1 Acetobacterales bacterium
CGCTCCATGGCACGCAGCAGCGCATCCATCTCCGCGGGCGTAAGGCGGCGGCCGGCGCGGATGCTGCCATGGCAGGCAAGGCGTGCGATGGCACCATCCAGCCGGGCCGCGAGCGCAAGACCTTCGCCGGTTTCGGCCAACTCCTCGGCGAGATCGCGCAACAAGGATGCCGGGTCTGGCGCGCCGAGGACGGCCGGCAGGGCGCGAACGATGACCGCACCAGGGCCAAAACCCTCCAGCTCCAGCCCAAGCTGCGCCAGCTCGGGAGCGGCCTCGGCCAGCAGCGCGGCCTGCGGGAGTTCCACCACGGCCGGGATCAGCAGCGGCTGCGCGCGCACCCCGCCCGCATGGATCTCAGCCGCCAGCCGCTCATGGGTGAGGCGCTCATGCGCTGCATGCTGGTCCACGAGAATGAGTGCGCCATCCGGTGCCTCGGCCAGGATGTAGGTATCCAGAACCTGCGCCAAAGCCCGTCCGAGCGGGTGGTCAGAGGCGGTGGTGGATGCCGGCAGCGGCATGGGTGGCGCGAAGCCGAGCGGCAGAGCGGCCTCGGCGAAGCCCACGCGGTGGGACGCGAAGCTGCCCAGCGGCGCTGGCCGCGCAGCCGGGAAACCTGAGCGAGACGGCGGGAAGCTGAGCCGCGCTGGCCCGGCATAACCCATGGATGTTCCCACACCCTGCCCCAACGCACGCCTCAGCGCAGATATCAGCGAACCACGCACCGCATTCGCGTCGCGGAAGCGCAGTTCCGTTTTCATCGGATGGACGTTCACATCCACCTCGGCGGGGGGGATATCGAGAAACAGTGCTGCCACGGCATGCCGGCCTGGCGTCATCACCTCTCGGTAGGCCGCGCGCAGCGCTGCGCGCAGCATGGGGTCCCGCACGGGGCGACGATTGACGACAAGATGCTGCTCCATCGCGGTCGCCGTGGTGAAGGCAGGGCCGCCAATCAATCCGCTGATCTCCAGCACGCCCGCCGCGCCCCCGGTCAGAGGCAGGGCGGCGGCTGCGAAATCGGTGCCCAACAGGTCTTGGATGCGCGTATCGCGGGTGGCAGGGCGAAGGTTGAGTACGCTCCGGCCATCCATCCGGGCGTCAAACCCCACCTCGGGCCAGGCGAGTGCCAGACGGCGCAGCGCTTCCAGCGCGGCGTCGCCCTCGCTGCGCGTTGTGCGGAGGAATTTGCGGCGCGCGGGGGTGGCGAAGAAAAGGTCGTTGACTTCAACCCGCGTGCCCGGCGCGCCGGACACCGGCTGCACTTCGGATTTGCGTCCACCCTCGACGGTGATGCGGTGCGCCTGACCCTCCCGCGTCCGAGAGGTGATCCAAAGACGCGCCACAGCCCCGATGGAGGGCAGTGCCTCACCCCGAAAGCCCAGCGTCCCGATGTTAAAGAGCATCGCCTCCTCGGGCAGCTTGGAGGTCGCATGGCGTTCAACCGCCAGCGAGAGGTCCGCAGCGGCGATGCCACAGCCGTCATCCTCCACCAGAACACGGCCAATTCCGCCATCCTCCAGCGTCACGCGGATTTGCTTCGCACCTGCATCCAGGGCGTTCTCCACCAACTCCTTCACCACGGCCGCCGGGCGTTCCACCACCTCGCCGGCGGCGATGCGGTTGGCGGTGGTCTCGGGGAGGAGGCGGATGGTCATAGCGGCCGGCGTCCGAGATCCTCGGTGAAGCGCAACAGATATCCGTCCGGGTCCTGCACGAGGAATTGGCGATTGCCGGACTCTTCGGAACCGATCCGGTAGCAGGCGTCTTCCAGCGGGCGGAACAGCGGCCATCCCCGTCCGGCGAGGGCACTGAGCAGCGGCGCGACGCTCTCCACCTTGATCTGGAAGTTGACGCCCCGGCCGAAGGGGCGTTCCAGCGGGGCGGTGTCCCAGTTGCCGTTGCGGCGGCACAGCATGACCTGTGCGCCCTCCCTTTGCATGAAGGCGAAGCCCTCCTCCGGTCGCTGATAAGCGATACGGAAGCCAAGCAAGGCGCACCAGAAATCCAGGCTTACATCGAGAGCCTCGACGTCAAGCTCTGGCACGAGGGCTGCAAAGCCGCCCATCGGGATCGTCTCAGCCACTCGCCTGCAGCCGCAGCAACTCGGCCAAAAGGCCAAGTGTGCTGCCATCATGCGCGCCCGAGACCGAACCAGCCTCCAGCTCCCGTACCAGTGGTGTGGCCAACACCTTGCCCAGTTCAACGCCCCATTGGTCAAAGGAATTGATGCCCCAGATTGCGCCCAGCACGAAGACCTTGTGCTCGTAAAGCGCGATCAGTGCACCGAGCGATTTCGGGTCGAGCCGAGGCAGCACGATGGTCACGGAAGGCCTGTCGCCGGGGAAGATGCGGTGCGGGAGCAGCCGCGCGATGGTCGCCTCGTCCGCGCCGGCCGCGCGCATGTCGGCCTCCACCCCTGCTGCATCGCGGCCCATCAGCAGCGCCTCGGCCTGGGCGAGGCCGTTGGCCAGGAGAATGCGATGGTTTTCCGCATGGCTGTGATCGGGCCTCGCGATCAGGATGAAGTCCACCGGTACTGGCTTGGGCCCCTGGTGTACCAATTGCATGAAACTGTGCTGGGCCGAAGTGCCAGGCTCGCCAAAGACCACGGGGCCGGTCATGCCAAGGACGGGGCTGCCATCCATTTGCACGCGCTTGCCCAGGCTCTCCATCTCCAATTGTTGCAGATGCGCGGGCAGGCGGCGCAGCCGCTCATCATAGGGCAGCACGGCACGGCGGTGGAGCCCGAGGCCGTTCACGTGCCAGGCCTCGGTCAGCGCGAGCAGGACGGGAAGATTGTCGGCGAGTGGCGTTTCCAGGAAATGCCGGTCCATCGCTGCCGCGCCATCCAGCAGCGCGCGGAACCGCTCCCACCCCAAGGCCAGCGCCAGCGAAAGCCCGATGGCCGACCAGAGCGAAAAACGCCCGCCCACCCAGTCCCGAAAGGGAAAGACACGATCGGGCGCGATGCCGAATTCATCGGTCGCCTTCAAATTGGTCGAGAGTGCCACGAAATGCGCCATGGCCCCGAGCTTGCCGACAGAAGCCTCCATCCACCGCCGAACCAGATGCGCATTGGCCATCGTCTCATGCGTGGTGAAGGTCTTGGAGCTGACAAGAACCAGGGTGCGCCGCGCATCCAGCAAGGGCAGCACGGTTTCCCAGCCATGACCGTCCACATTGCCCAGATGGATGGGCCGCATCGGATCACCGGCGCGCCAGAGTGCCCGGCCGACCATGACGGGGCCGAGATCGCTGCCGCCAATGCCGATATTGAGCACCGTGTCGAAGCGCTGATTGGTCGCACCCCGGATCTCGCCGCGATGCACGGCCTCGGTGAAGCCGTGCATGCGCTCCAACGTCTGCGCTGCATCGGCTGATTCGGCCGGAGCGCCGGGCAAGGCCCCGCGCAGCGCCATGTGAAGGGCCGCGCGTTGCTCGGTCGCATTCACCAAGGCACCCGCTGCCATGGCGTCGCGCTTGCCGGCCACGTCTGCGGCTTGAGCCAGGCGAAGAAGGGCCGCGCGCACCCCGTCGGAGACCGCGGTTTTGGACATGTCGAGCATCAGCCCGGCACCGCGATGATGGAAGCGCGCGAAGCGCTGCGGGTCAGCCAGGAAAAGCGGCCGTATTGCCGCCGAGTCCGGAGCAGCGGCCAATGCCGCCACTGCTGCCCAAGCTTCCTGCACCGCGTCGGTCATGCCGTGGCCCGCTCCATCCAAGAATGAAGCCTTACAGCCCTTGCGGTTCTCCGGCCACTGCCACCACCAGCCCATCGGGCCGCAAAATGCGCCGCGCGACGGCGGCCACGCCCGCCCTGTCCAAGGCGGCCAGACGCGCCGGGCGTCCCGCCAGCCAATCCGGTGCACGACCTGTCTGGCGCAGGCCCAGCAGCAGCGCGGCGGTGCGGCGACTATCGGTGAATTGCTGAGGCAGGGAGCCGGAGAGGAAGGCCACCGCATCGGCCACCTCTTCCGCCGTCGGGCCATTGGCGGCCATCTCGGTCCAGGCGGCGCGGATGAGACCCCACACTTCACCCACCTTGGAATTCTCGGTCGCGACATTTCCGACCACGACGCCACGACCGAACAACACATCCAGCCCCGCGCCGATGCCGTAGGTCAGGCCGCGTTCCTCTCGCACCGAACGCATCAATCTGCTGGTGAAACCGCCGCCGGCGAGGATACGAATGGCGACCTGAAACGCCTCCCAGCCTGGATCGGTGGGCATCAACCCATCCTGACCAAAAATCAGCGTGGATTGCGGAGCGGCCTTTTCGCGCCGGGCGACCCCAAATCCGGCCAGCGCAGGCAGAGGCGGTGTGGCGGCCGGAGCGCCGGCAGGCAAATCGGCGAAAAGCTGCGCCATGACGGACCGCAGCCCCGCTTCGTTGATCGCTCCAGAAGCCGCGACCATCACACCGCCACGGCGCATCTGCGCAGCGAGAGAATCGCGGATCTCCGCCTCGGTGATTGCGGAGAGGGTCTCGGGGGTCGCCAGCCGCCCCGCCGGGAATCCAGGATAGCCTGCCTCCCAGAAGGCGCGGCGCGCAATTCCGGCCGGTGTTTCGAGTTGCTGGCGCGCACCCAGCACGGCCCGGGCGCGCACGCGCGTGATGGCGGCAGCATCGAGTCGCGGCTGCGTCATGGCAAGCCTGGCCAGCCGCACTGCTTCCGGCAGGGCCGCACTCAGCGCGCGGAAACTGCCTTCGAAACTGTCACGCCCACCCGAGAAGGACAGCCCGATCCCCTCATCGCGGAGCGCATCGGCAAAGGCGATATTGTTCAAATCCCCCGCGCCCTCGCTCAGCATGGCCGCCGAGAAGCTTGACAGCCCCTCGCGCCCCTCGCGGTCGGTGGCACTGCCCCCGGGCCAGGCCCAGGCGAGCGAAACAACAGGGACGGAATGCTCCTCCACCAGCCAGGCGGTGATGCCGTCCTGCTCGATGACCTGGATGGGAACGGCAAAGCCGCGGCGGGGCGGCAGAGTGACGCCGAAAATCGTCTCGCTCATGCCGGCATCAGCCAGCCGGAGGTGGCGATGGCAGGCGTAGCCAAAACGGCACGCGCCGCCTCATTCACCTGCGCCAGAGTCACGGCCGCCATGCGGGCGGGCCATTGTTCGACCGCCTCGATCGGCAGCCCTATGGCGAGTGCGCCGCCCAGCATGCGTGGCGCTGCCCCCAGCCCATCCAAAGCGAGAAGGGCGCCGGAGGTCTGCTGCCGGATGGAGCGGCGGACCTCTCCCTCCGTCGCCCCTTCCTGCACAAGCTGGGCGATGGTCGCGGTGACGATTTCCTCGATGCGCTCTTGCGTGACACCCGGCCGCGGCGTCACAGCGACCACAAGCGAGCCGATGCCCACCACATCGCCGTCATAGCCGGCATTGGCGCTCACCGCATGTCCAGCCTCGACCAGGGCGCGATGCAGGCGGGAGCCAGGGCCCCCTCCCAGCAG
>JBBRVI010000244.1:0-5442 GCA_038247025.1 Acetobacterales bacterium
CGCAGCGTCTCCAGGTCGCGCTGCCCGGCCGCGGCGTCCTGGCGCGCCTTGTCCAGGGCGAGAACCGCCGTCTCGGCTTGGCTCTCTGTATTCTGACGGGCAGTGGCTGCCACGCGGGTCGCGGCTTCAGCGGTGCTGCGCTCACCTTGTAGGCGACGAAGGTCATCCTCCGTCGTGGAAATCTGCCGTGTGAGCCTGTCCAACTCGACCTGCGCAGCCTGTGTTGCGGATCGCACCCGCTCCAATTCACCCGTTGCACGGCCCATTGCCGCTTCCGCGTCGCCCCGCGCGGCCTCCGCGCGCCGCTGCGCCGCGAGCGCCTGCTCCTGAACCGCCTGAATGGCGCGGTCGGCTTCGACGCGACGTGCCTCCGCTGTCGTTAATTCCAGGCGCTGAGCGACGATAGAGGCGCGCAGCGTCTCCAGATCGCGCTGCCCGGCTGCGGCGTCCTGGCGCGCCTTGTCCAGGGCGAGAGCCGCAGTCTCGGCTTGGCTCTCCGTATTCTGGCGGGCAGTGGCCGCCACGCGGGTCGCAGCGTCGGCTGTGATGCGCTCACCTTGTAGGCGACGAAGGTCATCCTGCGTCGTGGAAACCTGCCGTGTGAGCCTGTCGAACTCCCCCTGCGCGGCCTGTGTTGCCGACCGCACGCGCTCCAACTCGCCCGTTGCACGTCGCGTTGCCGCATCCGCGTCGCCCCGCGCCGCCTCCGCGCGTCGCTGCGCTTCGAGTGCCTGCTCCCGGCCCGCCACCGCTTGGTCGCGTTGCTGCTTCAGCTGATCGAGGTCGCTCGTCTGCACGCGAAGGCCGTCGATGCGGAGTGATAGCGCCTGTGCCTGTCCATTCAGCTCAATGATCTGCGCCTTAACTTGGTCGAACTGAGCGAGCTGTGCCTCAGCCCGTCCGCGATCAGCGCCAACTGCTAAGCGCTCCTGCGCGATTTCCTCACGCGTGGCGTCGATCCAGCGCTGTTGATTCAGCGCAAGAAAGAGGTTGAAGGCATGGAACAGGATGGCGAGCAAGGCGATGATAACACCCAGAGCGACCGCCCGCCGCCAGACCGGCGGCCTGGCTTCAGCCGCGTCCAAGATCACGTTCGACGAGGTCAATGCATTTCTCCAAGTCTGCGGCGAGTTCGTGAACCCAGAAGCGACGTATACGCCACCCGCGTGCAATCAGCTCCCGGTCGCGGAGAGTGTCGGCAATTTTGCGGTTGCCGTCCTGGTCGGTGTGCCAGCGGACCCCGTCGATCTCCAGGTCGAGCTTCACGCCTTCAGGGTCGAGCGCGAAGTCCAACGACCTGCTGCCTACGGGGTACTGGGGAAACGGATTCAGTCCACGCCGGCGTAGGGCGGCATCGACGCGCCTCTCCCAGTCACTGTCGAAGCCCTCCCTGCGACGGCGCGGCCGTCCCGCCGCTTCTTCAAGCCGCACCAGTGGCGCGATGCGACAGCTGCGGATGCCGCAGGAGTCCGCGGACCTGCGCGATGACAGCACCCTCGATTTCCGCTGCGGAAATGCGCGCGATGGCCGGCCCGTCCGCGGCGCTGCCCTTCAGCACCGACTGGCTGACATAGTAGCGGTACCGCTGGCCCTGCCGCCCGCAGGAATGCGTCGGCGACATCGCGCGGCCGTCGCTGCCAAAGATCAGCCCGCGGAGCAGCGCTGGCGTCTGGCAGCGCGTCCGGTTGGCGCGGACCCGCGGGCTCACAGTCAGCAGGGCATGCGCCGCATCCCACATTTCCTGCGGCACGATGGCGGCATGCTCGCCGGGGTGCGACTTACCCTTGTGCATCGCCTCGCCGAGATAGGTGCGGTTGCTCAGCACCCGATAGATGTCGCTCTTGGTAAAGGCGCGGCCGCGCTTCGTGAGGTGGCCTGCTGCGCGCAGCGCCTGGACCAGCTTTGTGCCGGGTTCGATCTCGACGAACCCCTCGAAGATCCACCGCACCAGCGTGGCCCCGGCGTCATTCACGTGCAGCTTGCGATCCCGGGCGTCATAGCGGAGCGGTACGAAGCCCCCCATCCAGATCCCGCGCGCCCGCGATGCAGCCACCTTGTCGCGGATGCGCTCGCCGATTAATTCGCGTTCGAATTGAGCGAAGCTGAGCAGGATGTTCAGCGTCAGCCGGCCCATCGATGTCGTTGTCGAAAATGACTGTGTCACTGAAACAAACGTCACCCTGTTCGCGTCGAACACCTCGACCAGCTTGGCAAAGTCCATCAGTGCGCGCGAGAGCCTATCGATCTTATAGCAGACGATAACATCGATCAGCCCGCGCTCGATATCCGCCAGTATGCGAGCTCTTGGATGCGGTACCCAAGCCGGCTTTCCAGGAAGCGCCGATTGTAGGGCGGCGGCTCGGCCGCGAAGAGCTCGCGCCATTGCTGCTTCAGGTCCGGGGTGGCGGCGGTCTTAAGGGCTGCGAGCCTGCCCAGCACGTCGGCCGGCGGAATGGCGAGTATGGTGGGCGATGGTGGCGCGGCAGGTTTGGCTTTGCGTGTCATGCGAGTCTCCGGCTGTTCCGGTTCGCATCCACGCGCTGGGGTGCCGGGAAGTGTAGGCCACGCTCTCCCTGGTCAGCAGCCTCCCGCGCAGCCTCCTCGGCATCGCGGCTGCGCAGCCGCAGCAGCGACATGCCCCACGCTGGTAACGTTGCATGGCGCGCCGACCGACTTCCCACCGGTGGGCATTCGATCCTCACACCGCACGCGCCGCCATGCCGAGGTGGCGCGCCTGCTTCCCACGGGTGAGAAGCTGGTGAGCGCAGCGCGGCACCGACGTAGCGCGGATGATCCTCTATTTCTGAACACATCAGGCCACCCCCGATGCCGCCAATGAATCATGCTCGGCGCGTGCGGCTACACCCAACCCCGGCGACTGCCGCACCCGCGCGAGGGTCGCCGCGATGCACTCCTTCGCCTGCCGCCGCGATACGCGCTCCTCCGCCGCCCGGCGCGCAAACCGCGCTCGCACCAGCGGGTTTATCTCCCAGGCCGTCGGCGGCCGGGCGGGATTTTCCTGCGGCTCGGCGTTCAGCCAGCCCATGCGCTCCAGCGACTGCATCACGCTGAGCAACTCGCTGCGCTGCTCCGGCGCCTTCAGCGGGCCATAAGCGCACGAACAAACCCTCGAAGGAGATTGAATCGATGGGCCCCTCCAAGTGGCGGCTACAGCACGGCGGCTTCGGCGATCCAGTGCGCACGGCCGATCCTGAGAAGGGCACGCCGGTGGCGCACCGTCGTGCCGTGGACACGCTGGGCATGATGCTGGCGAACGGCACCATCACCCAGCAGATGCACGACGCAGGTGGCACCTTCCGCGCCCTGTTCCACGGCGCCGCCCTGGACGGCATGTCGAAGTCGGTGCTGCTCCGCATGCCAGGCACGATGGTGGACACCCTGTCCGACCATCACATGGACGGACGCCGCAAGATCGGGGCAGCCCTGGATGCCCTCGGCGGCCATGACAGCGCAGCAGGCTCCTGCGCCTGGCACGTCATGGGCCTGGAGATGTCCGTCCGCGAGTGGGCGATGCGCCAGGGCTGGGGCGGACGCCCTGTCGCGCCGCCGCAGGCGCAGGGCATGCTGGTGGCGACGCTCAGCGTGCTGGCGGGGCACTTCGGGCTGGTGCCGCGGACGAGGGCGGCGTGATGATCGGCGCGTCGATCAAAGAAAAATCGTCGCAGCGCAATCATGCGTTGCGGCGCGAAAGAATGTCGCGTTGCGCACCGAAATCCACATGGTCTATCATCTGGACACCTGGAAAGGGTGCGACCGCAGCGTGGCTCAAGAGCCGCAGCGATCGATGGCAAGTATAGACGAAGTACTAATCCAGGGTCCTTCCCGCGAATACTGTATGCGGGGGGCGGAAGCGCGGAGGGCCGCTAGCGCCAGACCTAAAATAAGGTTTCCAGGTTTCCGCCGCGCTTGGATGGACCCGCAAGCCATTGAGAAGAATTGCTTCTGATGGAAACCCGACTGTGAACCAGTGGTGACCGGGCTGCCGTCCCGCGAGGAGTGAAACAGGAAATGACGTCGCCAGAACGCATCACCTCGAGCCGTGCCATCGCGTGCGAAATCGGCATCTCCCACACGGCCATCCTGAAGGCCGAGCGGGTCGGGAGGATCAGTCGCGAGGCAGATGGTTCCTGGGACGTGGAGCGCGTGCGCCGCGATCTGGTCGCATCGGCCGTGCCGGGACGCTCGCCACTGGCGACGCCTGGTGATGCCACGCCGCTGGGGCGACTCTCGTTGGCCCGGCTCGCCCTCAGCGTTGAGGCGCAACGGCTCGCCGTGGACGAGAAGAAGGGTCTGCTGATGGATGTCGCGAGCGCCAACCACCGCATCGATGAGTTTGCCGCTGGTATGCGCGATGCGGTGCTGAACTGGCCGGCCCGTGTTTCGGGGTTGATTGCCGCCGAGATCGGCCGCGATCCGCATCTGGTGCAGGCCATCCTGCAAGAGCAGATGAACGCGCTGCTGCTGGAAGTCGCGCAGCGGCTTGACCCGCCCTCCGCAGAGACGCCCGCCGCGATGATGGGTCCTCCACCGCCGTAAGTACCAACGTCGTCTCGACTTCCCAGTGGTGGGAAATCGATCGGCGGACGCTCCGGCCGGGTTGTTCAGCTGCACGGCAACCCCAACGGCAATTATGACGTGAGCGAAACAGCCAGATCATAGCAATTTCATAACGCTGCATCTTGCTTGGCTCACGCGCGGCACAGCGCGAATGATCCGTCACACGCAGGGGATGCCCTGCAGCAACAGACGGAGACCACCATGACCGACCACCAAGCCAGCACCGCCCGCAACCAGGAAAACAGCCTGGCCGCCTTCCTCGCGAAGAAGGGCGAATTCGACGCTCTCCTCGCCGAACTGACGCAGGCCAGCGAGGACCATTTCGGCGCGGACCCGGAGGCGACTCTCTGGGGCGAGGCGGCCTGGCTTTCCGACGCCACCGCGAAGCTGAAGGACATCGTGGACGCGCATTTCCGCCGCGGCGAATACGCCGCCTAACGCGGGCCGATCCCGCACCGCCCCGACCGGCAGAGCTGGCGGGGCTCCTGGCAGTAGGGGCCGACGGTCGGCACCCGAACCGGAGACCATTACGATGAACAAGCTTTCCGACAGCCAGCGCGTGATCCTCAGCGCCGCCGCGCAGCACGAAATGGGACTGGCGCGCGCGCCCAAGATCCTCCCCGCCGCCGCCCGCAACGCGGTGTTCCGCAGCCTGATCAAGAACAACCTGCTGACCGAGATCAACGCCCCGCGCGATTACATCGGCCTCGGCTGGCGGCAGGATGACGACGGCGCCTGGATTGTGGCGCGCATCACCGACGAGGGTCTGCGCGCCATCGGTGTCGACCCGAACGAGGGCGACGTGGTGGCCGACACGGCGCCCACGGTGGCGCCGGACGACGCGGCGGGGGAAAGCCCCGCAGC
>JBBRVI010000245.1:0-5409 GCA_038247025.1 Acetobacterales bacterium
ATGAGGATGATGCGCAGCTTTGGGAAGCGCTCCAGCACGCCCTCCAGCACCAGCGAATTGATGAGGGATTGGCAGGAGGTGGCGTGCTCGCTCACTTCCTCGATGTAGAAGGAAGGCCAGCCGCCATTGGTCATGGCCCAGCCGCTATAGCCGAAGGCGTGGATGCCGATGGGCAGGCCCACTTCCTCGGCGGCCTCGAAGATCGGCCAGTATTTTGGATTGCCGAGCGGGTGGGAGGTCCGGCTCATCAGCAGTACCTGGCAGAAGCGGCGGTCACCCCCGCGCAGGCGGATTTCGCGCGCGCTCGCCTCAGGGTCCTCATAGGGGACGACGACGCTGGCGCGCAGGCGGGAGTCCCGGTCAACCCAGTTCGCCAGTTGCCACTCATTCACCGCATGCGACATGGCGACCGAGAAGGGGTTGTTCTGGTCGCCCTGGCCGGTGGGTTGCAGCGGGTTGAGCACGCCCACATCAATGCCGTGGAAATCCAACATCTGGTTCTGCATGAAGGCGAGGTCGCTCGCGGGTGTCCCGTTCTCGGGCCAGGCATCGCGCCGGCAGGCCATGGGCTGCGACTTGAAATAGGGCGTACCCCTGACGAAGCCGTGGCGGGGGCGGATGCCGAAGGTGTGCAGCCGCTCACGCATTGCGGCCGAGAGCCAAGGGTCGAAATCATGCAGCGAGCGGGGGCGCGGATGGATGTCCACGTCAATCATGCCCTGCGTGGCTGCCAATGGCCTGCCCGCTGCCGCTTGTGGGCGAATGACGTTCATCACACCGTCTCCTGAACGAGGCGAGTATAGGTCGAAAGCGCGTTATCCACGCAGATTTTCTGCGCAAGCCCGGCATCGAGGCCCGGTGGCAGGCGCGGCGGGCCATCGAATTGCCAATGCGGCCAGTCGCTGGACCATAGCAGCATCTCGTCACTGCCCAGATGTTCCATCACGCGTTGCACCGTATCGGCATCCTCTGGCGCGTCGAAGGGCTGGATGGAAAGGCGCACATTCTCGCGCACCACATCGAAGGGGTTGCGATCCAGCCAGGGGACTTCGAAGCGCACGCCCTTCCAGCCCTTGGTCAGGCGCCACATGAAGGCCGGCAGCCAGCTCACACCGGATTCCAGCAGCACCACCTTGAGCGTGGGGAACTTCACAAAGACGCCCTCGGTGATGAGGGAGGCCAGCGTGCTCTGGAACGCTTGCTGATTGGCCGCGTAATCCTCGGCATACCAGGAGGGCCAGCCCAGCGAGGTGACGGGGTTGCGGTAACAACTGCCCGCATGGATGGCGAGTGGCAGCCCATGCTTCACCAGCGCCTCGAAGACCGGCCAATTGTGCCGCCGCCCGAGCGGTGTCTCCCCCATCACCAGCACCATGGCCTGCACAAAGCGTGGATCAGGCGCGCAGCGTTCGATCTCGGCGACGGCGTGATCGGCGTTGAACATCGGCAGGATGATGGAGCCTGCGAGGCGCGGATCGGCATCGAGCCATTCCGCGCGCGTCCAGTCATTCAGCGCCGAGGTGAAGGCGTTGCCCATATCCTCGTTGAAGACGAGCTGCACGCCGTAAAGCGGCGTCACGATGCCGCGCGAAATCCGCCAGGGGTCGAGCACTTGCTCCTGCAACAGGCCGACGCGCGAGGCGGGCGATTCGGACCGCCAATCGGCGCGCACGGATTTCGGCGCCTTGGGCGGGTAGGATTGCGTGTCGAAGCCTTCCATCCCGCGCAGAGTGATCTGGTCGCGCCAGAGATCGGGCAAATAGGGCGCCAGGGCGGCGAGCCCTGGCACCATCGGGTGAAGATCAGCGTCTATCGCGCCGGGTGGCAAATCCATCGGTCGTTTCCTTTCCGGGGATGCTGCCATGCAAGACGCGCAGCCACCAGCGTCTCAGCGGCAATGGACCGGCCCTCCGGCAAAGCGCTGGAAGCAATTGCCCCTCCGTGACTGACGCTGCGGGGTGGTGGCTGCCCCTACCGCCGCGCCGGTCAGCCCGCCGGCCAGCGCCCCGATCGCGGCCCCTTGACCGCCGCCGGCCAGGGCGCCGATCGCCGCCCCGCCGCCGGCGCCGATCAGCGCCCCGCCGGCTGCGCGCTGGCCCGGGCTGTAAGGGTTAGTGCATGCGGCACCCGTGAGGGCGATGGTGCCCAAAACCAGGGCCATGCGAAGCTTGCGAGCGATCATGATATTTTCCTCAGAGGGTGCAGAAATCCACCTTGCGGTGGGAAATAAGCGGGGCGATCTCCGCCCGGTGGGCCGGCATTCGCGGCATGGCGCGGTGGGCCGCCAATGCGTCGGCATTGGTGAAAACCTCCACGAGAATCAGGCGGGTGAAATCCGGTCCGGCTTCGCCTTGTGGCTGGAGCAGGTCGAAGCGCTCGCATCCAGGCTCCTCAGCCAGGGTCCGTGCCGCATGTGCGCGCATGATCGCGGACAGCTTTGCATGCCCATCAGGTGCGACGGAAAGTTCGATGACCAGAGAGACCTTGTTGGCCAGACCACAACACTCCACGAATGCGGCAAAGTCGGCAGGGCCTCGCGTACTGGCCATGCCGGTGGCATATGAGCACCAAACCGGAGGAAAATCATGTCACATCTTTCGCGCCGCGCGCTTGGCGCTTCGCTATCTCTGCTTGTCGCGCCCTCCCTGGCACAAGCCAGTTTTCCCGCGCGCAACATCACCATCATCGTCCCCTTCGCACCAGGCGGGAGCACGGATATCCTCACGCGGCTCCTGGCCGAGCGGATGACCGCCACGCTCGGCCGCCCTGTGCAGGTGGAAAACCGCCCCGGCGGCAACACCATCGTCGGCGCCGAAGCCGCCGCCCGCGCCCAGCCCGATGGCCACACGCTGCTCATGGCGGCGGGCACGACGCTGACGGTGAACCCCATCATCCACCGCAACCTCTCCTACAAGATCGAGGATTTCGCGCCGGTCATGTTGGCGACAACCTTCCCCTTCGCCGTCATCGCCCGCCATGACGGCCCGGCCGATATCCCCGCCCTGATCGCAGCCGCCCGCGCCCGTCCCGGACGCATCACTTACGGCACGAACGGGCCGACCACGCTCACCAACGTGGCCATGCTGATGGTGCTGGAGCGCCTGGGCGTCACCATGCAGGACGTCACCTATCGCGGTGATGCGGCCCAGCTGAACGATTTCCTGGCCGGCACGCTCGATCTTCTCGTGGTGGCGGGCAGTACAGCCCTTCCGGTCTTCCGCAACAACCAGGGCCGCCTGCTGGGCTGGACCAGTGCGCAGCGCGTGCCCTCTACGCCCGATGTACCGACCTTTGCCGAATTCGCTCCAGGGCTGGAGGCGCTGAGCTGGTTTGGCTTGCTGGCCCCCGCCCGCACACCGCCCGCCGCCGTGGAGGCCCTGAACGCAGCCGCCATCCAGGCTTTGGCCGATGCCCGCATCCGCGAGCGGCTGACCAATGACGCGCAATTCATCCAGGGGAGCACACCCGCCGAGTTCGGGCGTTTCCTGGAAGCGCAGCTCACCGCTTGGCGGCCCATCCTCAGCCGAATGGAAGTGCCGCTGAACTGAATTCCATTGAACCTGGCCTCATCAGACTGAGGCTCAATGCAGGCGCGGCGCCTTGAGGTGCCGCGCCCGATCCGTGCTGGTGATGGCCAGATCCAGTTGCTTCGTGCCGCGCGCCAAGGTCAGCCGCACCTCCGCCCCCGCCGGACCAGCGGCACGCACGGCCGTCCAGAGCGAGGCCAGGTCATTCACGCGCTGCCCATCCACCGCGACGATGCGATCCTTCGGCTTCACCCCCGCGCGTTCGGCCGGGCCGCCCTTGGCCAGCGAGCCGACGCCCACAGCCTCGTCATCCTCGGTTGCGTACAGGCCCAGCCAGGGCCGGGCAGGGCGGCCCGAATGGCCAGTGCGCCGCAGGGTCTCCAGGATGGGCAGAAGCTCGGTGATGGGCACCACCATGTTGAGGTCCAGCCTTTTCCCGCCGCGCTGCCCCTGTTGCAGAATGAGGGACCCAATGCCGGCAAGGCGCCCCGCGGCGTCAAACAGCCCTGCACCGCCCCAATGCGGGTGCGCGGGGGCGGTAAAGATCGCGTTCTCAAGCATGTATTCCCAGTAGCCGGCGAAGGGCTGGCGTGCGGCCACGGTGCAGGCCAGCGCGTGGCTCAAGCCGCCCGCCGCAGCCAGCACGCCCGGCGCGCCATTTCGCATGCTGTCGCCATCGCCGAGTTCCGCCACCTTCTGGCCCGGAATTCGCCCGAGCATCTGCACCAGACCGAACCCCGTTTCGAAATCCATGGCGAGCGGCGTGGCCTCGACCACGCGGCCCTCATTGTTGGTGATCCAGACACTCTCGGCCTCGGTGATGAGATAGCCGATGGTGAGCACCAGCCCGCCCGCATCAATCACAACGCCCGAACCTTCGCGCTCCACGCCCAAAGCGGCTGCCGATGTGGCATCCGGCGGGACAAGTGATTTCAGCGCAACGACACTGGCCAGGCGTGCCTCCAGGTCGAAGGCGAATTCCGTCTGGTCGGGCTGGAACGCCTCGGGGACTTCCCATTCGTCGTCGTCATCATCGTCAGGCATGGCGGGCGTCCTTGTCATCTGGCAGATATGGAGCGCCTCACGCCAGGAGCGAGTGGGCCATACGAAAGCATTCGGCGACGGTCGCAGCGCGGATAGCCGAGCGGTCGCCGGGGAAGAGACAAAACTGGGTGATGATCCGCCCGCCGCGCAGCCCGGCCCCCATCCAGACCAGGCCCACGGGCTTCAGCGCGGAGCCCCCGCCAGGCCCCGCAACCCCGGTGCAGGAGAGGGCCATATTGGCGCCCGAAGCGCGCAGCGCGCCTTCGACCATCTGGCGCGCCACCTCCTCGGAGACGGCGCCCATCTCCGCGATCAGCGCGGCAGGGACGCCCAGCATGCTGGTCTTGGCCTCGTTGGAATAGGTGACGAAGCCCGCCAGGACACTGGCCGACGAGCCTGGGATGGCCGTCAGCGCAGCGGCAATCAGCCCGCCCGTGCAGCTCTCGGCCGTGGCGATGGTCAGGCCCCGCGCCTGCAAGGCGGCGATCAGTTCGGCGGCATCGTCCAAAGTGGAGGGGGGCAGCATCAGCGCACTCCAACCAGGGCAAGGAGAAGGATTACCGCCGCCGCCATGGCGCCCGCGATGACGTCATCGGCCATGACGCCGAAAGGGCCTTTCCGGCGATCCGCCCAGCCCACCGGGCCGGGCTTGGTGATGTCGAACAGCCGGAACAGCGCAAAGGCCAGCAGCACCCCCAGCCAGCCGGTGGCGGCGGCCAGGGCCAGGGATTGCCCGGCGGCCTCGTCAATCACCACCCAGCCTGGGTCCGCGCCGGTCTCAGGCAGCCGCGTCAACGCCCAATAGCCGAGGCTGGTGAAGAGAAATGCCGCAAGCAAC
>JBBRVI010000246.1:0-5361 GCA_038247025.1 Acetobacterales bacterium
ATTGCGCAGATTGCCAGGGCCGGTGAAGCGGCCCGACATCCGGAAATACTCGGGCGCATCGGCGGGCGGCTGGAGGAAGGTCGCGGCCGGCAGGATGGCCTGGCCGACGAGGCGCGCTTCGAAGCGCGTATCGGCGGCGGCGGGCAGGGTGAGTGTGATGGCGGCAACAGTGGCAAGCAGCAGGCGGCGCATGGCGAAATCCCCTCCGGATTGAAGGGCGTGGCCTAACAGCCGGATGTGACAGCCGGGAGACGTTTTGGTTGCGGTCCGGTCAAACCCCGTCAAGCGGGATGGTCTCGGTCAGCGTGGTGCCCGGTTTATCAGGTGGCCATGAGGGAGGATTTCGGGCGCCCCGCCTGATCCCAGTTGGAATCATCCAGCCAGGCCTGGATGGCGGTGGCGCGGGCGGGCCATTCCTCGGCGAGGATGGAGAACCAGGCCGTGTCGCGCCTTCGGCCCTTGACCGTCATGACGGCGCGCAGCGTGCCCTCATAGGTGAAGCCCAGCCGCGCGGCAGCCCGGCGGGAGGGGGCGTTCAGCGCGTTGCATTTCCAGGTGAGGCGCCGGTAACCCAGATCCTCCATGGCGTGGTGCATCAGGAGGAACATGGCCTCGGTGGCGGAACGTGTGCGCTGCATGCGCGGGGAGAACCAGATATTGCCGATTTCGATATGCGCGTTGGCCGGCTGGATTTCCATGAGCGTCAGCCAGCCATCCACAGTGCCGCTGCGATGGGGGCGGATGGCCCAGGCCATGGGGTCATGCGTGGTCGAGAAATGGCCGATGAAGCTGGCGAGTGCCGCCTGATCGGGGAAGGGGCCATAACCCATATAGGCCCAGGAGGCTTCGTCGCGGTCGCTTTGCACAGCCTGCCAGAGGTCCGGCACATGGCGGGGGTGCAGGACCTCCAGATCCACGCTTCGTCCCTTATGACCGATCCGTGCCGGCAGCGGGCGGGGTGCGGTATCCACGCGGCAGCCGACCTGCGGCGAGGTTGCGGGGTCATGCGGAGAGGTGAAATCAGCCATGTCTCATCATTGCCCGCTTGCGCCGCCGCGTCACCCACCCCAAAAACGCTGCATGGACACCGACACCCAACCCATCCTGACTGCCCCACCTGGCTTCTTCGCCGAAGAGGTCACCTTCGTGCATCACTGGACCGATAACCTGTTCAGCTTCAAATGCACGCGCGACCCCACGTTGCGCTTCACCTCCGGGCAATTCGCCATGATTGGTTTGATGGTGGGGGGCAAGCCGCTGACGCGCGCCTATTCCATGGTGAGCCCGGCCTGGGAGGATCACCTCGAATTCCTCTCCATCAAGGTGCAGAATGGGCCACTCACCTCGCGGCTGCAGCATATTCAGGTGGGCGAGCGCATGCTGATCGGCCGAAAGCCGGTGGGAACGCTGATCCCTGACAATCTTTTGCCCGGCCGCAACCTTTGGGTCCTGGCCACCGGCACGGGCCTCGCCCCCTTCATGTCACTGATTCGCGACCCCGAGGTGTATGATCGGTATGAGCGCATCATCGTGGCGCATACGGTGCGCGAGGTGCGCGAACTCGCTTATCGCGACTACATCACAGGCGAATTGCGCCAGCATGAATTGCTGGGCGAGATGGTGCAGGACAAGCTCATTTACCTGCCCGCCGTGACGCGCGAGGCCTTCGCCGTGCAGGGGCGCATCACGACACGTCTGGCGAGCGGCGAGGCGGAAGCGCAGGCGGGCGTCGCCCCGCTCAACCCCACGCTGGACCGCGTCATGATCTGCGGCAGCGAAGCAATGAACGCGGATTGCAAGGCGCTGCTGGAAGCGCGTGGCTTCATCGAGGGCACGAACAACACACCAGGCAGCTACGTGCTGGAAAAGGCGTTTGTGACGAAGTAGTTTCTCTGAACGGACTTACCCGGCCTCGGTTTCTCGCTTTTCAGTGGCAAGCACCTGTGATAGCCCATTGAATGTCGGGTGGGCGTGGACGAGATGCGCCTCGTCTACAGGATGAAGGAATGGGCAGGCCATTGACTGGAATGAACCCAGCATCGGCGATTCGCCAGCCATTGTTGAAGCGCTTTGCGGGGCGAGTCTTTGATGGCGGTTGGGTACTCAGCTACGCGCTTTTCCCTCGCAGCTACCGGCTTTATCGGGCTTACAAGCTGTTCGGCAATTGGCTCTTCGGTCAACAGGAGGCCGTGTTACCGAAGCTGGACTGGACCCAAGTCGGCGTTGTGATTGATGGCTTCCGCCATTCGGGGAACACCTTCCTCACCCACAACCTTCAACCCGCTTGGCGCCCCCGCGTGGCCTCCATCGTTCATCGCAGCTGGGTTCTGGCCGGTGCAGCGCGGCGCGGCATACCGGCTTTCCTGCTCATCCGCGATCCGTTGGAAGTGGCCTGGTCACGTCGCTACAGGGTTGCCGGGGGTGAGGCCGCTACCTATGGCGTAGCCAGCTCCGTCAGCGCGACATTGCTGTGCTGGTACCTTTACTACGGCTCAGCATGGCACCTGCGCAGCCATTTGGTCGTCCTCCCCTTCCCGATGCTCGCGCACGACTATCCAGCCCTGCGTGCGCGCGTAGAGGCGCGGATCGGGCCAGCCATGGCGCCCTCACCCAGCTTCGAGATGCAAAACCGCTTCGAAGGCCCCCGCCCGCAAGAAGAGTTATCGGCTTTTGCGACTTGGCTGTTACGCCGTTGCCAGCGCCGCTTTGCACTCTTCATAAAGCTGGCCGAAGCCACCGGCGTCCCAGAAGCCTATTGCCGCAAGGCGTAATCCGGCAGCCAGGTCACGATCGCCGGAAAGACGGTGATCAGCACCACCGTCACCACCAGCATCGCGAAGAAGGGCAGCGCCGCCCACGCGATCTCTGTCTGCTCCTTGCCGGTCAACGTCTGCATGACGAACAGGTTGAAGCCGAGCGGCGGTGAAATCTCGGCGATCTCCACCAGCAGGATGATGAAGATGCCGAACCACACCAGGTCAAACCCCGCCTGCTGGACCATGGGCACCACCACGCTTGTGGTGAGCACAATCATGGACACGCCATCCAGCGCCGTGCCGAGGATCAGATAGACCACGGTCAGGATGCCGATGATGGCAAAGGGGCTGAGGCCCGCCTCGGCCACCGCGGCCGCAAGTGCTGCGGGGATGCCGGTCAGTGCCATTGCCTTGGTCAGGAAGGCCGCACCCGCCAGGATGAAAAGGATCATGCAGGACAGGCGCGTCGCCCCCGCCAGGCTGTCCACGAAGCTGCGCCAGGTGAGGCAGCGCGTCAGGGCGGCAAGGATCAGACTGCCCAGTACACCGAAGGCCGCGGCCTCCGTCGCCGTGGTCCAGCCCACGAACATCGAGCCCATGACCGCGATGATGAGCAACACGCAGGGGATCAGCTGCGCCGATTGCCGCAGCTTGCCCAGCAGGCTTTGCCCCGGCTCGGCGTCGGGCTGCTTCTTCGGGTTCAGAATGGCCCAGATGATGATGTAGAGGCTGAACAAACTCATCACCACCGCGGCGGGGATCATCCCGGCCAGGAAGATGCGCACGATCGAGACCTCGGCCGCGACCGCATAGACCACCATGATGATCGAGGGCGGGATCATGATGCCCAGAGTGCCAGCCGTGGCGAGCGAGCCGATGGCCACCTTCTCGTCATAGCCGCGTCGGCGCAATTCCGGCAGCGCGATCTTGCTGACCGTGGCGCAGGTGGCGGCTGAGGAGCCGGAAACCGAGCCGAACAACCCGCAGGCGAGGATGTTCACGTGCAAAAGCCGGCCGGGAACCCGCCGCACCCAGGGTGCGAGGCCGTTGAACAACTCCTCGCTCAGCTTCGTGCGGAACAGGATTTCGCCCATCCAGATGAACATGGGCAGGGCCGCAAGTGTCCAGGAGCCCGTACTCTCCCAATAGGCGCTGGCGAGAAACAGTCCCGGCGAAGGGTGGACGATGAGCATCGCTACATAGCCGGTTCCGGCCAGGCAAAGCGCGATCCACAAACCCGTCCCCAGCAGGAGGCAAAGCAGCACCAGCAGCAACAAGGCGATTTCAAGCAGTTCCATGACCTAGACTTCCGCCGAGAATTCGCCGCGTGCCGCACGTTCTTCTGCCGCACGCACATAGCTCGGCTTTTGGCCGCGCAATACGATCACCAGCTCATCGAGGATGGCGATGAGCAGGATACCCGAACCGACCGGCATGGCGAGCTTCGGGTACCACAACAGGAAGGGCACGCTGCCCTGCGCCACCTCCTCGATCTCGCGCGAGAACATCGTATCCGAGAAGGTCCACCAAACGATGTAGCTGACCAACGCTGCAGCGAGCGTCAGCACGGCCATCTCCATGCCCCGCCGCGCGGCGGGGCTGAGCTTGTCAATGAAAAGCCCCACGCGGATCAGTTCGCCGCGCTTGAAGGTATAGGCGAGTGCGAAGAAGGTGGTAGCCACGCACAGGTAGGCGGTGAAGTCATCCGCGCCGGGCAGCTGGATATTTGCCTGGCGCAGAAACACCTGCGCCATCATCGTGGCGAAGATGCCAAACAGCGAGATCGCCGCGAGGCCCGCACTCACGAGATACAGCGCATCCAGCGCGCGTCGGAACACGCTCGCTCAGCCGCGGAAGGCGGCGATGACGCGGGCGCCATCCTCACCCGCGCGAGTAATCCATTCGCGTGCCATCTCCTGGCCGACGCGGTCCAGCGCCTCAAGCAGGGCGGGGGTGGGCTGGGCGACGGTCATGCCACGCTGGATGAATGTGGCCTGGGCGGTGTTGATCGCCTCCTCTGCCAAGTCCCAGCCGCGGATCTCGGCTGCGGCTGCGGCAGTGCGGATCGCCGCCTGGTCGGCGGGGGTCAGGCCTTCCAGAGCGCGGCGGTTGATGAATACGGCATTGCGCGTGCGGGTGAAGCCGACGGGCGTGTAGATGCGGCTGAAATCCCAGGCGCTGCTGTCCACGCCGGTCGCGGCACTGGTCACCATGGCGTTCACCACGCCGGTCGCGAAGGCCTGCGGCACTTCGGCGGCCTGGATCAGCACCGGGTTGGCACCGATCAGCGTGGCGAAGCGGTTGGTCATCACGTTGAAGGTGCGGAAGCGGGTGCCGCGCAGCGCCTCCAGCGTCTCGACCGGTGTGTTGGTGTAGAAGCCTGAATTCGGCCAGGCCACCACATGCAGCAGCGACAAGCCTTGCCGCTGGAACCGCGTCTCGATGAAGGGGCGCGAGAGTTCGTTCAGCCGCGCGGCGGTCGCACGGGTCGGCGCCAGCATGGGAATGCCGTCAATTTCGAAGAACGGGTCTTCATTGCCATAGGCGCTGAGCAGGATCTCACCGATCTGCACCTGGCCCTGCTGCACGCCGCGCTTGATCTGCG
>JBBRVI010000247.1:0-5294 GCA_038247025.1 Acetobacterales bacterium
CGCGGTCGACGGGACGGAAGTTGCTCATGCAGGGCAGGATCCAAGGGAGGGGGAAGAATCAGCGGCCACACACTCTACCTCTGGCCGAGGCGGCGCGTTAAGTCCGACAGGCTGCTAGGCCATCCAGCCGTAAGGCCCGGGCTGCGGAAGGGGACCGGGTGGGAAATCTTCTGGCCGTGCCTCCATGGCCCGCCAGATGGCATCGGGCACGCGGTGCTTCGTCGCGCCCCTCATGACCAGTAAGCCGCGCTCCCTCAAGTCGCTCACGGCCGGATGGGTAACGTCCAGGTAGTTCTCGCGTTTGCCCGCGACGAAGAAGGCGCCAAGGATGCCCCTCTCCTCTGCCCCAATAAAGGCAAGCTGCTGAACCAGCGCGGCATCTTCACCAGCTTTGGCGCGGGCCACGCCCCAGCGCGGGGCAACGGTTCCGGCAAGCCAACGGAGCAGAGCGCCAAGCGTGAGCCCTGACGCGGTTGCGAGGGTGACAGCAAGGGTCAACTCAGCGCTGCTAGGCGCCCAGCCTCGCAGAAAGACGGCAAATGCCACGGGGCCGAGCGCGACCGCCATGCCGAAGCAATGCCAAGGCCCGAGGTTCTTGAGGGCGTTGACGATGGGGGCTACATCCATGGCCAGTTTGCGTTCCCTGGCTGGCTGTTCAACTTATCCCGTGCCGGCTCCGCAAATGGTTGAGGCCTCGGTTAGGCATGTTCTGGGACGGGTAGTTACTGCCGCGCATCGGCAGGGGTATTTTCCGCTCGCGGCACACCGACAACAGTACCGCGACAAGCTCTACGCCCTCCACGACGATCGAAAACGCCCCCGCCGTGCCACGATCCGGCAATACCTGAATGCCGAACGCCAGCGGTGCGCCGGCTGGGCGTTCAAGAATGCCAAATTCGCCGACTTGGCCGCTCGGCGTTGCCTGATTCTGTGCGCGCCGATGAGCGAGTACCGCCTCCACCACCTCAGTCGGTTTGAATAGAATATGGCGTACTTCCGTGGGCATTTAGCGCATCGCTTTCCTTGATCTCATTTAATTGATTGGTTGCTGGGCCGTTATGCAACGATACCCGGCGCAGATTATTCACCAAGACTGTCGGAATATGCGGCCTGAAAGACTAATAATTTGTAAATACCGCAAGAGGCAAAGCTATTCTGTCGAATTTTACGGTCTCAAATATAAATTTGTTTTGCTTCGCTCAGCCTGTCAACGGTCGCTGGCAAGCCTGTCAGGAGCGCGTAATCTGTCCCGGTCGGAACGGGTCAACCACAATCAGAGAGCCGATCCCCGAACGTCCGGCTGTTCCTGGACCGGAATTAGTGAAAAAGAAATTCGCCATAGTTACAACAGGCCCATGACCGAACCAACCGCTCCCCAGGACCTTCCCATTCGGGGCGGCGCCGACCCCGGCGGGCCACGAGGCCTGTGGGACCGCCCGTCGCATCTCTCGCGCGAGGTCGCTGCCACCACAAGCCGCGGGCTCACCTGGGGTTATGTCCTGGGTCTCGGCCTCCTCGCCCTTCTGACCATCAGCGGCGGTTGGATCATCTCCAGCCTGTTGCATGGCCAGTCGGAACACGCGGCGATCATCAACCAGGCGGGTGCGCAGCGGATGCTTTCGCAGCGCATCGCGGCCTTCGCGGAAGCAGCCGTGGATCCCGCCGCCCCGGACCACGCGACCGCGCGGCAGGAAGTGGCACTTGCAACGGCGCGCATGGCTACCAGCCATGCGGCTCTCCTCAGCCGTACCTTGCATCCCGAAACTGGAACCCCAGCCCTCAAGGCGCATTATCTCACCCAGGACGCGCCGCTCGATCACGCGGTGACGCAGTTCCTGGAACTGACCGCCGGCCTTGTCTCCTCCCCCGAAGGCCGAGAACAGGCGCGCCGTGTCCGTGCGATCGCGCTGCACCCACTGCTGCCGCAACTGCACCAGGCGGTCGGGCTGCATGAAGCCGCGGCGCGGGATCAGGTCCACCATGTCGGCCAGATTCATCTCCTGTTGGTGGGTGCGGCGCTTCTGCTCATGTTGGTCGAGGCGTTGGTCGTCTTCCGCCCCCTGGTGCGCCGCGCCGCCGCCTTGGCCGGGCGTCTGCGCCATGAGGCCGATACCGACCCGCTGACGGGGCTCATGAACCGCCGCGCCATTACCACCGCCCTGACCACCTCGATGGCGCAAGGCGAGTCTCTCGCCGTCATCGCGGTGGATCTAGATCACTTCAAGGAAGCCAATGACGCGGAAGGCCATGCCGCCGGTGACGCCCTGCTGTGCGTCACCGCGGAACGGATCAAGGCCAATATTCGCCATCTCGACATGGTCGGCCGTGTCGGTGGCGACGAGTTCGTGATCTTCCTGCGTGGCCTCAGCAATGAGGAAGCGGCGCTGGCGGCCGCTGGGCGCATCCGCGAAGCGTTGCACGCTCCGGTTTCGCATCAGGGCCGGCAATTGCGCCTTGGCGCCACCATCGGTGTCGCGCTGGCCCCGATGGATGCCGACCGACCTGAAGCCATCCTGCGTGCCGCCGATGAGGCGCTGATCCGCGCCAAGCGCAAGGCGCGAGGCAGTATCGGCCGCGCCACCCCAGCGGATACCGTGCGGGCCGAGCGCGAGGCCTCCATCATCCGCTCCCTGGCACAGATTGCCGGTGGAGGCTTGCCCGGCCTCACCGCGCATCTACAGCCGATTATCAGCCTGAAGAATGGCGCCGTTGTCGCGGTGGAGGCTCTGGCCCGCTGGCAATGCCCGCAGCTCGGCCAGGTGCCGCCTGACGAGTTCTTCCCCATCGCCGCTCGCGCCGGACTTGCGGCGCAGATCTCCAGTGCGGCCCGTGGCCATGCCCTGGCCGCCTATGTGGGGCTGCGGCGTGAGGGGCTGCAACCGGGGCGTCTTGCCCTCAATCTTTCGGCAGCGGAGTTGCTGCAACAAGGCGTGGTGGAGCGGCTGGAACGCCAATGCGTCGATGTCGGCCTTGATCTCGATGCCCTCACCATTGAGATCACCGAAGATGCCCTGCTCGAACGCGTGGCTGCGACCACGATCAGCCGCCTTGCCGTGCTGCGCGGTGGGGGCGTCAAGCTCGCCCTGGATGATTTCGGCACCGGGACCTCGGGGCTTGCTCAATTGCTTCGCCTTCCGCTTGACGAGATCAAGCTGGACCGCACCTTCACCCGCAATCTTGGCATGGATGGCCGGGCGGAGCGGATCGTGGAAGGCACCATCCGCCTCGCCGACAGCATGGGCATGCACGTGGTCGCGGAAGGAATTGAGGATGAGGCCCAGGCCCGCAAGCTGCACGAACTCGGCTGCGAAATGGGCCAGGGCTGGCTTTACGCGCGCGCCATGTCTCTGCCCGATCTGCGCGACTGGCTCGGCGCTCGTCAGGCCGAGGCTGGGAATGTGATTGCGCTGAGGCGCCCTGCTGTCTGAGCCAAGTTTGAGCCGCGTCTTGCCCCTTCGCCACGGGCGAGCACAACCTTTTGCTCCGCCTCACCGGCCAGGTTTCTCCAGAGTCAAGGACTGGCCTACATTATTTTCTGGACTGCCTGGGGAGGCGCTCCCGGCTAACCTGCTGGCCGATCAGCGTTGCAAAATATCTCTATCATCGTTGTCGCCTCTTGCTCGTCCCAGAATTACGCACTTCCAGGATCACGCCACCCGCCGCTTCATCACCCCCACCGACAGCGTCGCCGCCGCCAGATCGAACGTCGCGCCCGAGATATTCCGCGCCATCACGTGTATCGTGTTGTTGGACCACACCGCGGCATGGATTTCGATGAACCGCGTCGAAGACACCAGCGACGCCTGCGCCAGATCGCCCGCCCGTGCCCCGCTCACCGTGACGTCGATCAGCGAAGTCGCCCCCGGCGCCAGGCTGGGCAGATCCCAGGACACCTCGGCTGCAAACTCCCGCTGCCCCGACTGCGGCAGCAGCGGCGTGCCGTTCAGCACCGCGGGTGCCGCCTCCGGCAGCCCGTAAAGCCGAAGGGATTGCAGGTCGATCGGCCCATCAAACCCGATCACCCCCACCTGCGCATAGGAAACGGACGCACCCACGCGGACTGTCTGCCGGCGATTGAAGTTGGCATCATCCATCGGCGCGCCGGCATTCCACCCCTTCGCCGGCCCGTTCCACTGCATGGTGGTGATCGAGGCCAGCACGTCGCCGGCGATGTCCGCCCGCACATTCCCCGCGGCAAAGCATCGGACAGCGAACCTGCCCATCGATCCCAACGTCCGCTCGGCAGAGCCAGGGTTCGAGTGCTGCTTGATCGTTTGTCGCAATCGGCGGACTCGCTTCTCGCCTTCTGTCAGGATTACGCTTCGCCAGGATGGGGGACCCGGACCCAAAAGCGCGGGGACCGCCGGAGACGCTGCACGAGGGGCAGATCGATGGCGGTGGTGGGGATGGCGGCGAACCCGTCTGGAGCCCACCAGGCCGGCCGTCATAGGGCCGGCCAAGCGTTTGCCCCGGCATGCTGGGGGGAGAGGCGGAGGGGACGCGTTGTTCGGCGGCGCGTCCCCTCCCTGCGTGGGTCTTCAGTCGTAGCCGTCACGCCACCCGCCGCTTCACCACTCCAACCGACAGCGTCGCCGCCGCCAGATCGAACGTCGCGCCCGAGATGTTCCGCGCCATCACCCGCACGGTCTTGTTGGTTCGGAAAAATGCCGGCGGGCAACGACGCCAACATTTCGGCGCGCTTCAGCAACGCGTTTACGTCCAGATCACCTCCACCTGCCCACCCCCCACCCCGCTGACGGCAACCTCCGCAACCGAGCGAATGACTTCCATCGCCACCTGGCCAAAGCGCGCGCCGCCGCTGCTGGCCGGCAGCGCGTCATGAACGATCTCGACCGCGGCCTGCCCAAACCGCCCGGTCGTCGCGGCGATGTCCGCATTGTCCCGCACCACCTCCACGCCAGCATGGCCAAACCGCGCTGTGCCGCTGCTGGCCGGGAGTGCGTCGTGAACAACCTCGGCCGCCGCCTGCGCAAAGCGTCCGGTGGTGCCACTCACGTGACAATCTCAAGCTCGACGCGATGCGCGTTCACCGCCCCTGTGGTCCAGCCCGCGCCGGTGTTGGGATCGGTCGAGGCGATCAGGTCGGTGTAGGTGCCGCTCGGGCTCACAGAGGGGCTGATGCTCGCACCGGTCGTTTCGCCGGCGCCGCTGAGGATGTTCCCGCGCACGGTCCGAGCGCCGGCGTCCGAGCGTGCCGCGTGATACACCAGCACCAGCGCATCGATTGCCGCCGGCGTGCCGGTGATGTCGCCCATCGCGTATTCGTCGCGCGC
>JBBRVI010000248.1:0-5287 GCA_038247025.1 Acetobacterales bacterium
CGTATTGCCCTCAACACACATAAGTGTCCCGTCTTGGCGTCGATTGAGTATGACCGGCTGGATTATGCCCCCGTTCGTGTTGATCGATTGCTTCAGCTTTTCGAAGGTAGCGCTCGTCGAACTGCCCGCCTCGTCATCGTTCCCGGCACCCAGTGCCAAGAATATTTGGTCTGGCGTCGGACTTTGTCCGTACATTTCGAGAAATTTGCGGATGCGTGGGTTGGACCGGTCGAGTTCGATGTCATCGACTACCACCGATTGGTGTTTGCCAGCACTGACCAAATCCCCGCCCCTCCGAGCTGCAGCCTCCGCAGAGGCACCATCTCATGTGATTGCAATAATAAGCTCCAGATGCGGCATTTGCAGCGGATTTCATGCAATGCCCGGGAGCGCGCGGTGGGGGGGTTCTGGTTCCGGTTCACAACGCATGGCGGTCTGCTCGCGGAATAGCCCCAAGCTTAGCGCAAAGGAAACTTCGTTGAATCCATGAGATAGAGGTTGAGGGTTAAATCAGACCACCCCCAAGCTTCGGAACTTTCGGGCCTCCGGAGAGAGATTTCCGGGCTGGTTGCGTTCTCCAACCCCCAAGCCACCGCGGCAAAACCCCAGGAAACCTTGGGCTCACGGAACTATCGACGGTGGGGAAATGAGGGGTTGGGAAATCGACTGGAGCAGCGATGGCAACCGGGATCCAACCTTCTCTGGGATAAAATGAGAGTCCCTTCGCTTGTTCAACCGCCGCGAGCGCGCGCCAGCCCACCTGCCATCGGGAAAATCCGATGTCCCGTCGGTCGTGGTCGACACACTTTGTCATGCTGCCGAGCGGAAACGTCTCAAAACCTGGGGCATACAGAAGCGTCACCGGAGTTCGCCGATGCGTCTGTCCCTCATGTTCGCCTGTGGCCTTGTCTGGTCTGGCGCCGCGCTTGCTGGCGATCCGCGGACGGGTTTCCGCGATGCAGTCGAACTCAATGCCGAGCTGCGTGGCCTTGTTGCCCAACGCGCCGTAATAGAGGCGCGGCAGCAGGGTGCCCAGACGCTTCTGCCAAGCGCTCCTTCCATCAGCCCGTCCTGGCGCACGACCACCTTCACGCAACGAACCGGCTTCCAGGAGTTCGAGCTCGGTGGTGAGCTGCCGCTCTGCCTGCCAAGCGAAACGCAAGCGCTGCGCGGCAGCGTCGAGGCACAGAACGCGCAACTGGACGCTCGCATCGCGCAAGTTCGTTTGCTTATCGCAGCCGAAGTGCGCGATGCCTATTGGCTGTGGAACTCAGCATCCGCCGAGCGCGACGCGGCGAATGCCCGCGTAGCCGGCCTGGCCGACCAGCGGCATCGGGCCTTGTCAGAACAGGCAGGGTTGGCGGAAGCCTCCTATCGGGCGGGCAATCTCCCTCTCGCCGAAGTCGTGCGTGTCCGCGCCCAAATAGCGCAGGCCGACGCGCAGCGACGGCGCGCCCGCGTCGAGCAGGGCCGCGCCGCTTCGCAGATCAACCAAACCCTCGGCCTGGAGCCTCAATGATGCGTCGTGTCCTGTTCATGATGCTGACACTCCTGGCGTTCGCCCTGCCGGCGGCCGCTCATGAAGGCCATGGCGATGAAGCGCCGGTAGTTGCCAGCGCTTTGCCGCGCACCGAGGCCCATACTGATGTGTTTGAAATCGTAGCAGTGCTGCAGCCAGGCGGCGTGCTGACCATCTATCTGGATCGCTGGGCGGATAATGCGCCGTTGGAAGGTGCCGTGACACTCACCCTGGATGGCCAGGAAGTCACGGCAGAACGCCAGGGCATCGGTCTTTTCGTCGCTCGCAGCCCGCTGCTGGCACAGCCCGGCATGCGGGATATCGTCTTCACGGTCAGCGCCGGTGAGGAGATGGATCTCCTCACCGCATCGCTGGAGGTGCCGGCGTTGGTGGCGGCGCAGACGGTTGGTGCCAGCGCGCTGGCCTTTCTGCGTGACACGGCGACCCAGGCGGCGCTTGGCGTCCTGCTGCTTGTGGCGGGCGTGTTGCTGGGCCGCGGCTCGGTGCGTCGGCCCTTGCCCCCGATGGTGGAGGAAGCCCCCCTTGCCGTCGTCCGCCATAGGGCGGCCAAGCCCGCATTGGCGCGCCGTGCCGCCGCCCTTGGCGTGCTGGGATGCATCGCCACCCTGCCGGCTCTGGCGCAACCGTCCGCGCCAGGCTCGACCGCCACCGCTGAGGCCCCGCGCCGTCTCGATGATGGCGCGATTTTCCTGCCCAAGGCATCGCAGCGGTTGCTGACGATCCGCACGCAGGTCACTGCCGCGGGTGAGGCTTCGGCCTCGGTCCGCATGATCGGCACGCTGGTGCCGGACCCCAATGCCTCCGGCCGCGTGCAGTCCAGCCAGCCCGGCCGACTGGAGCCGGGAGAGCGCGGCTTGCCCATCCTCGGTCAGCGCGTCGAGCGTGGCCAGGTGCTGGCCTATGTCACGCCGACCTACAGTGCTGCCGAACGGGGCGGTCTGGTCCAAAACGCTGCTGAACTGGATGCGCAGGTCACCATCCTGACCGCCCGCGTGAACCGGCTGCGGGCGCTGCGTGGCAGTGTCTCCGAGCGGGAAATTTCCGAAGCCGAGGCCGAGCTTGTGGGCGTCAGGCAGAGGCGCAGCGCCATCCAGCCGGCACTTTCGGGGCGGGAGCCTTTGGTGGCACCGGTCTCGGGCGTGGTGTCGGTGGTGCGTGGCGCGGTCGGGCAGATCGTCGATAGCGCAGTGTCGGTGTTCGACATCGTTGATCCCTCACGCCTCTGGGTGGAGGCGTTGGCCTTCGACCGCGCCGCTGTGGAACGCATCACGGCCGCCAGCGCCACCTTGAGCGATGGCCGGGTGGTGGAACTGGATTTTGTCGGCCGCGGTCTGACCGTGCGCCAGCAGGCCGTGCCGGTGAATTTTCGCGTCCGTACCCCGCCGCCCGACGCACCCATCGGCGGCTCGGTGTTGGTCACGCTGCAGACCGCCCGCGCGGTCCAGGGCATTGTCCTGCCCGCCGATGCGGTGGTTCGCTCTGCCGAAGGCCCGCCCGTGGTCTTCGAGCACGCCTCGGCCGAGCGTTTCGTGCCGCGGCAGGTCCGGGTTCAGCCCTTGGACGGCACTCGGGTCGTCATCACGGCCGGGCTGGAGGCGGGTGCGCGCGTCGTTATCCAGGGGGCCGGGCTGATTGCCCAGGTCCGCTGAGCGATGTTCTTCAACGCCATCGTCGGCTTCTCCCTCCGCAACCGGCTGTTCGTGCTGGTGGCAGCACTGCTCGTCACCGGCTACGGCATGTGGACGCTGTCGCGCATGCCGGTGGATGTGTTCCCCGATCTCAACAAGCCCACCGTCACCCTGATGACCGAGGCCGAGGGTTTCGCACCTGAGGAGGTCGAGCAGCTCGTCTCCTTCCCCATCGAGACAGCGGTGAACGGACTGCCCGGGGTGACGCGCGTTCGCTCCGTCTCCGCGGTCGGCCTCTCCATCGTCTTTGTCGAGTTCGACTGGGGTGCGGATATCTGGCGCGCCCGCCAGCAGGTGAGCGAAAGACTGGGCCAGATCGCGGCACAATTGCCCCCGCGGGTGCTTCCCGCCATGACGCCAGTATCCTCCATCATGGGGGAGATCATGCTGGTGGCGGTGACCCCGCCGGCTGATGGTTCCGTCACACCGATGGACCTGCGCACCATTGCTGATTGGGTCATGCGGCCGCGACTGCTGACCATCCCTGGCGTGTCGCAGGTGATCCCAATCGGCGGTGAGGTCCGGCAGTTCCGCATCCAGCCGGATCTGGAGCTGCTGCACGCACTCGACCTGACCCATGAACAATTGACCGCGGCACTGCGGCAATTTGGGGTGAACGCCGGCGGTGGTTACGTCGATCAGGCGGGGCGCGAATTTCTGATCCGCAATATCGGCCGCACCATCTCGCTGGACGACCTTCGGCGTGCCACCGTGGGATTCCGCGAAGGCCAACCGATCGCGCTCAGCCAGGTGGCGCAGGTGGATTTCGGCGCCCGGTTCCGCCGCGGCGAAGCCGGTGTGGATGGCGGCCCTGCCGTGATCCTTGCCATCTCCAAACAGCCGGGCGCCGACACCATCCGCCTGACCCGCGCGGTGGAGGCCGCTCTTGCCGAACTCCAGGCAGGAATGCCGCGCGGCGTGGTGGCGGATCGCGTGAAGTTCCGCCAGGCCGACTTCATTCAGCAGTCGATCGCCAACCTTGAACAGGTGCTGAAGGAAGCCTTCGTCGTCGTGGCGATCGTGCTGTTCGCATTCCTGCTGAACGCCAGGACCACGTTCATCTCACTGACGGCAATCCCGCTCTCCATCCTGCTCACCGCTATCCTGTTCGCGGCCTTCGGCCTGTCCATCAACACGATGACGCTGGGCGGCATCGCCATTGCAGTAGGCGAACTGGTGGATGATGCGGTGGTGGATGTGGAGAACATTTTCCGGCGTCTGCGCGAGAACCGTGAGCGCGGGGACCCCGAGCCCATCCTGTCGGTGATCAGCCATGCCAGTTCTGAAGTGCGCTCGGGCATTGTCTATGCCACGCTCATCATTGTGCTGGTGTTCCTGCCGTTGTTCGCGCTGTCAGGCATCGAGGGCCGGCTCTTTGCGCCGCTGGGCATTGCCTACATCGTGTCCATCCTGTGCTCGCTGCTGGTCGCCGTCACGGTCACGCCGGTGCTTTGCTACTATCTGCTGCCGCGCATGAAGCGAATGGGCGCGCATGACGGCTGGCTGGTGCGGCGGCTGAAAGCCGGCAACGACGTCGCGCTGCGCTGGGCCTTTGGCCACCGCTCGCTCGTCATCGGGTTGGCGGCCGCCGGCGTCGCCATGGCGGCGGCCACTGTACCGCTCCTGCCGCGCGCCTTCCTGCCGCCCTTCAACGAGGGCACGCTGGTCATCGGCCTGACCTACCAGCCGGGCATCTCGCTGACCCAAAGCGACGCTCTCGGCCGGGTGGCGGAGCGCCTCGTGATGGAAGTGCCGGAGGTGCAAGGCGTTGGCCGCCGCACCGGCCGCGCCGAACTCGACGAACACGCGGAGGGCGTGCACTCCTCGGAACTGGACCTCGACCTGCGCGAGAGCGGTCGTCCTCGCACCGAGGTGTTGGCGGATATCCGTGCTCGCCTCGCGGCGCTTCCGGCTGCGGTCAACATCGGCCAGCCGATCAGTCACCGGCTGGACCACATGCTCTCCGGCGTGCGGGCGCAGATCGCGCTCAAGATCTTCGGCGATGACCTCGACACGCTCCGCACCCTGGCGGAGACGCTGCGCGGTAGGCTGGCGGAGA
>JBBRVI010000249.1:0-5283 GCA_038247025.1 Acetobacterales bacterium
CCAAGATGCAATCGCCGCCACCTCCTGGCCAGCACCGCGCTGCTGGTCCTGGTCGACACCCCATCCCACTCCCGCGTGATCCGCGGCGCGCTGCCTTGGTCCCCCAACGAGGCCTATCCGCCCGAGCGCGTGCTGCCTGGCATCTGGCGATTCTTCAACGCCGATGAGGCCGCCGCCATCGGCAACATGGCGCAACGCCTGATCCCAGCCGATGGCGCAAGCCCCGGCGGCGGCGACGCTGGCTGCGCGCTGTTTCTTGACCGGCAGCTCGTCGGCCCTTTCGGCGACTCCACCTGGCTATACATGCAAGGCCCGTTCGCCGTCGGGACCCCGCAGCAAGGGCTGCAATCGCCTATCACACCGGCCGTGCGGTACCGCACTGGATTGGCCGCCATCGCCACCCATTGCAGGGCGAACTTCGCCGGCCGGACATTCCCGGCCCTGACCGGCGCAGAGCAGGATGCGCTGCTCAGCGACATGGAGGCCGGAACCTCCGGCATCGCGGATTTCGAGGACAAGCCGTTCTTCGAGATGCTGCTGGCCAACGTCATGGAAGGCTACTTTGCCGACCCGGTCTATGGTGGCAACCGCGACATGGCAGGGTGGAAGCTCGTGGGCTTCCCCGGAGTGCGCTACGATTACCGCGACGTGCTGGCCCGGCCGAACGAAGCCTATGCAGGCCTGCCCGTGGGCCTGACCGGGCGCCCCGCCTGGGACCGGTCATGACCCGCCGCCTGCCTGCCACGGATGTGGTCGTCGTTGGCCTGGGCTGGACCGGCTCCATCATGGCGTTGGAGATGGCGCGTGCCGGCCTGCGCGTCGTCGCCATCGAGCGCGGCCCGTGGCGCGATACCTCAACCGATTTTCCCACCACCACCGCCCCGGACGAACTGCGCTACGCCATCCGCCAGGACCTCTTCCTGCGCCCGGCGCAGGAGACGCTGACCTTTCGCAACAACCTCGGGCAGACGGCCCTGCCAATCCGCCGGTGGGGCAGCTTTCTGCCGGGCAACGGCGTGGGCGGCGCGGGGGTGCACTGGAACGGCCAGACCTGGCGCTGGCATCCGTGGGATTTCACCCATCGCAGCGCCACCATCGCGCGCTATGGGCAAGCCGCGTTGCCGGCCGACAACATGATGCAGGATTGGGGCATCACTTATGACGAGCTCGAAGCCTCTTATGACCGCTTCGAGTATCTCTGCGGGATCGCCGGCCGCGCTGGCAATCTCGGCGGCGAGTTGCAACCCGGCGGCAACCCCTTCGAAGGGCCGCGCGCACGTCCGTTCCCCACGCTGCCCATGAACATGCCGCTGGCCGCGACCATGTTCGAGACCGCCGCCGCCGGGCTGGGCTGGAAGCCCTTCCCCAGCCCCTCGGCCAACATGTCCACCGCCTACACCAATTTCTACGGCTGCCGGCTTGGCCCCTGTACCTATTGCGGCTTCTGCGAACGGTTTGGGTGCGGCAATTTCTCCAAGGCCAGCCCGCAGACCTGCGTACTGCCCGCGCTGGTCCGCCAGCGCGCATTCGAGGCCCGGACCGATAGCCAGGTGACCAAGGTCAATCTCAGCACCGACGGCAAGCGCGCTACCGGTGTCACCTACGTGGACACAGCGGGCGAGGCATGGGAGCAGCCGGCGGATATCGTGCTGCTCTGCGCCTACCAACTTTTCAACGTGCGGCTGCTGCTGCTCTCGGGCATCGGCAAGCCCTATGATCCGGTGACGGGTCAGGGCACGGTGGGGCGCAACTACGCCTATCAGGTGACCGGCGGCGCGACCGGCTTCTTCGGGCGGGAGCGGCGCTTCAACCCTTTCGCCGCCGCGGGCTCGGCCGGCATCGCGGTGGATGATTTCAATGCCGATCATTTCGACCACACGCAGGTTGGCTTCGTGGGCGGCGCCAGCCTGTCCTGCATCCCGACCAGTGGGCGGCCGATCGGCAACCGGCCCGTACCGCCGGGCACGCCACGCTGGGGTGCGGCCTGGAAGCAGGCGACGCGCGACAACTACAACAGCACCACATCCGTCGGCATCCAGGGCAGCGTGATGGGCTATCGCGGATGCTATCTCGACCTCGACCCTACCTATCGGGATGCGCTGGGCCAGCCGCTGCTGCGGATGACCTTCGACTTCCAGGAGAATGAGCGGAAGATGGGTCGCTACTGCATCGACCGCACCGAGCATGCGATGCGGGCCATGGGCGCCAACCAGGTGCGACGGAACGAACACACCGGTCCCTACAGCATCACCCCCTACCAGAGCACGCACAACACAGGCGGTGCCATCATGGGCGACAACCCGACGACCAGCGTGGCCAACAAATACTGCCAGAGCTGGGATGTGCCTAACGTGTTCCTGGCCGGCGCCTGCCTGTTCCCGATGAATGCCGGGCTGAACCCCACCGGCACCGTCGGCGCGCTGGCCTATTGGGCAGCGGATGCGATCCGCGAGCGGTATCTCAAGGCGCCCGGCGCCCTGGTGCCGACGTGAGAGGCCTTGCTCTGGTCGCGCTCGCCGGCATGGCACTGGCCGCGGGCTCCCACGCCATGGCCGACAGTAACGACTACACCGCCATTTCCCGGGGTAGATATCTGGTGACGGCTGGTGACTGCGTGGCCTGCCACCAGGGCGCTTCCGGCGAATTCGCGGGCGGGCGCGGGATCGAGACACCGTTCGGCACCATCCGCGCCGCCAACATCACGCCGGACCTTGAGACCGGCATCGGCACCTGGTCGGCCGATGATTTTGCGCGCGCCCTGCATGAGGGCGTGGCACCTGGCGGGCGGCGGCTTTACCCGGCCTTCCCCTACGCCTTCTACACCCGAATCACCCGCGAGGATTCGGACGCCATGTACGCATGGCTACGCAGTATCCCGCCGGTGCGTAACGTGGTGGACCGCGATACGCTGCCGTTTCCGCTCAACATTCGCACGGTCATGCGCGGCTGGAACGCCATGTTCTTCGAGGCCGGACGCTTCCAGCCCGTCCCCGGACGGTCGGATGAATGGAACCGTGGCGCCTATCTGGTGACGGGGCTCGGGCATTGCGGGGCGTGCCACACGCCGGTGAACATCCTGGGCGCCAGCCGGGCAAGCGAGGCGATGGCAGGCCAGCCACTGCAAGGATGGTTCGCGCCGAACATCAGCGCCAACGAATATGTGGGCATCGGCGGCTGGGGCGTGGATGACATCGTGCAATACCTGCGCACCGGCGCGACACGCTGGACCCGCGCCAGTGGCCCGATGGCAGAGGTGGTCGAATTCAGCACCAGCCGGATGACGGATGCCGATCTGCGCGCCATAGCAGTCTATCTGAAGGACCAGCCAGCACGAGGCGTGGCCACGGCGCCGCCACCGCTGCCGGCCGAAATTCCGCGCATGCGCGCTGGGGCGGCGCTGTTTACCGACAACTGCGCCGCCTGCCACCGCGGCGATGGCCAGGGTGTCGAGCGGTTGATCCCTGCACTGGCCGGCAACCAGATCGTGCTGCAGCGCGGGGCGGAGACGCTGGCGCGGGTGGTGATCTCGGGCGTGCGGGCGATGGCAACGGATGCGGATCCTACAGCACCCGGGATGCCGTCCTTCGGCTGGCGGCTGAACGATACGCAGGTGGCAGATGTGCTGACCTATGCGCGCAACGCCTGGGGAAATGCGGCGCCCGCTGTGGAGGCGGAGACGGTCCGTGGCTTACGACCGCGCTGAGGGGAACATGGCGGTGAGACCCATTCCGCGTGATTCCCACCGAGAGGGCGCGACCCGCAGCGGACTCGGCGCCGCGGTCGGCGCTGCTCCCCAATGGCGATCGGCCTGATGTCCTCATTTGAACTGATGGCGATCCTATTGGTGCTGACAGCCTGCTTCGCCTGGATCAATCACCGCTTTATTCACCTGCCGCATACGATCGGCCTGCTCGTCATGGGGCTCGTGGCGTCTTTACTGGTAATCGGCGCTGAAATCGCCGTGCCTGGAATCGTTCAACACGAGGATCTGGACGGGCTGATCCGTCAGGCCGATTTCGAGGGCACAGTCCTCAACGGCATGCTGGCTTTCCTGCTGTTCGCCGGGGCGCTGCACGTCTCACTCGACAGTCTACGCAGTCGTGCATGGACCATCGGCACGATGGCGACGTTGGGCGTGGTGATTTCAACGGCGATCGTCGGTCTGGGCATCTGGTTGGCGACCAGTGCGCTCGGCATCCCGATACCGCTGCCATGGGCCCTGGTTTTCGGCGCGCTGATCAGCCCGACCGACCCCGTGGCGGTGCTCGCCACGCTGAAGGAGGTCAAGGTGCCGGCAGACCTCGAAGGCGTCATGACCGGAGAAACCCTGTTCAATGACGGCGTCGGGGTGGTCCTGTTTGCAGCCCTGGTGACCATCGCCGCCGGGGAAGCCATCGAGCCGATGCATATCGCCTGGTTGTTCTGCCTGGAGGCTCTGGGCGGTGCCATCCTGGGCTGGCTGGCAGGCTACATCGCTTATCGCGCCATGCGCGCAATCGATGACTATCCGATCGAAGTGCTGATCTCGCTAGCCCTCGTTACCGGCACCTACACGCTCGCGTCACGCCTGGATATGAGCGGACCCATCGCGGTGGTTGTCGCTGGGTTGCTGGTCGGCCATCGGGGCCCGCGCGATGCCCTGAGCGACGAGTCGCAGCGATACCTGTTCGGCTTTTGGACGCTGATTGATGAGATCCTCAACTCGGTATTGTTCCTGTTGATCGGACTTGAGGTGCTCGTTCTGCGACTTGAACCCGAATTCATCTGGTTGGCCGCCATCGCGGTACCGCTCGCGCTGCTGGCCCGCCTCGTGGCCGTGGGTGGGCCAGTCCTTATCCTGGGGCGGTTCCGCAGCTTCGCGCGGGGAACGATCCCTGTGCTTACCTGGGGCGGGCTGCGGGGCGGCATCTCAGTCGCCCTTGCACTATCCCTGCCCGACGTTCCGGAAAAATCCGCCATTCTCGCCGCTACCTATGCGGTTGTCCTGTGGACCATCATTGTCCAGGGGCTCAGCCTGCGCAGCCTGATCAGGCGGGTCATTGAGTGACACGCGCGGTGCCGACCGAAGTGGACGAACGTAGCTGCATTGGCGCCATTGGAGGAGCCAGCGGAGTATGTCCGCCCCAGAGCAGGTTGGATTCCGGTTGCCACCGCTGCTCCAGTCGGTTTTCCAACCTCACAATTCCCACCCGCCGATGGCGCCGTGAACCGCAGGTTTCCTGGGGTTTTGCCGCCTTGGCTTGAGGGTTGGAGAACGCAACGACCCCCGAAATCGCTCTCTGG
>JBBRVI010000250.1:0-5265 GCA_038247025.1 Acetobacterales bacterium
CGGATGTTGGGATCCATGCGCTCTGCGATGCGATCTATGGCGCGCTGGCCGAGGGCGATATCGGCCGCCACTTCCCGCCCTCGCAGATGCAGTGGAAGGACGCCGACAGCGCGCAATTCCTTGTCCACGCCATGGGGCGCGTGGCCGCGCGCGGAGGCATGCTGGTCAATGCCGATGTGACGCTCATCTGCGAGCAGCCCAAGATCGGCCCGCATGCTGGCAAGATGATCGAACGCCTCGCCGAACTCATGGGCGTGGAGACACGGCGCATCGGCGTGAAGGCCACGACGACCGAGCGGCTGGGCTTTACCGGGCGCGGCGAGGGCATTGCGGCCCAGGCGGCGGTCAGCCTGTTGGTGCCGGATTGAACGCGGTTTCAGCATGGAACGCATTGGCCCGACGGGCCACTCCGATCTAGACTGGTCAAAACGAGAGGGACATCGCCATGACCGCATCGCAGCACGACGCCGCCATCATCGGCTGGGCGCATAGCCGCTTCGGCAAGCTCGAAGACGTGCCCGATGCCGAGGCCCTGATCGGCCTGGTTGCGCGCGAAGCCATCGCCGATGCGGGGCTTGAGCCGCATGAGGTGGATGCGGTCTTTCTCGGCACCTTCAATGGCGGTTTCCAGGCGCAGGATTTCCCTTCCTCACTGGTCTTTCAGGCCGTGCCGGAACTGCGCTTCAAGCCCTCCACCCGCTTCGAGAATGCCTGCGCCACTGGCACAGCCGCCATCCATGGCGCGCTTGATTTCCTGGGTGCCAGGCGTGGCCGCGTGACGCTGGTGATTGGCGTGGAGAAAATGACCTCCACCCCCGGCCCGCGGGTGGGGGAAATCCTGCTCTCGGCGTCCCACGTCAAGACCGAAGCTGGCATCGAGGCGGGTTTCGCCGGGGTGTTCGGGCGCATCGCGGAGGCCTATTTTCAGCGCCATGGCGATGCCTCGGACGCACTGGCCTCCATCGCCGCCAAGAACCATGCGAATGGCGTGGACAACCCCTATGCCCAGATGCGCCGCGACCTCGGCTACGATTTCTGCCGCAACGAGAGCGAGAAGAACCCCTATGTGGCGCGCCCGCTCAAGCGCACCGATTGCAGCCTGGTCTCCGACGGGGCGGCCGCGCTGATCATTGCCGAGGGCGACGTGGCGGCCACCTCGCGCCGCGGTGTGCGCTTCCGCGGCACAGCGCAGGTGAATGATTTCCTGCCCATCGCCCGGCGCGACATCATCCGCTTCGAAGGTGCGCGCGAAGCCTGGGCGCGCGCCTTCGATGCGTCAGGGCTCACTCTGGCCGATCTGTCCTTCGCCGAGACGCATGACTGCTTCACCATCGCCGAACTCATCGAATACGAGGCGATGGGTCTTACACCCGAAGGCCAGGGCAGCCGCGCCATCCTGGAACGCTGGACAGCCAAGGATGGGCGCCTGCCCATCAACCGTTCTGGCGGGTTGAAATCCAAGGGGCATCCAATTGGCGCGACCGGCGTTTCCATGCACGTCCTCGCCGCCATGCAACTCACCGGCGAGGCGGGCGACATGCAATTGCCGCGCGCCGAGATCGGTGGCGTCTTCAACATGGGCGGCGCGGCTGTCGCGAATTACGTGAGTATCCTCGAACGCGTCTGACACAGGCGCCGGAGACCGCGCCGTGAAGATGGATGACGAGCGCGAAAGCGCGAACCTGGAAGATCGTCGGGGCCAGGGTGGGCGCCAACGGGCAGGGATTGGCGGTGGTGCGCGGGTTGGCGGCCTGGGACTTGTTGCGGTTGTGGTGGTTTCGCTGCTCTTTGGCATAGACCCGGGCACGGTGCTGTCCATGCTGAATGGTGGTGACGGCGGCGCGCCAACCACGCAGCAGCAAGCTGCCGCACCCCCGCGCGATGACGCGCATGCACGCTTCGTCAGCCGCGTCCTCGCCAGCACGGAAGATGTCTGGACTGCCGAATTCACGCGCATGAACCGACGCTATGAAGCGCCGCGCCTGGTCCTCTTCTCGGGTGCCGTGCAATCGGGCTGCGGTTCAGCGCAATCCGCGACGGGCCCCTTCTACTGCCCGGCCGATAAGAGGGTCTACATTGATCTCTCCTTCTTTCGGGAGATGGAACAGCGGCTTGGAGCGCCAGGCGATTTTGCGCAGGCCTACGTGATCGCGCATGAGGTGGGACATCACGTTCAGAACATCATCGGTATCCTGCCCCGTGCCCATGCCGCACAGCAGGCCGCAGCGCCGCGTGATGCCAATGCGATCTCGGTTCGGGTCGAGCTCATGGCCGATTGCTTGGCCGGATTCTGGGCGCGCCGCGCCGATGACATGCGCGGCATCCTCGAAGCTGGCGATATCGAGGAAGGCATGGGCGCCGCCGCGGCCGTGGGCGATGACCGTCTGCAACAGCGCGCGCGCGGCTCGGTGGTGCCTGAAAGCTTTACCCATGGCAGCAGCGCACAGCGCGTGACGGCCTTCAAGGCGGGAATGGCGGCGACGGGGGCACAGGCTTGCCTGGAGCGGGGATAGGCTGGTGAAACCCTAGCCTTACAGCCTTACCATCTTACCGGAGCCAACATGAGCGGTTTCGGACAAAGCCGTCCCCTTGGCAGCGAAATGGGTAGCAAAACCAGGCCCGAAAATCAATTAAACTATGGTGGGGGGAGGCTTTGAGGGCGGGTCGCCCAAAGGTACAGGTCGGATTGATCGCCACCGCCACGCTTTTCGCGAGGCGCTGTGCGGAAGCCCTCGTGCCGGCCGATGGGGGGTAGGCGCTCAGTCTCGTCTTGAACGCCGCGCAGCGATTCATCAATCGTCTTGACGACGATCTTGCGCGACTTGCCCAGGCCGTAGTCGAAGAAGCCCAGGCCGTAGTCGAAGAAGCCATGGCTGGCCGCCTCGCGCAGCATGTCCCTGGTGGGTTTGGCCAGGGTGATGAGGATGCCGCCCGCCGCCTTCTCGCGCTCCACAGTCCCCGCGAGGTCGCGTACATCGCGCACGGAGACATTCCCGCCGCCTTTGACCGAGACGATCATCTGCCCCAGATCGCCTCGGCGGGGGCCGGTGCGGACCCAGCGAATGCCGTCAATGCCGCGATCCGCCCCCTTCTTCTTGCCACCCTTCGGCACGGCATCCACCAGCGAGACCGCCCACCACTGGAATTGATGCTTGTCGCGGACCGCCAGTTCGCGCGCGCCGGAGAGGTCCACCAGATTGTCGCCAAAGAGAAGGGAGTCGCGCCTCGCCCCATCATGCGGCATGTGGCGGGCTTCTCAAGGAACGAAGCTTGGGGAAGCTCAAGTTTCCTGGTGGGGCCTGGGGCAAACCCCCGGTTTCCAACAGCCCGAATATGCCGAAAGTTTAATTTCTACCGGCAACACCTGCCCTCGTCTGGCGTTGATTGCTCATGCGCCAGTTCCTTCCCCTAGTACTCGCCCTGACCGCCCTGGCTGCCTGCGGTGAGGCCACATCTTCGCCAAATTCGGGAGCGGCAGCGCCTCAGGTCAAGGCGGCACGCGAGGCGGCCGAAGTTGCGTTGCGGGGGCGGCTGCGTCAGGACGGCGCGCCGCAGCAGCGCGGGATTCAGGTGTTTGCGCAAGCCCTTCCGGCTGAATTCGCCGTGTGCGGCCGGTCCCGGATCGCAGGGCTGGGGAGCGAACCCTTCATCCCCTACGTGGCGGTCGTGAGGTTCGAGGCGGGCGCTGCGCAGGTTTCGCAATTTGCCTTGGGTGCCACGAGCATGGAGGCCTCACGCGTCTTTGTGCTCATGGTGGATCGTTGCTTCGATGGCGGAGGACCAGCAAGCGCCCGCGCAACCGCCCGCGCTTTTCCTCCAATGCCACGAGATGGCGTGCCGGAGGTTCTTTCGGGGCAGGCGACCACCGCGCAAGCCGCTGCCACGACGGAACGGGTGCCCGAGCCGTCGCCCGAGCCATCGCCGGAGCCGATCATCACCGTAGTCACGACCCAACGTTCGGGCGCCAATATCCGCAACAGCGCGCGGGGGGGGGATGTAGTGCGCACGGTCCCGCCAGCGACCCGCCTCGAAGTGATCGGTTCACCGGCCGGCGACTGGGTCAATGTCGGGGCGGACGGCACGGCCTGGGGCTGGATCCACAGTTCCATGCTGGACGCACCTGCCCGATAGAGCCGGCCACGGCAGCCCCCTGGGCGTCACCAGTGAAGATGCGCCCCACCAGAAAGGGCCGGACAGCAAGTTCGCCCGACCAAAACGAGTTCCACGTTCAAGCTTGGGTAGGATCAGATGCTGCTCGTTGGACCGTTTCCCAGATGACCCGCGCCGGCGCCGCCCCCACCATCGCGTCACGCGACACGCAATCCGCGAGGCGCGTCTCGTCCCAGGCTTCGGTGCCTTCGGGGCGCATGGGCAGCACCAGGTATCGCATATCCGCATTGCTGTCGTGGACGCGCACCCGCACGCCTTCGGGCAATGGGTAGCCGAGTTCGGCCAGGACGGCGCGCGGTTCGCGAACGGCGCGCGCGCGATAGGTTTTGCTGATGTACCACCAGGGCGGCTGGCCCAGCAGCGAGCGCGGGTAGCAGGAACACAGCGTGCAGACGACCAGGTTGTGCAGGCCCGGCGTGTTCTCCAGCACGATGATCTGCGCCTCCTTGATGGAAAAGCCGAGTTCGGCGCCAGCAGCGCGGCCATCGGCCAGCAGGCGGGCCTTGTAGTCCGCGTCCATCCAGGCGCGCGCGATCAGGCGCGCACCCCATTCGCGGTTAGGCTTGGAAAGCTGCGCGATCAGGCGGTCCACATCGGCCGGTTCGAGCACGCCTCGTTCGAGCAGCAGGCGGTGAAGTGCCTCGGTCATCAGGGCGTGGTAGTCACCGCCCGCTTCGCCTTCGCAGATCATCATGCGACGGGCTCCAGCCAATGATCGTAGATCTCGATGTCCAGTTCGTCCGATGCGGGTGCGCCAGCCCAGAGCGCAGCCTGAGCGATGCGGACGCGGTAGAGATCCACGCGGGCCGGGTCGGGGCGGCCATAGGCCAATTCCTCGGGGTTCGCATAGGTGCCGCAATGGCGCTCGATCGCGCCGACTGCGCCGCGCACATAGTCGGGCACGCGGATGTGGCCGGTCTTGGGAAGGTCCAGGATGCGCACGCGATCCCCGGTCGCGAAGCGCGGCATCAGGCGGGCTCCACGTTCATGGCCGCGTGATTTACGCGTTGCCCGCGGGCGGCGGCGATTGCGTCCATTCGCGCCAATGTTTCGTCCAGGCCGACAATGCCCTTCTCGTCCAGCAGGCGGGCGAAG
>JBBRVI010000251.1:0-5257 GCA_038247025.1 Acetobacterales bacterium
CGTGGACCTCATGATCTCCATCCCGCCCGTTCTGCTCGGCCTGCTGATCCTCGCCGTGACGGAGCCCGGGCTGCTCAAGACCATGCTGGCGGTGGGTCTCGTTTACGTGCCGATCATGAGCCGCGTGGCCCGCGCCGTCGCGCTTGATCTCCTGGCCGAGGATTTCGTCGAGGCCGCGCGCGCGCGCGGCGAAGGCGGTTTCCACATCCTGGCGCGCGAAATCCTGCCCAATGCCTGGCCGCCGCTGATCGTGGAGACCTCGCTGCGCGTGACCTTCGCCATCCTGCTCGGTTCGGCGCTGAGCTTCCTCGGCCTCGGGCCGCAGCCGCCAGACAGCGAATGGGGCCTGATGATCGCCGAAAGCCGCCCCTTCATCAGCGAGGCGCCCTGGATCGGCCTCGCCCCCGGCCTTTGCCTTTGCCTGTTGCTGATCGCGGTGAATGTGGTGGGCGAGGGCCTGCGTGACCTGCTGGACCCACGGCTCAGGGGGCGTGGGCATGGTTGATGCATCCGATCGCCAGAGGGCGCAGCCGCCCTTCACGGCGAACACCGACGGCGTGAATCGGCCGCTCGGTGGCCAGCCACTTCTGGACATCCAAGGCCTGTCGCTCAGTTACGCCACACAGCGCGGGGCGGTGCATGCTTTGCAGGATGTCTCGCTGCACATCCCGCGCGGTGGCGCCATGGGGCTGGTGGGTGAAAGCGGCTCGGGCAAATCCTCCGTGGTGCTGGCGCTGCTGGGCCTGCTCGGCCAGGGGGCGACACTGACCAGCGACAAGCTCGATTTCGACGGCGAAGATTTGCGCTTGGCCGCCGAGCGCCTGCGCGGCCGGCGCATCGGCGTGGTCTTCCAGGACCCGGCCGCTGCCCTCAACCCCTCGCTGACCATCGGCTTCCAGGTGGCCGAGCCACTGATCCAGCATCGTGGCCTCTCGCGCCAGGCGGCCCTGGCGCGCGCGGAAACGCTGCTGGGCGAGATGGGCATTGCCCGCGCCGCCGAAGTGGCACGCGCCTATCCACACCAACTCTCAGGCGGGATGAAGCAGCGTGCCGTCATCGCGACCGCGCTGGCCTGCGAGCCGGAGCTGCTGCTGCTGGACGAGCCGACCACGGCACTCGACGTCACGGTGGAAGCGCAGATCCTGGACCTGCTGGAAAAGCTGCGGCGGGAGCGCGGGGTGTCCATGCTGCTGGTCAGCCACAATCTCGGCATTGTGGACCGACTCTGCGATGAGTTGACCGTGCTGTATGCGGGCCGCGTGGTGGAGCAGGGCGCCTGCGCCGAGACGCTGCGCGCCCCGCGCCACCCCTATACGCGCGGGTTGCTGGCCGCACTTCCGCGCGTGGATCGCGGGCGTATGGCGCGGCTTGCGCCCATTCCAGGCGGTCTGCCGGATCTGACGCAGCCCATGCCGGGTTGCAATTTCCAGCCGCGCTGCCCCTTCGCCGTGGAAGCCTGCACCGCTCCGCAGCCCCTGGTGGAGGGCGTGCGCTGCCATCGCGCGGCAGAGATCATCGGTCAGCCGTGGCCCATCCCGGAGGCGTTGGAAGCGTTGATACGCCCCGCGCCGGAATCCCTTCTGAACGCCGAAGGGCTGACACGCAGCTTTGGTGGTGGTGGGCTGTTCCGCAAACGCGGGGGTATCCTCGCGGTGGATCGCGTCTCCCTCCAGATCGGCCGTGGCGAGGTGCTGGGCCTTGTGGGCGAATCAGGCTGCGGGAAATCCACGCTGGGCCGGCTGGTGCTGCGCCTGCTCGGCGCCGATTCCGGCCGCATCAGCTTCGACGGCAAACCCATCCCCGCCGAGGCCTCCACCGAATTCCGCCGCCGCGCGCAGATCGTGTTCCAGAACCCCGACAGCTCGCTCAATCCGCGGCAGACTGTGGATGAGGCGCTGCGCCGGCCGCTCACGCGCTTTGGCATCGCCTCAGGCGCGGAAGCCACGCGGGAAGTGGAGCGCCTGCTGGAACTGGTGCGCCTGCCCGCCAGCTATCGCAGCCGCTACCCGCATCAGATGTCGGGCGGCGAGAAGCAGCGCATCGGTATCGCGCGCGCACTGGCCAGCCGGCCGGATTTCCTGGTTTGCGACGAGGCCGTCTCCGCGCTCGATGTGTCCGTGCAGGCGGCGGTGCTGAACCTGCTGACCGATCTGCGGGACAGGCTCGGCGTCGCTTATCTGTTCATCTCACACGATATCGGCGTGGTGGCGCATGTCGCTGACCGCATTGCCGTGATGTATCGCGGCGCCATTGTCGAGGAAGGGCCGGCCGCCGCGGTGCTGGCCCCACCGTATCACCCCTATACCGAGGCGTTGCTTTCCGCCGTTCCGGTGGTGGGTTCCCATGGCCGCGCGGCGAACCGCATTCGCCTCAAGGGCGATGTCTCCACTGCGCCGGGTGAGGCCGGCTGCCGCTTCGCGCATCGCTGCCCACGCCATCTGGGCAAACTCTGCGACACCGTGACGCCGCCCGTGCGCGAATTCGGCGCGGCGCACCGCATCGCCTGTCACATCCCCGCCGAGGAATTGGCCGCGATGCCGTCAGCTATGGCGGTGTGAGCATCCGGCCTGGTCAGGAGCTCAGCCCATGCCGGGCAGCACCGCATGCAGATCAATCTCCATGAGGATTTCCGGGGCCGCGAGCCCCTTCACCACAAAGAGGGAATGCGGGACAGGGTGCAGGGCGAGCGGCGGCATCAGCGCCGCCATGACCGCTCCGATATGGGCGCGGTCCGTCACGTAAATCGTGGCGTGGACGGCGTCTGCCAGGGTCGCTCCGGCTTCGGCCAGCAGCGCGTCCACATTTGCGATGGCGGTGCGCGCCTGCCCGCCCGCATCGCCCAGCGTGGTGAATTCGCCGGTCAGAGTGAGGCCGGTCTGACCGCGCAGAAAGACGCGCCGGCCCGCCACCACGGCCATGCAGAACTCCGCCTCGAAGGGCTGTTTGTCCAGGCCATAAGGCATGGAGGTGGAGCGGTAGGGCCGCAGCCGCTGATGCGGCCCGCCCGGAACCGCGAAGGCATCGAGCTGGAACACTGCCGACGGATCATGCAGTGCCCTGACGATCAACCCGGTGCTGACCGGGCGCACGCCCATCAGCCGCCGCCCCATCACGCCATAGATCGCCTGGCGATAGGCGCGGTCGGTGATCTGCATGGTGATCTTGCAAACATCGGTCAGCTTGCCGCTTTGTTCGCCGATACGCGCCTCCAGCGCATCGAACACCGCCTCTGCCTGGGCGGCGGCGGCCTCTTCGCTGTGCAGGGGCGCCGCATGGCCTGCCGTGATGCCGCCCAGATGGATCACGCTTCATCATCCGGGATCACGGCGTCAATGTCGATTTCCACCAGCATCTCGGGAAGGGCCAGGCCATTGACGATCAGCCCCGTGCCGACCGGGGCGATATCGCCCAGATGCCGGCCCACCACCTGATAAACGCTTTCGCGGTAGGCGCGATCGGTGATGTAGGTCGTGATCTTGCAAATATGCGCCATTTGCGAGCCCGCTTCCTCCAGCAGGATCTTCACGTTGCGCATGGCCTGGTCTGCCTGGGCCGCCGCATCGCCCGCCCCCACGAAACCACCATCCAGCGTGAAGCCCGTCTGCCCGCGCAGGAAGATGAGATTGCCGGCGCGCACGGCCATGCACATCTCGTTCCTGATGTCCTGGTCCTTGTAATAGATGGCGGTGTTGAAGCGACGGAAGCGTTGATGGACCACGGGGTTCTCCTTGAGATGGCGGGATCAGCACACATCATGGCCTGGTTTGCGACGAAAGCCAGGCACCCGTTCAAGGGCGCCATCAGCGACGGCGCGGAGCCTTCCGCTGGCAGCAGCGCAACAGGCGCCACAGGGCTTTCCATACGGAATAGCATCAGCCGTTGGTGCTGCTCGCGAGTCTGGAAAGCCGCGCTTTCGCCTTTGATCTCTGCCAATGCCCGCATCACGCGCAGAACGCGGTACACTCAACTGGTAGCCGCCCGTGGCCAGGCGCACCACGCGCCTGAGGGCTCCAGGGCAGCCACACCAAAGGGAGCTCGCGCGGCCGTGGGGCGGGGCGGAAACACGTGGGGATCGTCTTCTGGTTGCATTCTCTGCGAATATTTGCAGATTTCGAAGGCCGGTCAATGGCGATTGCCAGCCATGATCGGAGTTCTTTCTCCGGATTGCACACTGCTTCAAAACGTTTCACTATGTGGAATGTCAGATCCTTTTGGGCTCGCCAAGTCCGGGCCTCGCGAGGACCTGCAAACGGTATGCTTGCCAACACACCGCGAAATATTTCCGATGGCCTACGAATGCGCCCACCAGCAGGGCCGGGCTTTCGTCGGGTCGAACCGGCAATCTGAAGGATCGCACGCGTTGACGGCACTCTCCCTTGGTATCGACATTGGTGGCACTTTTACGGATCTGGTCCTGCATGACCCCCAGGGGGTCCGCTCGCGCAACCTGAAAGTGCTGACCACCCATGGCGATCCCGTCCAGGGCATTCTGGAGGGCACCAGGCGTCTCCTGGCGGAATGCGATGCGGAGCCCAACGAGATCGGCCGCGTGGTCCATGCCACCACGCTTTTCACCAACGCGCTGATCGAACGCAAGGGCGCCCTGATCGCCCTCATCACCACCGAGGGCTTCCGCGACATCCTCAAGATCGGCCGTGAGCGTCGCTATGAACTGTTTGATCTTTCGCTGCGCCCGCCCGCGCCGCTGATGCCCGATGCTCTGCGCCTGGAAGTACCCGAGCGCGTGAAGGCGGATGGCAGCGTGCTCATTCCGCTCGACCTCGCGGCTGTGGATGCGGCGGCGGACCAGGCCGTGGCGGCGGGGGCGGAGGCCGTGGCCATCATGTTCCTGCACAGCGATCTTCATCCGGCGCATGAGCTCCAGGCCGCGCAGCGCATCGCAGCGCGGCACCCCGGCCTTTCCGTCACAGCCTCCCACGCCATCGTGCGCGAGGTGCGCGAATATGAGCGCGGCTCGACGGCCAGCGCCAATGCCTATGTCGCCCCGATGGCCGGGCGCTACCTTGCGCGGCTGGGAACGGAGCTGGCGGTGATGGGCATCTTCGGCCCCCTATTGCTCATGCTCTCCAATGGCGGCATGACGCATCTTGGCGAAGCCCAGCGCGCGCCGGTGCAATTGCTGGAATCCGGCCCCGCCGCCGGTGCATTGGCCGCCGCGCATCTGGCCGGAGCACACGAGCCACAGATTCTCGCCTTCGACATGGGCGGCACCACCGCCAAGCTCAGCGTCGTCGAG
>JBBRVI010000252.1:0-5248 GCA_038247025.1 Acetobacterales bacterium
AACGCCGCCTGCTCGCTGCCCCCGCGCCGGAAAATCTGGCCAGCGCGAGCCGGCCCTCACTGATCGTGCTGGCCGCGCTGGTGCTGATACCGGTGGGCGGGGTGTTTCTCTACATGGAGCGAGGCTTCCCCGATATGCCCTCCGCCACGCTGACCGTGCGGCTGGAGGCGGATGCGGCAGATGAGGCCATGCTGGTCACGCTGCGCGAGCGCCTGGCGACTGCCGACCCCAGCACGCAGGTCGGCCGCCAGGGCTTCATCCTGCTGGGCAATGCCGAACGCAATCGTGGCCGCCTGGCCGAGGCCTCGGCCGCCTGGGAGCGCGCGCTCTCCGGCGGCTTCGATGTGGGTCTCGCCAGCGAAGTGGCCGAGCTGGACATCGAGCGGAACGAGCCTGAGGCCGCCCTGCGCTGGATCAATAGGGCGTTGTCCATGGAGCCAACTGACGCGCGGCTGCGCTACCTTCAGGGGCTGGCCGAGGCTCGGGCCGGACGCGATGACGCGGCGCGGCGCCTTTGGACGACGCTCCTGGCCGATGCCCCAGCCAATGCGCCCTGGCGAAACATTGTGGAAGAACGGCTGCGCGGGCTGAACTGAGCGCCCCCCTCGCTCAGTCGCACCATTCCAGGAGGACGCCTGGCGCTTCCGCCTTCCCACGTTCTGCCGCGGATTGATGCAGGTCGGAGAGCCATCGCCGTCCTCCTTGGGGCGGCGCCTCGACCAGCGCCACCCATCCGGTTTGGGACGGTGCTCCAGGAGGCAAAAGCCGCAAACGCGGCTCCAGGGCTGCCATGCTGCGGACCGCTCCCAGCAAGTCGTCCGGCCAATCCGGCTCCAAGGTCAGAACGCACTCGAAAGGCGCTGCCGTCCCGCTCACGACACCTCGAATGGTGGCGGCCAGAGCTTCTTTCGGCGCCACAATTGCAATGGAGGTGAAGGGGCAGGCCAGGTCCATCAGGGCATCATCCTCCGCTGCCCATGCGCGGACGGGGACCAGCGCCAGATCAAGGCCCGGGGTCTCAAAGCAGGGGGCCACGTGCGGTGCTTGCCAAAGCCGAGATGAAGGCCGGGGCGGGCGAAGCTGGAGAGTTCCCGACTGCGGCCAGCGGAGCACCAGCTCCATGCCGTCCAAGCGCAAGGCACCCGTTTCCTCCTCCGTCAGTCGCAGGTCGAAGCGGAAGAGACGCGCACGTTCCTCCAACCGCAGACTTTGCAGATGACGCTCGCCGGCACGATCCGTGCCCGACTGGCGCAGGGCCAGGGTCATGTTCAGCCCGGCCGAACCTGGCGTCGCACTCGCCTCGAGCCCCATGCGATACCCACCCAGCCCTGCCTCGGGACCCAGCGCGAATGCTGCCTCCGCGCCGCCATCTTCGGCTCGCAGCAGCAGCCCATAATCTGGCATTTCGTCGGGGCGGCGATGCCGGGGCGCCACCGGCGAGAAGAATAACAATCCCCCCAGGCTGCGCAACGCAAGACCATCAGCGGGCCAGACCGGCTCCATCTGCACCACGCCCTCGATGGGACCCCGCCAGTCGCGCAGATCGGAATTGACCAGGGGTGAGGGCAGAGGCTCAGGGGGCGGCGGGGCCAGGCGTTCGCGAAGGGCCACGGCGCGCGCTAAGGCATTCAGGTCCTCCGGAAGTCGCTCCAGCACGCGCAACCAATGCGAAAGGGCGGCGCGTGGGGCGCCGGCTGCGTCCGCCGTTTCAGCGCTCAGGCGGAGCGCCTCGACGTCATCTGGCCTGGCAAGGATGGCCTTCGCGAATTCGCCCAGCGCCTCGCCGGGCCGGCCGAGCGCGAGCAGACTGCGCGGGCGCTTGTTCAACCGTTCGCGAAAGGCTGAATCCTCGGGGCCGATGCGCGCCCAGAAATCCGCCGCATCCGCATGGCGGCCGAGTGCGGTCGAGATGCGGGCGAGCAGGAGCAGGGCGCGCGAGTGGCCGGGGCTGACCTCCAGCGCCGCACGGGCCAAGCGTTCCGCAGGCTCCATCTCCTGCTGCGCGAGATGAATCCGTGCCCGGATGGAGAGCATGTCGAAGTCGTCGGGATTGGCGGCGAGCCCCGCATCCAGAAGGCGCGCGGCCTCATGGAAATTGCGCTCCGCCTCGGCCTTCCGAGCGGCGTCCAGATAGTCACGGCGCGACAGAGACGGCAGGCGAGCCCGTCGCGGCCCAGCCGATTGGACAGGAGCCGAGATGAGAAGTCCCTCAGGCATGAGGATTCGCCCGACGGACCATTCGCCGAAACGCGCCGTGCAGCGCAGTTCGATCTCAGCCCCCACCGCTGGCCGCGGGTTGAGTGTGGCGAGATCAATGGCGAAGCCATGCCGGCCATCGCCTATCCGCGCGCGCGCAAGGTCCGGCCTGGCCAGGTCCGCCTTTTGCCGGGCGCAAACCTCGCCCGCATGGACGAGCTCGACCTCCACAGCCTCTTGTGGCCGCGCCCTGTCCCAGGCCCAGCCGAGGCAACTGCCTTGGTGAATGCGCTCGACTCGGCCCCGAAGCATGTGCAGTCGGCGTGGAATGAGAAGCGACATCTCGTCCAGCACGACGCCACCTTCGGCTTCCAGGCGGAGCACATGGACGCCGCCGTCCTGGGCGGCGATGGGCAGGGCGAATTCCAGACCCGGGCCGCCTTCGCCAAAGCCGGCCCCTTCCAGATCAGCGCGGGGCAGGTCGGCGCGTGGACGGCCTATGCTTTTGCCATCCATAAAAAGCTCGGCCTCGATGCGGTGGCCGGGCAGGTCCGGGTCCCAGAGCCAGCCGCGCACAACGCCGTCAAAGATTCCGTCAATCCGGCCGCGAAGGGCCATGCCTCGTTCCCTTCAGCGCCATGCCCTCAAGCGGGTTGCCGCCAGTGCGGAGGCCATCGTAACTCGTTATGCCGGCTCAACACGACTGGGACGGAGCTGCGGGCTCCGGCTTGCGACTCCCCCTGGAGTAACCACGGTGGATTGCCTTCGCAAGGGCACGCCTGGCCTGTCACATGGCGATGCGCTGAGGAACCTCTGTACGGCGGCCCGAACGGCACCTCCATCACTGCACGGCGCGCACGGTGGCTTCAACATGGACCGCGGCGCATGAAGCGCGCAGAATCATCGCGTTCGGTAGAAAAGGGAATTGCATGGCCGAAGACCCCTACAAGGTTCTCGGCGTCGCACGAGACGCCAAGCCAGAAACCGTCAAAGCAGCCTATCGCAAGCTGGCGCGCAAGCACCACCCTGACCTCAATCCGGGCAAGCCCGAGGCCGAGGCGAAATTCAAGGCGATTTCCGCCGCTCATGATCTTCTGTCCGACGTCGAGAAACGTGGCCGGTTCGATCGTGGCGAAATTGACGCCGAAGGCCAGGAGCAGCGCCCCCAGGAGCCGCCTGGTGGCTATCGCCGATACGCCGAGCAGTCCCAAGGTGCGCGCTACGGCCAGCGGCCCGAGGCCGAGGTGTTCGAGGACATCTTCGCCGATATCTTTGAGCAGCGTCGCCGCGCCGAATCCGGCCCGCGCCGGGGCACGGATGAAGCCTATCGCCTGGCCGTGCCCTTCCAGCACGCGGTGGAGGGCGCCACCGAAACGCTGACCCTGCCCGATGGCCGCAGCCTGAGCGTGAAAATCCCCCCCGGCGTCGAAAGCGGCCAGGTACTGCGCCTACGCGGCCAGGGCGGCCCCGGGCGCAATGGCGGCCCGGCCGGCGATGCGCTGATCGAGCTGAACGTCACCGGCAGCAAGCTGTTTCGCCGCGAGGGGATGGATTTGCACCTGGAACTGCCCGTGAGTGTACAGGAGGCTGTGCTCGGCGGCCCCGTGGTGGTTCCCACACCCACCGGCCCGCTGCGCGTGACCCTTCCCGCCGGCAGCGATGCGGGGCGGCAGATCCGGCTGCGCGGCAAGGGCATCGCGGCGCATGGAACGCGCGCGGCGGGGGATTTGTTCCTCACCTTGCGCATCATCATCGGCCAGCCTGACATCGCGCTGGAGGAATTCCTGCGCAACTGGACACCCGAACACCCCGAAGACCCGCGCGCCGGGCTGGAGGAGACACCATGATCACGCTCGATCTCCTCTGCGCACGCTTCACCCGACTTCGATTGGAGGATTTGGAAGGCTGGATCGCCGAGGGCCATGTGCGGCCCGAGCGCGCAGCCGGCGCGCTGGTCTTCACCGAAATTGATGTGGAGCGCGTGCGCCTCATCCTCGAATTGCGTGAGGAGATGGCGGTGAATGAGGAAGCGCTGCCGGTGGTGCTCTCGCTGCTGGATCAGCTTTACGCGCTGCGACGGCGCCTGCGCGAGATGGGCATGGAGCCTGATGCGTGACCTCGGCGACGGCGGGGGCGATCGGTAATCACGCCCAGCTGGCGCCTACTATTCGGCGGCCGCAACCGGCGGAGCCGTATCGCCATGCTTGGCACCCTTGCGGGGGGCATCGTGGGACATCTCGGTCATCGCCTTCTGCACATGGGCGGAGAAGACGTATTCCGCCGGGCGCTGCTTCGAGAGATCAATCTCAGCCGCCATGGGGCCTTCGGTCCGCGGGCCGCGAAGCTGGGCGGCAACGGCTTTCCAGGGCTTGCTGATGGCATCCAGCGCGGCGGTGGCTTCGAAACCGGAATGGACCATGCAGTCGGCGCATTTCTCGTAATTGCCGACGCCGTACTTGTCCCAGTCGGTGGTTTCCATCAGCTCGGTGAAGGTCTTGGCGTAGCCTTCACCCAGGAGGTAGCAGGGGCGCTGCCAGCCAAAGACATTGCGCGTCGGGTTGCCCCAGGGCGTGCAGTGATAGGTCTGGTTGCCGGCCAGGAAGTCCAGGAATAGCGGGCTGTTGCCCATGCGCCATTTCGTTTTTCCCTTGTTGCGGGCGAAGACGTCGCGGAAGAGTTCCTTGGTCTTTTGGCGGTTCAGGAAATGCTTCTGGTCCGGCGCGCGTTCATAGGCATAGCCGGGCGAGAGCATGATGTTGTCCACGCCCATCGCCGTCACATCATCGAAGAACTTCGCGGTGCGTTCGGCATGGGCATTGTTGAACAGCGTGCAGTTGATGGCGGTGCGGAAGCCCAGGGCCCGCACCTTCTTCAATGCCTCGACCGCGCGCTCATACACGCCTTCCTGGCTGACGGCCCAGTCATGCTGCGCCTTGTCGCCATCCAGGTGAATGTCCCAGATGAAGCGCGGATGGGGCTTGTAGGCCTCCATGCGCTTCTCGAGCAGCAGGGCGTTGGTGCAGAGGATGACGATGCGCCCCTGCGCCAGGAG
>JBBRVI010000253.1:0-5236 GCA_038247025.1 Acetobacterales bacterium
CTCTGGTTGCTCGGCACGGCTATGGCGATGAGCGCCGTCAGCCCCACCAGCGCCAGCGTGGCCGGGCGCGAGGCCTGTGCCTTCATCACCCAAAAGCCGAGCAGCACGAGCGAAAGGATCGCCAGCAGAAGCAGCGTGCCCATGGTGCCGATGAAGTGGAAGGTGACCAGGCCCGTGACGATGGAGCCCGCCGCATTGCCCAGGATATTGGACAACTGCACCCAGCCCACGCGCGCGCCCACACTCGCCAGGTCCTGCTGCACGGCGCGCTGCACGAAGGGGAAGGTCATTCCGATGATGAAGGAAGGTGGGGCCACCACGGCCACGATGATCGCGGTGGAGATGGCGAGGTGCTGGGGGCCGAAGCGGTCGAAATCCACCGCCATCACGTCACTGACCATCGGCACGCCCATCAGCCACCACAACACGCCCAACAGCGCGACGCCGAGCACGAAACCCGCGCCTTGCGTGATGAAAAAGGCCGGGCGCGGATCGGGGATGCGCCGGATCATGCGCGAGGCGAGCGCCATGCCCAGCCCGTCGGCCAGCAGGAAGACGCCCAGCACCGTGGGGAACAGGTAGGCGTGGTACTGCCCGACCTGCCCGAGCATCCGCACCCAGACGATCTCCAGCGCCACGATCACATAGCCGGAGAGGAACACCAGCAGGCACCACAGCGGCAGGCTGCCGAAGGGCTCGGCCTTGGCGGCGGGCTTGTGCTGGGCGGCGGGCGGCATGGCGCGTGAGAGGCTGGGCAGCAGCGTCAGCGCCAGCAGGGCCGCGATCAGGTTCAGGCCGCCGGCGAAAAACAGCGAGGCAACAAAACCCAGGCTGCCTACGATGAACCAGCCGCCGATCAGCGCACCCAGGCCCGCGCCCAGCGTGTTCAGGCTATAGAGCGTGCCGATACGGCTGGCCACCGTCGCCAGGTCATCGGCCACGGCGCGCGCCAGAAGCGGCAGGGATGCGCCCATCAACGTGGTCGGGATCACCAGGCCCGCGAAGCAGAGGGCGAAGATCGCTGCGGGCTGCTCCACCGATTCGGAAAGCCCCATGGCGATGAAATCATAGAGGAACCACTTGGACAGCAGCGCGCAGACGGCGATGCCCACCTCGCACACCACAAAGCCAAACAGCGCGCGATGGGCCGAAAGGCGGTCCGCCACGCGCGCGCCGATGATGGAGCCGAGGCCCAGGCCCGCCAGGAAGGCGCCCACGACCAGCGCCGCCGACACCGTGTCCGAGCCGGCGAAGACGCCCAGCATCCGCTGCCAGATGATCTGGCAGAGCAGGGCCGCGAAGCCGGAACAGAAGAAAGCCACCATCAGACGCGTCATAGGCGCCAGGAACTCCGAAGCTTCTGCCGCTTTGCCGGAGCGCGGCGGCGGAAATAGGGCAGCTTCGACCACAATCCGATTGACCGCCGCGCGGCGGAGTTGTCCCATGGCTGCAACAAACAAAGGGAGAGAAGACCATGCGCGCCTGGGCCGTCACGGAATTGGGCAAACCCCTTCAGGACATCGAGCTGCCAACCCCCGAACCCGCGGGAAATGAGGTGCTGCTGGAAGTCACCCATGCCGGTGTCTGCCACTCGGATTTGCATATCTGGGAGGGGGAATATGATCTCGGCACACGCGGCAAGCTGAAGATGGCCGAGCGCGGGCTGAAGCTGCCCTTGGCGATGGGGCATGAGATTGTAGGCCGTGTGGTGAAATGGGGTCCGGGGGGCAAGGGCCAGGGGCTCAAGAAGGGGCAGGTGCGCCTGATCTACCCCTGGGTCGGCTGCGGTGAATGCGCGCGCTGCAAGGCCGATGAGGAAAACCTGTGCGCGGTGAAGCCCCGCGCGCTCGGCGTTCACCAGAATGGCGGCTATGCGACGCATGTCCTCGCCACGCATTGGAAGCATCTGGTGCCGATTGACGGTTTGGAGCCGGGGCTGGCGGCGACCTATGCGTGCTCGGGCGTCACCGTCTATTCGGCCATCCGCAAGCTGGCACCCATCGGCAAGAGCGATCCCATTGTCATCATCGGCGCGGGCGGGTTGGGGCTGAACGCCATCGCGATTCTCAAGGCGATGGGACACAAGCGGATTTGCGCGGTGGATCTGGACGAAGCCAAGCTCAGCGCCGCGCGGGAACAGGGTGCGACCGAGACGGTGCTGGCGGGTGGCGACACAGCGCAGCACATCATCCAGGCCTGCGGCGGGCCGGTTCTGGGCATCATTGACCTGGTGAACGGCACCAAGACCGCGATGGCCGCTTTCGATGCGCTGGCCAAGGGCGGCAAGCTGATTCAGGTGGGGCTGTTTGGCGGCGAGATGCGGGTGCCACTGCCGCTGATGCCGATCAAGGCGCTGACCATCCACGGCAGCTATGTGGGCAGCCTGAAGGAGCTCAAGGCGCTGGTGACATTGGCGCAGAAGGGCAAGGTGCCGGGCATCCCCATCACGCTGGAGCCGCGGGAGAACGCCAATGCCGCGCTGATGCGGCTGCGCGATGGGAAGGTGGTGGGACGTACCATCCTGGTGGCGGGCTGAGCATCGCTCGGGCCTTGCAGCTTCCTGGGTGCCCCGGTCGGTGCATGATGTGAACGGGGCTTCCTTGGCGCCGGCGGCCATGAGCGTGTTGGATCGCTTGGTGATGCATCGTGGAAGCGGGCGGCACCGTTGAGCGTCGGGCAACATGCGCCCGGGCAGGAGGGGCAGAGCAGTCTGGGAATTGACCGATCCTGGTGACGTGGCGCGAAGATCAAAATGGTGGTCGCAGGACGACCCGCACCTTGGGTTCCGCGACGCTGCGGTGGATGGGTCAGCAGACGTTGACGCCAAGCGATGCCGCAGCGAACACCGTTTTGTATTCGCCGTTCGGATTGTACCAACCGTAATCGCCTGCACCAGGACCGTAGCACCATAATACACGCTTGCCGTACGTGCCCCAGGATTCCATCTTGGTTGCCATCTTTCCCGGGTATTTATCGAGTGTGCAGCATGTGTTTGCCCAAGGATCAATGGCATAGATGCTTCGGTAGGCGCGGGCATCATTTAGATAATCAAGTTTGCAAAAAGTGGGTTGGTTTACCATGGCATTCAACAAATCACTTGGTCCATAAAGACAGAAAGCATGATCAGCTACCTTAGCTCCGACAACAGGATTTACCGTATAAACGCCTGTTAGTGCTATGGTATTATTTGGAGCGCCAGCTTTACTCAGCAGATAACAGCAAACTTGAGCTAGCTCTCCACAATTTCCGGCAGAAACTTTACCATCATACAGAAAACGGCCTTTATCAATAATGTTCATATTATTGAAGACATTACTGCTACGATGAACCGAGATAACAGCCCCCGCAGTTGGTTGCGCAGTATTACGAGCTTTTGCCTTCCCAGAGAGCTGTTTCCACCAAGATACATTAGCAGAGTTGTCATCATACTTCTTGTTGGCAGATTTAAGCCCACTTTCATAGTAGTCACGAGCCTTTGAGAATGCGGACTTAGCGCGCGATTCGTTGCTCATTGCAAATATCCTTCCATCTATGCCCAGCGCCGGCGGAATGAGACAATACAACTCAGGATGGTAAACACTGTTCCAGTTTTCCGCGGGGGGTCAAGCGCAAAATCGGTAACCGGCCTTTGCGCACGGCATTGCGAGTTTGTCAGGAAACCGGCGTGGAGGAGGCACCCGTCTTGGCCACAGTGCCACTGCCCGCCCGGCGCGGACGGGGTTGCCTTTGGCCTGCCTGACCGGCGATGCCGGGCGGGGATGTTTCTGCGGCGGCATCACCGGGGGCCGTTCACCCACGCTTTCTTGCGCCTGAAGCTGGCGCTGATCGCTTGAATGGGCCAGCATCGCACTCAAGAACCGGAGGAACCCATGTCCGTGACCCGTCGCGCCTTTCTGGCCGCGCCTGCGCTGCTCCCTTTGGGAGTCCAGGCGCAATCCCGCCCCGTGACCATCACCGTGCCCTTCCCACCCGGCGGCTCCACCGATGTGACTGCGCGCATCCTGGCCGAGCGCATGGCCGGCCCGCTCGGCCTGCCCGTGCAGGTGGAAAACCGGCCTGGTGCGGCCACCGTGATCGGCGCGGAATACGTGGCCCGCGCTGCGCCGGATGGGCATACGGTGCTGATCGCCTCGGGCTCCACGCTGACGATCAACCCGCATATCGTGCGCAATATCCCCTATCGGATGGAGGATTTCGCGCCGGTCACGCTGATCTCCACGCTGCCCTTCGCCATTGTGGCGCGGCCGGACGGCCCGTCCACACTGCCAGCCCTGATGGAGCGCGCGCGCGCCAATCCCGGCGCCGTCACCTATGGCACCAATGGGCCGTCCAGCTTCAACAACATCGCCATGCTGCTGGTGAACGAGGCGTTTGGCGTGCGCATGCAGGACATCACCTATCGGGGGGACGCGTCCCAGGTGGCGGATTTCCTGGGTGGGCGGCTGGATTTGCTGATGGTGGGCGGCAGCACCGGGCTTGCGCACCATCGCGCGGGCACGGGCCGCATCCTGGCCTGGACGGGAGATCGGCGCATGCCCGGCAATGAGGAGGTGCCGCTGGTGGCCGACTTCCGCCCCGGCACGGTGGCGCAAACCTGGTTTGGGCTGCTGGTGCCCGCGCGCACGCCGCCAGCCATGGTGCAGCGGCTGAACGGCGCCGCGACTCAGGCCATCCGCACCGATGAGTTCCGGGCGCGGCTGCTCGCGGAGGGCATCTTCGCCATCGGCAGTTCGGCCGAGGAGTTCGCCACCTTCCTGCGCACCGAGAGCGACCGGTGGGGGCCGCTGCTACGGCGGATGGACATCACCGGCTGACCTGGGGGCTGAAGCGCCCGCGCAGCCACGCCCCGGCCAGTTCCACCGCGCGATCCGCCGCCCCCACACGGCCCAGCGCGCGAAGAAAGCCATGGACTGTGCCGGGGAAGGTCTGCATTTCCAGGCTTACCCCTGCCTGGCGCAGCTTTTCGGCGAAGGCCAGGTTCTCGGCGCAGAGCACATCCAACTCCGCGATGTGCAGCAGCGTGGGCGGCAGCACCGAGAGATCCCCCCGGATGGGCGAGGCGAAGGCCGAGAGCCGGGCCACCGCATCGGGGCAATAGGCGTCCCAGTAGAAGCGCATCTTGGCGGCCGTCAGCCCATAGCCATCGGCGAATTCGCGATAGCTGGCGGTGTTCAGGTCGTGGTCGAACACGCCATAATTCAGCAGCAGGCCGGCGAGCTTCACGGGGTCCGGACGC
>JBBRVI010000254.1:0-5229 GCA_038247025.1 Acetobacterales bacterium
CAATGCGGCTGGCGACCGGATCGTCTTTGTGGGCTACGGCACTGCTGCCGCCGGGGCGAGCTTCACCAATGTGGGTGGCTTTTCGTGGGAGATCGCCTCGGCCGATGGGCTGACAACCGAGGTGATCACCGTTATCGGCGCCGTCGTGGCACAGGACTGGGTCTTCGCCTGATCAAGCCACAGCGCTGAATTTGGGGCGCGCCGCAACCGCGGCGCGCCCTTTTTCATGGGCCGTGCCGCCGCCTGACTCCGCGCCCAGGCTGACTGCTGCGAAACACGATCGTCGCCATAGGGCGGCGACTCTCCCGCAACCTCCGGCTTCTTGCGGCATGCCCCCTGGACAAGCGCCCCCCCGGGTTCGACAAACAGGCCATGCAGCTTGACCCGTCGCGCGCCCAGCAACTCGCCGCCGAATTCGGCCTCAAGCCCGAGGAATACCAGCGCGTGCTGGCCATTCTCGGCCGCACGCCCAGGCTGACCGAACTGGGCATCTTCTCCGTGATGTGGAGCGAGCATTGCTCCTACAAATCCAGCCGCGTCTGGCTGAAGCAACTGCCCACCACCGCACCCTGGGTGCTGGTCGGCCCCGGCGAGAATGCCGGCGTCATCGCCATCGGCGAGGGCCTGGCCGCCGTCTTCAAGATGGAAAGCCACAACCACCCCAGCTTCATCGAGCCCTATAACGGCGCGGCAACCGGCGTCGGCGGCATCCTGCGCGATGTCTTCACCATGGGCGCGCGCCCCATCGCCAATCTCAACGCGCTGCGCTTTGGCGATCCCAGCCTGCCGCGCACACGCCGCATCATGGATGGCGTGGTGCGCGGCATTGGCGGCTACGGCAATTGCGTGGGCGTCCCCACCGTGGGCGGCGAGGTCAATTTCCACCCCGCCTATAACGGCAATCCCCTGGTGAATGCGATGACGGTAGGCATCCTCAAGGCCGACCGCATCTTCACCGCCGCCGCCACGGGGGCCGGCAATTCCGTGGTCTATGTCGGCAGCAAGACCGGCCGCGACGGCATCCACGGCGCCACCATGTCCAGCACGGAGTTCTCGGCGGACTCCGAGGAAAAGCGCCCCACCGTCCAGATCGGCGATCCCTTCGCGGAAAAGCTGCTCATCGAGGCCTGCCTGGAACTCATGGCGACCGACGCCATTGTCGCCATCCAGGATATGGGCGCTGCGGGCCTCACCAGCTCCGCGGTGGAGATGGCCGGCAAGGGCGGCATGGGCATCGAGATGGACATGGAAAAAGTCCCCCAGCGCGAAACCGGCATGTCCGCCTATGAAATGATGCTGTCGGAATCCCAGGAGCGCATGCTCATGGTGCTCAAGCCCGGCCGCGAGGCGCTGGCGGAGGCCATCTTCCACAAATGGGAGCTGGATTTCGCCATCATCGGCAAGCTGACCGAGACGGGACGCATCATCATCCGCCATCATGGCGAGATCGAAGCCGATATCGCCCTCGCCCCGCTGGAATCCGAAGCGCCGCTGTATCACCGCCCCACGGAGGAGACGCCGAAACTCCCCATCATCACCGATGTGCCGGACCCTGTGGGCATCCTTCCCGCGCTGGAAATCCTGGTGGCCTGCCCCGATTTGTGCAGCCGCCGCTGGATCTGGGACCAGTATGACGCCCAGGTGGGCGGGCAGACCGCCAAGCGCCCCGGCCAAGCCGATGCCGCCGTGGTCCGCATCGAGGATCACGTCCGCGCGCTTGCCATGACGACCGATTGCACGCCGCGCTACTGCCAGGCGGACCCCGAGGCGGGGGGCATGCAGGCCGTGGCCGAGGCCTGGCGCAACCTCACCGCCGTGGGCGCCCTGCCGCTCGCCATCACCGACAACATGAATTTCGGCAACCCTGAAAAGCCCCGCATCATGGGCCAATTCGCCGCCGCCGTGCGCGGCATGGCCGCCGCCTGCGTGGCACTCGATTTCCCGGTGATCAGCGGCAATGTCTCGCTCTACAACGAGACCGAGGGCCGCCCGATCCTGCCCACACCTGCCATTGGCGGCGTTGGCGTGCTGGAGGATGTGGCCCAGGCGGTGGGCCTGGCCATGCCGGAAGCTTCGCAGATCATCCTGGTGGGCGAGACGCAAGGCTGGCTCGGCCAATCGCTCTGGCTGCGCGAAATCGCCGGCCGCGAAGAAGTCGCGCCACCACCCGTGGACCTCGCCGCCGAGCGCCGGAATGGCGATTTCGTCCGCGCGCAAATCCTGGATTGCAAAGTGCGCGCTTGCCATGATTGTGCCGATGGCGGGCTGCTGGTGACCATCGCCGAGATGTGCATGGCATCCGGCGTCGGTGCCACGTTGGACGGGTCCGGCGACCACGCCTTCTGGTTCGGCGAGGACCAGTCCCGCTACGTGGTGGCCGTCGCCGACGGCGCAGCGTTCCTTGCTGCCGCCCAAAGCTCCGGCGTTCCTGCACGCATGCTCGGCCATTCTGGCGGCGGGGACTTGGTTCTGGATGGAAAGGGGACCATATCGGTCTTCAATCTGGCCAACGCGCATGAGGCGACGTTGCCGACATTAATGCAGGGGATCTGAGCATGCCGATGCAGCCGGCCGAAATCGAGGCGCTCATCAAATCCGCCCTGCCCGATGCGGAGGTCACCATCGAAGACCTCGCCGGCGATGGGGATCACTATGCCGCCAAGGTCGTCTCTGAAAGCTTCCGTGGCGTCTCGCGCGTGAAGCAGCACCAGATTGTCTATGCCGCGCTGCAAGGAAGAATGGGGGGCGTGCTGCATGCCCTTGCACTCCAGACCAGCGCGCCCGAATAACCCACCCATCCAAGGAACCGAAAACATGACCGAAACCGCCGTCCAGCGCATCGAATCCGAGATCACCTCAAACCCCGTAGTTCTTTACATGAAGGGCACGCCCGTTTTTCCGCAATGCGGATTTTCGGCGAGGGTCGTGCAAATCCTCAGCCATGTTGGCGTGCCCTTCAAGGGCGTGAACGTGCTGGAAGACGCCGAAATCCGCGAAGGCATCAAGGCCTACACCAACTGGCCGACCATCCCGCAGCTCTATGTGCAGGGCGAGTTCCTCGGCGGCTGCGATATCGTGATGGAGATGTTCCAGTCCGGCGAATTGCAGACGATGCTCAAGGAGAAGGGCATCGCTACCAAGGCCGAAGCGTAAGCCCCATCCCCGGTTTGCGTCCTCGGGATCCCGGCCGGCACTGGCCGGGAGGGGCTACATGCTGGTGATTTGCGGTGCGGCAAGCGCGCCGCGCAACACAACGATCTCATCGAGCGGATCGGGAAAGACGCTGCCCTCGGGGGTGGAGAGGGTGCGGCAGCGCAGATAACGATGCGGCCCGCGTGTTTCGCCCAGTTCCATCTCGGGGAAGGGCCCTGTGGGCGGGCCATCCACAAGCGCCACCGTCACCAGGATCGCACCCCGTGCGGAGCGATCCAGCATATCCGCTGTGTCTTCGAAGGCCGCAAGGCTGCGATCAGTCTCATCGGTGATTTGCAGCAGCAGCTTGCCATGCAGGCCGCGCAGAGCCTCCCGAAAACGCAGGACGGAGCGCTCCAGCGAGGCATAACCCGCAGCCTCGGATGGGTCGTAGCGATGAAACACGGTCGGCCCATAACGCTCTGAAAAGCGCCGGTGGCGGCAGAGATAGCCGTCAGTGTCGGTTGGGCGGTCCTCGATCGGTATGGATTCATACTCGGAGGCGATGAGCAGACCGGCGCAATCATCCACGATGCTGTCCCGCACCGCCTCGGCAGGAATGGTCATCCAGTCAAAGGGTCCGGCCCACCGGCGCAACCCAGCGCGGCGGAGCATGCCGGCAGCGGAAGGAGAACAGCCAAGCCCGATGCAGGCGATGGGCGAGGGGCGGTTTGCCATCCCGGGTGCAACCACCTCCTCCGTGCCGCGGCCGCCCATATTCGCGGTGACCCGCTTCATCGCCTCAGGGCTTGTGTAGATGATGCGGATGAAGTCGGTGAAGACTTCGGGCAAGGGCTGTGTTGCCCCGCGGCGGGTCAATTCATCCACGAAAGCGGCAAGCCAGGTGGCGTCCACGGAGCGGCCGAGAAAGGAATGATGTGTCGCCCGCACCAAGGCGTCCAGAACGTCACGTTGCGGGATCAGGTCGGGGATCGGCATGGAAAGGATTTGCAGGCGAAGCATGGCGGTCGTCAACCGCCCCGGCGTGAAAGCTTGGGGCGGGCCGTTGCCGGCTTTGACGTCATTCCGGGACGGGTGGCAAGGCGCCCGCCCCGGGTCTCACAAACAAATTACCGCGAGTAGAACTCGACCACGAGGTTCGGTTCCATCTGCACTGGATAGGGCACATCGCTGAACTTGGGCGTGCGCAGGATACGGCCGCGCATCGCGCGGTGATCCACCTCGATGTATTCCGGCACGTCGCGCCCGGCTTCCTGGGCGGCGTCCAGCACCATGGTCAATTGCTTGGACTTTTCCTTCACCTCGACGGTGTCGGTGTCCTTCACGCTGAAGCTGGGGATGTTCACGCGCTTGCCGTTGATGGTCACATGGCCGTGATTCACGAACTGGCGGGCGGCAAACGGCGTCACCGCGAACTTCATGCGGTAGATGATGGTGTCGAGCCTCCGCTCCAGCAGGTCAATCAGGTTCTCGGAGGTATCGCCCTTGCGGCGGACGGCCTCGTCGTAATACTTGCGGAACTGCTTCTCGCCGATATTGGCGTAATAGCCCTTGAGCTTCTGCTTCGCCATGAGCTGGATGCCGAAATCGGTCGGCTTGTTCTTGCGGCGCTGGCCGTGCTGGCCGGGGCCGTAAGTGCGCGCACCCTGCTCACCCTTCCGGGCCTTGACGACAGGGCTCTTGGCGCGGCCCCAAAGGTTTTCACCCAGGCGGCGATTGATCTTGTACTTGCTGGCAAGACGCTTGGTCATAAGCAATTCCCCGGCAGCTTCTCAGCGCCGGACCTTCTTTTTGCTGCGGGCACAATGGCTCCGCGGATTGTCCCGGTAGTCTTGGGTCCTTGCGAACCAAAGCGGGCGCACGCCCCGAAGGCGCGTCCTCATTCCCAGGAATGCCGGCTTGGTAGGTCCACCGCCCGGCCTTGTCAAACCGGGGGCGGCACCCCTACTGGCGTGCATGGTCACGCGCAACGAAATTCTGGTCCTCGGCCTTACGGCGGGCGTCACGGGCAGCCTGGTGGGCGGGCTTATGCTCGGCATTGGCATGGGGCTGGTGGTGCAGGGGGCTCATATTGGC
>JBBRVI010000255.1:0-5226 GCA_038247025.1 Acetobacterales bacterium
GGCCGCCGCGAGGGTGCCCACATCGGGGAAGCGGGCCAGGAATCGGGCATAGCGTGGGCCCACGGCCGCCACTGTCGTCTGTTGCAGCATGACCTCGCTGACCCAGATGCGGTAAGGGTCGGTTTGTCCGCGCCAGGAGAGACGACGGGCCGAGCGGTCATACCAGGTCAATAATTCAGCGGCGCAGGGGTGGTTCATTGGCCAAGTCAGAAACGCCCCGGCGGTTTGTGTCCAGTGCGCCCACGGAATTGGCAGCGCTGATCCCGCACCTCACGCGCCCCGCTTTTCGCAAGCGCAGCCCCGATGCGGCGCAAATCCTGGCAGATTGGCCGCAGATCGTGGGGCCGCAGGTGGCAGCCATGGCCGAGCCCGTGCGGCTTTCGGCCGGCACGCTGACCCTTGCCTGCTCCGGTCCCGCGGCGATGGAGTTGGGCATGGGCGGCCCTGCCCTGATGCAACGGATCAACGGGCATCTGGGCCGGCTGGTGGTCAAGAAGCTGGCGTTCATGCAACGCGCGCCGCGCCCGGTGGAGGCGCGCCCGGCGCGCCCCATCCCCGGCCCGCTGCCCGCGCGGGTTGAAAAAAGCCTGGAGGCCGTGCCCGGAGAGGAGTTGCGGCTGGCGCTGGAGCGGCTGGCCAAGGGCGTCTTTGCAAACAGAAAGTAACTGGCATGGACATCCGCCCCCCCCTGCGCCAGATATCAAAGTGGGCATTTTCGGAGACAGACCATGCAGATCACCCGTCGCAGCCTCGGCGTCGTCGCCGCAGCCACATCCAGCATTGCGCTGGCCCCCAACCTTGCGCTGGCCCAAAACCTTGCGCTGGTGCAGGCGGTCGACCCGCGCCTTGCCCCGCGCACCAGCGGCCAGCCCAACGCGCCTGTTACGGTGATCGAGTTCTTCTCCCTCACCTGCAGCCATTGCGCAGCCTTCCACAACAATGTCTGGCCACGTGTGAAGGCGGAACTGGTCAATACCGGCCGCGTCCGCATGGTGTGGCGCGATTTCCCACTGGATGGCGTGGCACTTGCCGCCGCCTCCATCGCGCGTGCCCTGCCTGCCGAGCGCTACGAGGCCTTCATCTCCACCCTGTTCCAAACCCAGGATCGCTGGGCCTTCGCGCAGGGCCGCCAGATGGATGAGCTCGCCAAGCTCGCTGCCCTGGCCGGCATGAGCCGCCAGGCGCTGGATGAAGTCATCGCCGATGAGGCGCTGCGCCGTGGCATTCTGGAACAGCGCGTCGCGGCCGAGCGCGAGTTCCAGATCCGCGCCACGCCCTCCTTTGCCTTCAACGGGCGCATGCACAACGGCAACCTCCCCTTCGAGCAATTCGCCCGCCTGGTGCAGGACGCGCCGAAGACGTGAGCGACACGCCACCGGCCCTTGCCGGTGAGGAGGCGCTGCCCGCGCCGCGCCGGCTTTCGGCAACGCTGACGGGCATTCGCGTCGCTGGCTTCAAAAGCTTCGCCGAACCGGTGCAGGTGCCTGTCCTGCCGGGGCTGACTGGCATTGTCGGCCCCAATGGTTGCGGCAAATCCAATGTGGTGGAGGCGCTGCGCTGGGCCATGGGCGAGAGCTCCGCGCGCAGTCTGCGGGGGGGCGAGATGGATGACATCATCTTCGCCGGCACCGCCACGCGCCCCGCCCGCAACCTCGCCGAAGTGGTGCTCAGCCTGGAGGACGCGACGGGCGTCGCCCCCGCCCCCATGGACCAGGCGGCCGAACTTGAGGTGATCCGCCGGATCGAGCGCGGTTCGGGCAGCAATTACCGCATCAATGGGCGCGAGGTGCGCGCGCGGGACGTGCAGACCATGTTCGCTGACCTCGCCAGCGGGCCGCGCGCCTCGGGCATGGTCAGCCAGGGCCGTGTCTCGATGCTGATCGGTGCCAAGCCCGAGGAACGCCGCTCGGTGCTGGAGGAGGCGGCCGGTATCGCGGGCCTGCGGGCGCGCCGGCATGAGGCGGAACTCAAGCTGCGCCAGGCCGAGACCAATCTTGCGCGAAGCGAGGATCTCCTGGGGCAACTCGGCACCCAGCAGGAGGCCCTGCGCAAGCAGGCCCGGCAGGCGGCGCGCTATCGGAACCTGTCAGGACTGGTGCGCGATGCGGAGGGGGAATGGTTCGCCCTCCTCGTCGCCCGCGCCGAGGATGCCATCGGAGCCGCGCGCGAAAACGAAGCCGGCCTCGCCCAGGCCCTGCACCACGCCGAGGCCGCGTCCGACGAGGCGCAGCGCCTCTCTGAGGCCGCCCAGGCCGCGATCGAAGCGCCCCGCGCCGAGGAAGGCGTGGCCCGAACCCTGCTGGAACGCCGCCGCGTTGAAGCCGAGAATGTCGCCGCCGAGGCCGGCCGTGCCCAGGCCGCGCTGGCCGAGGCTCAGGGGGTGCTGACGCAACTGCTTGCCGATCTGGCGGATGCCGAAGCAGTCGAAGCCGACGCCCGCGCCGCCGAAACCCGGGCGCAACGCGAAGCCGCGGGCCTTGCCTCGGCGCAGGCGCAGCTTCCCGCGCGGATCGAGGCGGCCGAGGCCGATGCGGCCGGGCTGGAAGGCGAACTCGCCGCCGCCGAAGGGCGCACCGAAGCGGCCACGGAAGCCGCCGCCGCCCTCGCCGCCCGAGCCAATCAATTGGCCGCCGAACTCGCCTTCGCCGATCAGCGCGCGCGCCGCCTGGGTGAGCAGGTGGCCCAAATCACCGCCCAGCGCGCGGCGGCCGAGGCGCAATCCGTGCCCCAGGCCGCGCTGGAGGCGGCGGATACGAAGCTGGCCTCGGCGGAAGCGGCGCTGGAACTGGCACGCGCCGGCTTCGAGACGACCGAGCGTGCCCGCGCCGAAGCCGAACGCAGCGCCGCCGCCGCCCGCGACGCCGCGCGCGCCGCCGAAATCGAGCGCGGCGCGGCTGAGCGCGCCCGCAACGCCGCTGCCCAGCGCCTGCAATCGGCGCGCGGGCGGGAGGAGCAGGCCCTGCGCTCCGCTCCGGCTGCGCCGGATGGCGGGCTGCTGCCCGAGGCGCGTGCGGCCGCCAACGCCGCCGAACAGGTCCTGCGCGAGGCGGAGGCGGCACTTACCGGCGCCCGTACCGCGCGTGAGGCGGCAGCGCGTGAGGTGGCCACCGCCCGCAGCGCGGAGGCCGCCGCCCAGGCCGGCGAATCGCGCCTCAAGGCCGAGCTGCAAGGGCTGCGCGCTGCCACCAGCGATGCCACGGGCGAGGCGGAACCCATTGCCCGCACACTGACCATCCCCGAGGGGCTGGAAGCCGCCCTGGGGGCCGCGTTGGGTGAAGGGCTCGAAGGCGGGCGCGGCGCAGGTGCCGCCCGTTTCTGGCGCGCTTTGCCGCCACTGGAAGCCGCGCCAGCCTTGCCGGAAGGTGCCAAGCCGTTGGCCGGGCTGGTGGGTGCGCCTGCGGAACTGGCGCGCGCCCTCTCGCAGATCGGGCTGGTGGAGGACGGCGCTGGCTTGCAGGCCGCACTTCGCCCCGGCCAGGCGCTGGTCGCGCTTTCGGGTGCGCTCTGGCGCTGGGATGGCTATGTGCTGGCACCTGGGGCGGTCAAGGCCGGGGCCGCGCGGCTGCAAAACCTGGCCCGGTTGCGCCAGGCCGAGGCGCGACTGGCCGAGGCCGCGCCCGCCGCCCGCTCTGCGGAACAGACGCGCCAGACCGCCAGCATTGCCGAGACCCGCTCGCAGGCCGCCGAGGAAGAAGCCCGCCGGGCGCGCAATACGGCTGAGCCCGCATCATCGCGCGCCGCCGCCCGCGCTGGCGAACTCGCCGCCCGGCAGGAGGCGGCCGAGCGGCGTCTCGCTGAACATCGCGCCCAGGTTTCGCGCCTCTCCGAGGAGCGCGCCGAAGCCGAGGCCGCGCTGGCCGAGGCGGCGGCGCTGCTGGCCGCCACACCCGCGCTGATCACCTTCCAGGCCGAGGCGGAAGCCTCCCAGCGCGCCCAATCTGCCGAGGTGGCGGCCCGCGAGGCGAGGCGGCAAGCGGAAGCCACGCTGGCCTCCGCCCGTGCCGAACAGGCCCAGCTGCGCAGTCGCAACAGCGCGGCCCAGGCGCAGATCGCAGCCCTGGCCCCCCAGCAGGAGCGGCTGGTGGCCGAGTCGTCCGAGGCGAATGAGGCGCTGGCGCTCGCCAAATCCGCCCGCGCTGCCCTGCCGGATCTGGCCGAGGCGCGCGGGGCCGTGGATCAGGCGCGCCTGGCGCTGGCGGGTATTCGCGGCCGCGCGGCGGAATTGCGCGGCCGGGCCATGGCGCTGCGGGCCGAGCGCGAAGGCCTCCAGGCCCGGCGTGAATCCGCCATCGCCGAACGCACCGCCTGGGCGCAGCGCCTGGCCGATGCGAGCGCCCGCCTCACGGGGCTGGAAGCACGGCGTGGCGATGCCACGGCCCGGCGCGAGGAAACGGCCCGATTGCCCGAGCGAGTGGCAGGCGCCCAGGCCGAGTCCCAGCGCCGGCTGGAAGCCGCCGAGGCTGCCCATGCTGCGGCCCGTGCCGCCCTGGATTCGGCCGAGACCCGCGCGCGGGAGCGCGGCGAAACCCGTCGCGGGGCCGAAACGGCATTGGTCGGCGCGCGGGAGGCCGCGCTGCGAGCCGAGGCCGCCCGCGATTCGGCAGCGCAGGCCGGGGCGGCACTGGCAGCGCGTATCACTGAACGCCTTGGCGAATCGGCCGAATTGCCCGGCCGTCCAGAGGATGTATCCGACGCCGCAGAGGAGCGCGCGCGCCGACGCGCCGAACGCCTGGCCCGCGAGCGCGAGGAAATGGGCCCCGTCAACCTCCGCGCAGAGACGGAGCTGGAGGAGCTGGACACCCGCATCGCCACCATCACGCGCGACCGCCACGAGGTGGCGTCGGCCATCGCCAAGCTGCGTGGCTCCATCGGGCATCTGAATCGCGAGGCACGCGAGCGGCTGCGCGCCATTTTTGAACAGGTGGACCGGGAGTTCCGCGGGCTGTTCGGCAAGCTTTTCGGCGGCGGGCGGGCGCATTTGGCGCTGGTCGGCAGTGAGGATCCGCTTGAGGCGGGGCTGGAAATCTATGCCGAGCCGCCGGGCAAGAAACTTTCGGCCCTCTCGCTGCTTTCGGGCGGTGAGCAGGCGCTGACGGCACTTTCGCTCATCTTCGCCGTCTTCCGCTGCCACCCCGCGCCGGTCTGCGTGCTGGATGAGGTGGATGCGCCCCTGGATGATGCCAATGTGGAACGGCTTTGCGATCTGCTGGACAGCATGGCCGAGAC
>JBBRVI010000256.1:0-5224 GCA_038247025.1 Acetobacterales bacterium
CGCTGCGCAATGATCTTTTCCAGACCGGCAAACGCGCCACCGCATATGAAAAGGATGTTCGTCGTGTCGACCTGCAGGAATTCCTGCTGCGGATGCTTGCGGCCCCCTTGTGGAGGGACGGAAGCGACAGTGCCTTCCATAATCTTCAGAAGCGCTTGCTGCACACCTTCACCGCTCACGTCGCGGGTGATCGATGGGTTGTCCGATTTGCGCGTGATTTTGTCGACTTCGTCAATATAGACGATGCCGCGCTGCGCCCGCTCCACATTGTAATCGGCGGCCTGCAACAGTTTGAGGATGATGTTCTCCACATCCTCGCCCACATAGCCCGCCTCGGTCAGGGTTGTCGCGTCGGCCATGGTGAACGGCACGTCGAGGATGCGCGCCAGCGTCTGTGCCAGCAGCGTCTTGCCCGAGCCGGTCGGCCCGATGAGCATGATGTTGCTCTTGGCTATCTCGATATCGTTGTTTTTGGCCCCCGCGGCCAGGCGCTTGTAATGGTTGTGCACCGCGACAGAGAGCACCTTTTTTGCGTGCTCCTGCCCGATGACATAATCATCGAGAACTTTGCAGATTTCCTTGGGGGTCGGCACGCCGTCGCGCGTCTTCACCATATGCGTTTTGTGCTCTTCACGGATGATATCCATGCAGAGTTCCACGCACTCATCGCAGATAAAGACAGTGGGCCCTGCGATGAGCTTGCGCACCTCATGCTGCGACTTGCCGCAGAAGGAGCAGTAAAGGGTATTCTTGCTGTCGCCAGACTTGCTCATGCGCACTCCTCGCCCTTGGGGGGAACCTGGAGGTCCTCACCCAAGTTGCGTTGCAAACTCATTACCCTGGAATCTAGCGTCTTAGGGCTTACCATGGGAAGCGTCGCCTGCCCCCCTCAGGAGGAAGCATGCACCCAAAATTGCTAAACCACCCTGAAGGGCTCAGATTTTGGCTGGCTCGGGGGTGGGGGGGCGCTTGTCCACCACCTCGTCAATCAAGCCCCAATCCCGGGCTTCCTCGGCGGACATATAGCTGTCGCGCTCGAGCTTCGCCTCGACGGCCTCCACCGGCTGGCCTGTGTGGGCGACGTAGATCTGATTCAGCCGCTTCCGCAGTTCCAGGATTTCGCGGGCCTGAATCTCGATGTCCGTCGCCTGGCCCTGCGCGCCGCCGGAAGGCTGGTGCACCATGACGCGGGCGTTCGGCAAGGCGAAACGCTTGCCCTTGGCGCCGGCCGTCAACAGCAGCGAGCCCATGGAGGCCGCCATGCCGAGGCATACCGTGCTGACCGGGCTGCGAATGAACTGCATCGTGTCGTAGATGGCGAGGCCAGCGCTCACCACGCCGCCGGGGCTGTTGATATAAAACGAAATTTCCTTGTTGGGGTTCTCGCTTTCCAAAAAGAGCAGCTGCGCGCAGATCAGCGCCGAAACCTGATCATAAACCGCGCCTGTCAGGAAGATGATCCGCTCCTTGAGGAGCCTGGAATAAATATCGTAAGCGCGCTCGCCGCGGCTGGATTGCTCCACGACCATGGGAACCAACGAACTGTTGTAAATCTCGACCGGATCGCGGTCCTGGCCAAATTGGTATCGCACGGTTGGGTATCCCATCAGCTGAGGTCCGCCCCGACATGGGCACGGCCTGATTGAGGCCGGGCGAATCGCGCCCCGACCTCTTGGTCACAAAAGAGAATGTGGGCAGAGCACCGCCGTGGGGAAGAGGGGGACCAAAGAAAGCCCCCATCAACAGCTCAGACTTTCTGCGCAGCCTCCGCGAGGGCTTCCGCAGTCACCGTCTGCTCGTCAACCTTGGCGAGTTCCAGCATGAAATCAATGACTTTTTCCTCGAAGATCGGGCTGCGGAGGTTCTCCAGCGCCTGTGGATTCTTCTGGAAGAAGTCAAAAACCTGCTTTTCCTGGCCTGGGTAGCGTTGCACTTCGGCCCGCATCGCATTGCCCAGCTCTTCCCGGCTCACCGAAATATTGTTGGTGGTCCCGATTTCGGAGAGCAACAGGCCCAGGCGAATCCGGCGCTCGGCGATGGTGCGGTACTCGGCCTTGAGAGTGGCCTCATCCTTTGCGGCATCCTCGCCATCGAGCTTGCCGGCCTTCATATCGGCCTCGACGCGCTGCCAGATCTGGTTGAACTCATTGTCCACCATGCCCTCGGGCACGGTGAAGCTGGCGCGCTCGGCCAGGGCATCCAGGAGCTTGCGCTTGATCGCCATGCGGCTGAGGCCGTCATACTCGCGCTGGAGGCTCTCGGTGATCACCTCGCGCAGCTTCTCGAAGGTGTCCAGGCCCAGCTTCTTGGCCAGTTCGTCATCGAGGGCGGGCTTGGAGTAGACCTTCAGCGCCTTGGCGGTCACGGTGAATTCCGCATCCTTGCCGGCCAGATCGGCCGAGCCGTAATCGGCCGGGAAGGCGACCTTGACGATGCGCTCCTCGCCCGGCGCCATGCCCTCCATCTGTTCGGTGAAGCCGGGGATGAATCCGGAGCCGGCCACTTCGATCGGCATGTCCTGGGCCGAGCCGCCCTGGAATTCCTCACCGCCGATGCGGCCCACGAAGTCGCAGACCAGGACTTCGCCAAGGGCGGCTGGGCGGGACTCGGTTTCTTCCAGGCTGGCCTGGCGGCGGGTGATGTTCTCCAGCGCCTTGGTGATTTCTTCCTCGCCCGGCGCGGCCTTGAGGCGCGTGAGGCTGATGGAGGCGAAATCGGGCATCGGGATATCGGGCAGGATTTCCACATCCATGCGGAATTCCAGATCCCCGCCATCGGCGAAGTTCACCAGCTCGATCTTGGGTTGCAGCGCGGGACGGAGGTTGTGCTCGGCCACCACCTTGCCGGAGGCCTCCTGCACGGAGGCTTCCAGAACTTCGCCCATCACGGCCTGGCCATAGCGGGCCAGCACCACCTTCTGCGGCACCTTGCCGGGGCGGAAGCCGGGCAGCTTCATGTCCTTGGCGATTTCCGCCAGGCGCTTGTCCTTCTGAGCGGTGATGCTCGTCGCGGGAACGACCACGGTATAGGCTCTCTTGAGCCCTTCATTCGTGACCTCAGTGACCTGCATAACCCGTCTTTCCCATCATATCTGTGCGGCCAGTGGTGCGGGCGGAGGGATTTGAACCCCCACGGCTTGCGCCACTGGAACCTAAATCCAGCGTGTCTGCCAATTCCACCACGCCCGCGTTTGTGCATGGCCCGTCTTTGCTAGGCCCGTCTTTTGTAGGCCCGTCTTTGGTAGTCCAGCCGGAAGCGGCGCGTGTAGCGGAATCCCTGTGCCGCGCCAATACTGGCCAGATGGTTGATTCGCACGATCCCGGCGGAAAGGTCCGCTTGAAGCTGGAGGCCGGCATCGTTTCAGCCGCCGCCTTCTCACAATGCCGGCGCTGGCGCTGGTGGCTGGAGCGCCGCTGGGACGGCCAACCCTTTGGCACTCCTGGCTTTGCCATGGTGATCGGCATGAATCCCTCCACCGCCGACATCGAGGTGGATGACCCCACGGTGGCCGGCTGTGTGTTCCGCGCGCGGTATCGGTGGGGGGTGCCGGCGCTGGTGATGCTCAACGCCTTCGCCTATCGCGCGACCGACAAGAAGCGGCTGCTTCAGGTGGACGACCCTGTAGGGTCGGAAAACGACGCGACCATTGCGCATTACGCGCGCTCCGCCGCGCTGGTGGTGGTGGCCTGGGGCCAGCCGCCGAAAGCCCTGATGGGCCGGGGGGCCGAGGTGGCGGAGCTGCTGCGGGGCGTGGGTGTGGCGCCCCTGTGCTTCGGGGCCAATAATGACGGAAGCCCGAAACACCCGCTCTATCAGAAGCGCGATGCGGCGCTGATACCATTTCCTTCGTGACCAACTGATGGCCGCCTGGTTGCCGCTGACCATCGCCCGGCCGCGCGTTGCCTTCTCGCGCGAAACGAACAGGCCAGCCCCTGATATGCAGTCCAGGTGGCCGAACAGTGCCGGCGGGGCCGCTGCCGGGGCGAGTCGGTAAAACAAGGTCCGCCCCCGCCGCTACCCCGAAGGATCAGCTCAACCGCCGCCGCCGAGCCAGGCACAACCCAGCGAGGCCGGCGCCGAACAGGGCAAGCGACATTGGCTCCGGCACAGGCTGGGGCGTGCGTTCGACAAAGAAACGTGTGATCGCGCCGGACGTGTCGCGGAAGCCGGTCGTCGAGTTGCCGTCGAAGATGCTCGACACGCTGAAGACGCCGTCATTGAGGTTGTTGGCGTTGTCGAATGTCAGGAAACCGAATGTGCCGGGGCTTCCGCTGACGGTGGCGCCGACTGGGATGCTCACATCCAGCAGCAAATTGCCAAAGGACGGATTGTAGGTGAACGGCGTGGCGAACTGCACCATGTAGTCGAACGTACCGGGCTGCAGGGTGACCAGGCTCAACGCGCCCTGAAACACGGTGGTGACATCGGCACCAACATTATTGCTGAACATGGTATCAGGCAGCGTGCCCAGTTCATCGCCTCGGCTGGTGGTGGAGAGCCGGATCGTGGTGTTGCTGATGTTCAGAGTATTGCCGAAAAAGCCGCTGGGGGCGGCACCGGGGAACGATCTGAGCGCGAAACCGGTGATTGATTGCGGCCCGGAAAGCGAGCTGAACAGCGATGAACCATAAAACTGCTGCGCGCGGCTTCCGCTGGTCCCGTAGAAGGTGAATGGGGCCGGCCCCTGCGCGGTACCAGGCCCGGGCGGCACGTCAATGACAGCGGCACGAAGTGTTGCGGGCGCTGCGGCGACAAGAAGCGTCACAGCAATCGCCGTCAGTTTGGCGGTGGTGAATAGCGGCATCGTTATTCCTTTCTCATGCCCGCGGGAGCCCAATGCCCTCCGGGTCGGATCGGGATGCGGTGATTGCGCAGCCAATCACGACGATGACGGCAATTCTCGTGCCATCGTTATAAATCAATGGGTTAAGCGCTTGTTGCGTTAACCGCACGACCCTCGTGTCACTTTTGCTGACCCACGCCAGAAGAGTGTCGTGCGAGATTGGCTCCGTAACTCGGGTCGCGCCTCCGCGGACCGGCACTGAACCATGGCGCGATCAAGCCGCAATGCGGCCGTGGCGCAGCTTGTGCGCCTTGGGAGGCCCGCATGTGCCTGGCAGGTGTGGCGTATCGCCTGGAGCCATGCCGCTCCTGCCTTCAATCAACCCAGCAAAAGCTCTGCGCAGGCATCCAGGACGGCCGCCTCATCCAGCCCGTATTGAGC
>JBBRVI010000257.1:0-5201 GCA_038247025.1 Acetobacterales bacterium
ATGCCATGCAGGTCGCGCGGGCTATCTGCGATCGAACATCCGTGCCGCCAGCGTCATGGCCAGCGGCGATTATGTGGTCCTTGGCCTTGTCGGGCTGCACACGGGACCAGGCCATGCCTGCTCGGCCCCAGGATCAACACATGACAAGCGCTCTGAACAGTTCCAGCGATCTGCCCTGCCGCGGCCCGCGGACAGGACGCGTCAACATTTTCATGCCGGAAGATCAAGGCGCGGTCGCCCCTGACCCTGCCCAACCCGTGCGGATCGCCACGATGGCTACCAACTCAACCACCAACCTGCGCTGCGCCCGCACAACGACGATACGCGCAGCGATCACTTCGGCGCCTATTGCACAACGATAGGCTGACGCACGATCACGGCGTTCGCACCGCTGGCCGCTGGCATTACGTAACGCAGTTCATAGGTCCCGGGGGTTTCGGGCATGGTCACCTCGCCTTCCGACGCATCCCCGGTGACGCTGAAGTAGCTGGTGTATTGCTCCGGGGCCGCGTTGGTGGGCACCACCGTCACGAAGTCACTCCGGCCGCGGGGGCCGGTGAAGCGGATGGTGATGGCGGCGCGTGCGGCGGCGGTTGCCGGGGCTTCCAGCGTGGCGACGGGTGCGGTGGCGGCCATTGGGCGTCGGGCAACAATCTCCGCACCGCCCGGACCTGCCAGCACGTAACGGACCTCATAGGCGCCGGCTTCGGGCGGCATATGGATGGTCACTTCGGCCGCGCCGGCGCCGTTATCCCATGACCCAAGGAGGTAGCCTGATGCCTCGGCGTTCGGCTTGACGATCGCAATGAAACTGTCCGGCGTGGCTTGTGGCGGTGTGAAGCGAATGGTCACGGGGCTACCTGCCATCGCAGAGTCCGGCGCATCCAGCGTGGCACTCGCGGCCGTCACGCGAATCGGGCGCATCGCCAGTTGGGTGTTGTCCACGCCCTCGATGAACCGAATTTCGTAGGCACCAGGTGTGGCTGGCGCCACCATGTTCAGCGGACTCGTCGCGTTCTCCACATAGGTGAAACCGCCCACGAGGTGGCCGGTCACGGGCGCACCAACCGGCACCATGCCAATCCAGGAGCCAGGTGCGCGAGGCCCTGTCCATTGTACCTCAACCGGGCTGCCCGCCATGGCTTCGGCGGAAGCTGTGAGCGTCGCGGTCACCACCGTCACGGTGATGGGCGCCCGGCCGATCGGGCGGCTGGCGCGGGCGAGCACGTAATGAACCTCATAATTGCCAGCCGTGGCCGGGGCGCGGAGCGGCAGCGGCGTGCCATCGCGGGTCCATGCGTAATGCCGCGTTTCCTGTTCCACCGCATTCGGGCCGATGGGCGCGATCACCAGGTAGTCCCCCGGCTCGTTCGGGCCTTCCCAGGCGACCGAGAGCAACTCGGTGGCGCCGATGCTGGCGCTGGCGGGACGCACCATGGCGCGCGGCAGCGCATCGGCCAATGGCACGACAATCTCGTCCGGCGTGGTGGCGGTAACCTCGGCGGTGATGGTGCCGATGCGATCCACCGTGGTGCCGGTCACGACATAGCGTCCCGGCGCCAGCGGCAGGCGCAGCGCGCCGCCCTCATGTATCGGGGTTTCCTGGCCTTCGCGCAGCACGGTGAAGGTGGCGGCAGGCAGGGTGGGCCCGCCCGGCCCCTGTGTGGCGCGCAGGCCGGTGGTGCGAGGCGCCGCCGCCGTTGTGGGTGCGGCCGGCCGGGCCTCAGAGGTGCGGGCAAGGGCGCGGGCCAGTTCATCGGCGTCGGCTGCGGGCACGAACAGCCCGCCGGTGCGCTCGGCAATGCAGGCCACGCGCGCCCGCTCGGACGGCGTGCGCAGATCAAAGCCCACCACATGGGCGGTGAAGGCCGTGTTGGTGGCTTCCAGTTCGGCGGCCAGGGCGCAGGGGTCGCCGCCGCAGGTCTCGATGCCGTCTGTGACCAGGATGATGGTGCCACCGCGTTCCTGCACGCGCAGGGCCACCGCCGCCTGGCGAACGGCTTCCGTCAGAGGTGTGCGGCCGCGGGCTGTCAGGCGGTCGAGCACGCTACCCGCTGCAACGGCATCCACTGGGCCAGGCGGGAACAGCATTTGGATGTCGCTGCATTGGCCAGCCTGGCGGTGGCCGTAAGCCATCAGGCCAACGCGGCTGCCGGGCGGAAAGCGCGAGAACATGCCGCGCACCGCCTCCCGCGCGATCTCCAGTTTCGGCTGGTCGTTGATGCGGCCCCACATGGAGGCGGACATATCGAGGATGACGATGGTATCCCCCGTGGCAGCGGCCGGCGCGGGTCCTGCTGGCTGCGCCGGTACAGGTCCTGCTGGCTGCGCCGGTGCAGTTCTTGCTGGCTGCGCCAGCGCGGGCGAGGCGGCGAGGCAGGCCAGGATCAAGGCGCGGCAAAGGCGATGGAACATCAGAATATCGTCCCGTTCGCAATGGATTGGGTCAGGCTGTCGCGCATCGACGCTTGGCACATTTGCAGGCGCATCATCGTCGCGGCCCTGGGGTCGGCGGTCATGCCGGCGATCATCTCGCCCGCAAAGGCGACCGCGTGATCATAGGCCCGCGCAGAATCCTGCGCCGTGAAGCCCATCCGCTCCTGTGCTTGCAGGCCGAAGGCGCCCTTGAAGCCCGTCTCGATCTCGGTCCAGGCGCATAGCCGCAAAAACATGACCATTTGCCCGATCTGTCCCGCCATGGCCTCGCCGGCCTCGGCGGCCGTCACATTCGCAGGAAGGCTGCCGCGGCCGGTGGCCGCGCGCGGGTGGCGCGCGAAATCAGCGGGGTTGGAAGGTGCTGCGGCAACAGGTGCGGGTGGCGCGGCCTCAGGCGTGGGCGCCGCCATGCCGGGCGGCATGACAGGCATCGCCATGCCGGGCGGCATTCCGGGCATGGCCATACCGGGCGTTCCGGCGGCGGGCGGCGCGGCCTGCGCGGCTGGCAAGGCGGCCATGTCGAACAGGGCCGGCTGCTGGGCGCGGCGCGTCACGCGTACCGCCTCAAAGACCGTCACCATGGGCGGGGCGCCAGCGGGACGACGCTGGAAATGCTGCACATCCCCACCCATGCCGCCGCTGCCACTTTCCTGGTAGCGCAGCGGCACGCCATCGGCCGTCAGGCAGAGGATGCCCGGCTCGGCCTGTTCCAGTCGCCACAAGGTGCAACTCTCGCCCGCCACACGGGCCTCGCCCTCACGCCGGCCCCGCTGCCCGGACCAGGGCAGCGGGGCCTGCGTGCTGGGCAGGGCCATGCGCTGACCGCCTTCCTCCAGCAGGCCGCGCATCTCTCCGGTGGTGAGGTTTTGCAGCATCACCATGCGCCCGCCATCGGCGCTCGCCTCGAAGCGCAGCACCCCGCCTCGATGGCGGATGGTGGCAGGCCCCGGCAGGTCCTGCATCCGGGCTTCCACCTCGAAATCCACCCGCGGCAGCGGGAGCGCTTGCTGGGCTGCCAACGGCGTCGTGACGCCGAGCAGAAGGAGAAACGCAAGGCGATGGCGAGCGTGCATGGGTGGGTCGGCTCCGGCTGGTCAGTTGGCGGGGCAGGCCGCCCAGGCCGCGCGGCATTGCGGCTGGCAGGCTATGCGACGAATGGCTGTGGCGACGGTACGGCCAGGGCAGGAACAATCGCAAGTCGCCGCCGAAGACCCCCCCAGACTGCCCGCCGGGTTGCTTGCCGCCGGCGCGAGGGATGAGGCTGGAGCCTGCCCCCAGCCGGACGCGGCGAACATGGCGCGCATGGGGCGCGGCATGGTCTCCCACCAACGCGGCCAGGCGCGGAGGAAGGCTTCGTCGAACTCCTCCTGGTCCGCATCGTCCCGCACCTCCATGGGTCGGCTACCAAAATTCCCCGCAATCCGCCCGACCTGCGTAAGGGGGGGCATGGGGAGCCTCGCAGCGGGCGAGTCCTCCGGGTTGCGGTCCTCGAACAGTGGCGCCTCAAAGCGACCGACCATTCCCGTTTCGATAGAGTTGGAGGTGATTTCGAGCCGCCCTTGCGGTGTGTAGGCGCCATACGCCATGAGGCCGAAGGGGCCGCGGCTGTCCAGCCTGCCCTCACGCCTGCCATCGATCCAATCAACCTTGACCAGGATGGGCGAGACGGCGCCTGTAAAGCCCGGTGGCAGGCGCGGCATCAGCAGTTCCACGCCCACTCCCTCGAGGACTACGCTGCCGCCTGCAACGGCCATGGGCAAGCTTGCAATTGATTGCATAGCGGCATCGAGGGTGGCGAACTGAAGGCGGTCCATCGGGTCCGGTTCAATCCCGTCCATCTGCATACCACCGAGGTCTATCATTCCCAAACCGAGGTCGCCAGCGAGCGTCGAATGTCCAATTTCCGCTAACAGATTGGCCGCCGCCCCGCCCGTCAGTGTGATGTTGGTGAAGGGCCCGCAGAGAATCAGTGCACGCCGGGGCGCATCGCAAGGGCCGGCCTCGGCCGGGTTGTCGTGCACAATAGGCGCGGGGGGCGCGCGAACAGGCCCCTGGCGCAATGCCGCATTCGGGAGTGGACGTGGGGCTGGGCGCGAAGCTGCCTCTTGCGTAGTGGGGGTGGCGGTGCCTTCGGCCAGAAGGCTGGAGAATCGCAACGAGAAGAACAGGTCCACCTCCAGCGGGCCCGTCGCGGCAGGGTCCTGCGGCCCAACATTGCTGAGCACGATGGTCTGCCAGCCATCGGTCATTTGGCGCGGATTGCCTGCTCGGCCGTCGGCCATGCGCAAAGGCCCATCTGCGCCTGCAGCTATGGTCAGTGGCGCATAGCTCACATTCCACTGTCGCTCGCAGACGCGCCGAGAGGTCGCCCCCGTCCCTTGCGAGGAGCGCGGAATGGAAAGCAGGTGGCGGCCGCGCGAGCCAAGGCCGAGATGCGCGGCCGCCGCGCAGCTTTCCTCAATGCGCCCATCCACCGGAAAGCTTGCCGCGCCACCTCTGATTGAATCCGACGCACAGCGTTTTCCCTCACCCGATCCCAAACTACATACTGCCAACGTGGCGGAACAGTGATGGCAAGTCCGGTTATCACTATCCCCGATTGACGCTGCTCTGCATGGGGCCGACTAGCAGCCTGTCGGGGAGGCGTCGTCTCGGGATGGCCCTCGCAGTTCTGACGCGGCGGACAGCAGGCCCGGGTTGGACGGTTGGATCGTTGGCTCGGCTGGTTTGGCAGGCCCGATCGCGCTGCGATGGCTTTGATCGTC
>JBBRVI010000258.1:0-5188 GCA_038247025.1 Acetobacterales bacterium
TGGGACAAGAACGATATCGAGTCGCTGCGCATGCTCAAGGTGGATGTGCTGGGCTTGGGGATGCTGAGCTGCATCCGCCGTGGCCTGGCGCTGATCGGCAAATCCGCGCTGACCGATGTCCCGCAGGATGACCCCGCCACCTATGAAATGCTCAGCCGGGCGGACAGTCTGGGCGTGTTCCAGGTGGAAAGCCGCGCACAGATGAACATGCTGCCGCGCCTGCGCCCGCGCGAATTCTACGACCTGGTGATCGAGGTCGCGATTGTGCGCCCCGGCCCCATTCAGGGCGACATGGTCCACCCCTATCTGCGCCGCCGCAATGGCGAGGAGGCGGTGGATTTGCCGCGCGGGCTGGAGGGGGTTCTGGGCAAGACGCTCGGCGTGCCGCTGTTTCAGGAGCAGGCCATGCGCATCGCCATTGTCGGCGCCGGCTTCTCGGCCACGCGCGCCGACCAGTTGCGCCGCGCGATGTCCACCTTCAAGCGCAACGGACAATTGCCGCTGTTCCGCACGGAGTTCCTCGAAGGCATGGCGCGCAACGGCTATGATCCAGCCTTCTCGGAACGCTGCTTCAAGCAGCTCGAAGGCTTTGGCACTTATGGCTTCCCCGAGAGCCATGCGGCGAGCTTCGCGCAGCTCGTCTACATCTCGGCCTGGCTGAAATGCCACCATCCGGCGGCCTTTGCCTGTGCGCTGCTGAACAGCCAGCCCATGGGCTTCTACGCGCCCGCGCAGATCATCCGCGATGCGCGCGAGCATGGGGTGGAGGTGCGCGCGGTGGATGTGGGAATCAGCGACCGCGATTCATCGCTGGAAGGGGGATGCCTGCGCCTCGGCCTGCGCCTCGTTACCGGCCTTTCCCAAGCCGCCGCCGAACGCATCGCGGCCGCGCGCCCCTTCGCCGATTTCCGCGACCTGGTGCGCCGCGCCGCGCTCGACCGCGGCTCGGTGGAGCGCCTGGCCGAAGCCGACGCCCTGCGCAGCCTGGGCCTGGACCGCCGCGCCGCGCTGTGGGAGGCCGCGGCTGTCGAGGGTGATATGGCGCTGAACGCGCCCGTCGTCGAAACCGCGCCGCAACTCCCCCTCGCCACCGCTGGCGAGCGCGTGGTGCTGGATTATGCCGGCACGGGCCTCACCCTCGGCCCGCATCCACTGGCGCTGCTGCGCGGCGAACTCACGCGGCGTGGCGCGGTCACCACGCGCGATCACGCCACAGCACGCCAAGGCAAGTGGCTGCGCGTCGCGGGCCTGGTGCTGGTGCGGCAGCGGCCGGGCAGTGCGAAGGGCGTGATGTTCTTCACCATCGAGGATGAGCACGGCACGGCCAACCTGGTTCTCTTCCCCGACATCTCCAAGCGCTTCCGGCGTGAGGTGGTGGAGGCCCGCCTGGTCATCGCCGAAGGCCGGCTGGAACGGACCGAAGCGCATGTGCCCATCCTGCATCTGCTGGTGCGCAAGCTGGAGGACCATTCGGCGCTGCTCCACGGGCTGCATGAGCTGGATGGCGATACCTGGGGCCGCGCCATTGCACACGCCGATGAGGTGCTGCGGCCCAACCTCTCGCCCGATCCACGGGTGAAGCGGGCAGCGGCGCTGAAGCAGCCGAGCCGGGATTTTCACTGACGCGAGGCGTACCAAACCAGATGGCGCTCCAGCATCGGCAGCAGAGACTTCTTCGCCCGATGCCGCACCATCAATTCCCGCACAAAGGCATGATGCGCCTCGGGCGCTTCCAGGGGGGCCAGCCGCATCAGCAACCGGCAGGCCCCTTCATATCCGCCCTTGGTGACGATCTGGATCTGCCGTTCGGCCATCTCGCGATAAGCGCGGATCGCCTCATTCGGCAGCGTGGCTTCGCTGGCTTCCGCCAGAGACCGGAGCAGATGGTCGGGCGCAGCCTGCTCCCGCGCGACGCTCCAAGCCTCATCGAGGCGTCCGCCCGCCATGAGAACATCCAGTTCCAGCGCCGCGCCGATGCCAGACCGGCCTTTGGACACGGCCCGCACCAGGCTGAGCGTACGCGCGATCACATCCGGCGCTTTGCGGGCCAGAAGCGCATGCACCAGGCTCATCCCCGGCGCCTGCTCCAAGCCACGCCAGAGTGCCGCGATCGCCTCCGCCTGCCGCCCTTCGGAGGTCAGGAGTTCGGCGAGCAGCAGGATCAACGGCGTCGCCCGATGATCATCAAAAAGCCAGGCGCCTTCCTCCGCAGCCTCCCGCGCAAGCAGGGGGCGGCCCTGTTCCCGGCAGAACCGGGCAAAGGCCAGGTGGTCATGGGGATGGACCAGGCCCACGCGCCGCAACCGGATGCGAAGCTCCAGATCACCGTCGCGCTCGGCGAAACCGTCCAGGATGTCAGTCAGGCGGCGGCGATCATCAGAGCGGGAATCCTCGCCGTTACGGTCAAGCGGCGGCAAGCTCGCATGGGCAGCCTCGGCCAGAGCGCGATAGGCGGCGAGCCCCGCCTCGCCCAGACAATCGGCGTAGCGTTTTGCGGCGTCATGGAACACCTCGAACGCGTCATCCGCCTCCAACTCGAACAACGCCTCCGCGAGCGTAACAGGATCAGGTGCTGCCGCGCGGCAGGCATCCAGGTGCAGGACGGCCAGTCGCTCCAGTGCGGCAACGCCCTCGCCCTCCTCGTCGCTCATGTCATCCAGCAGCAGGGCCAGATCATCCAGCGCCGTCTCGATCATCGCGCGCGCTTCAGTTGCCGATCCTGCCACGATGAGTGCCGGGATTTGCTCGATCAGTTCCATCGCTGGTTCCAGGTCAGGCGGGTCATCGTCCCAGCCTCGGCGATGGGGCAATGCCAGCGCCGCGCGCAATTCCTGCCCGAGCCAGGCGGCATGGTCGGCCGGGGCTTGCGCCGCACCGCGCGCTCCGAGCGCCAGACGACGCAGCAAGTCAGTGTCGCGCTCCGCGAGGCCGAGAAGCATCTCCGTCAGGGCCTGCGCGCCGAGGGTGAGCAGATGGGCGCGGATGGCACCAAGCTGGTCGGGCAGGGCATCGCCCACGGCATTGGCTGTGAGCGCCAAGGCCACCAGATGCTTGCAAAATCCGTCACGGTCATAGGCCGGGCAGGAGCATTGCCCGGAAAACCGGCGCCCGGAACCTTCAAGGCGCGCGCGGTAGGTTTCGCTCCCACGGATCAGCCCGATGACTGATGTCGCGTCGCCCGTGACAAGGGTCACGACACCCGCATCGGCATAGGCCTCGCCGCGCGCAAAGATGGTGCCACCGGCAACCTGTTTCAGATGGGCGGGATCGAATCGGGCCATGATGAGATCACTTCAGCGATTGCCTCCCACATGGGCAAGGGGCAGGTTCAAGTTGACTGTATTTGCGAATCATTCTCATTCGCACTACGATCGGGTCATCACGGAGAACATCCCCATGGCGACTCGCGGACTACCCACCTGGCCCCATCTCGGCGAAAGCCCCGACGCCCTGCCCGAAGCAGAGCGCCTCATCCTCGACGCCGCCCGCGCCTGGGCCGGGCGTGGCCCAGCTGGACCCATCGGCGAGGCAGCCCTCATCCTCGCCAGCCAAGGCGCGGAAGGCATGGCCCTGCTGCTCGATCCCCTGCTGCGCGCCCTGCCCGGCCTGCATCCTGGCTGCCCGCTGTGCCCGGTGGTCAGTTCCAGCGAAGCCGCATTCCTGCTCGCCATCGGCGCCACCCAGCACGGCGAGCGCGGCCTGGCACTGGGCCTGCTTCACCGCCTCGCACCGCCGCTCGGCGCATATCGCGCCATGCCGACGCTGGTACAGCTCGCCTGCGCACTGAAACGCGGCGGGGTCACGCTGGCGCCAGCGCTATGAGCGCGGCCCCCAGACCCCCGGCCGCACCGCCACCGCCGTCAGCACGCCATAGACCGTAATCCCCAGCGCCACTGCCAGGAATTGCCCATCCATGCCAAAGCCCAGGACATCGGCCAGCAGCGAGCCGCCACCGACTGCCAGGCTCAGCCGCGAAAGCCCCGCCACGATCGGGTACCCCATCCGCCCGGCCCCCATCGCCGCGAAATACATCGCCATGCCCAGGCCGAAGCCGCCAAAGGCCGGCCCGATGAAGCTCAGCGCCCGCGCCGCAATCGCCGCCACCTCCGCATCCGAGGCGAACAGTGTGGCGAACGCCATGGGCCAGATCGCCACGCTGACCCCCACGGAGGAACACAGCGCCAGCGCCATCAGCCCGCCCACCCAGGCCGTGCGCCGCGCCGTCTCCCAATCGCCCTGCCCCACCGCGCGCCCCACCAGTGCCGTCAGCGCCGAGCCGACACCGAAGGCCAGCGGGATCATCATGAATTCCAGCCGCGCCGCGACGCCGTAGGCCGCCACAGCCGCCGAGCCATAATGCGCCAGCCGCGCGGTGACGAGGATCGTGGCCATGTTGGCAATCAGCGCCAAGGTGCAGGCAATCGCCCCCACGGCGAGGATGCGCTGGAACAACTCCCAGCGCAGCGTCACGCGCAAATCCGGCGTGAAGCCCGCGGCCCCCGAAAACACCACGCGCGCCATCACCGCCGCACCGACCCAGAAGCACAGCGCGAAGGCATAGCCCAAGCCCACCAGGCCCATGCCCAGCGTCTCGGCGAAAAGGAACCCAATAGCGGGGTAGGACAACCAGACAAAGTTCATCACTCGCGCAGCGAGCGCATGCTTGCCAGCACCGCGCAAGATTGAAGCCAGCGTATTCGCCAGCCAGGCCGGCACCGCCCCCAGCCCGAACATCACAAGGGCATAGGGCGCGCCCTCGGCCGCCGCCTCCGGCCCGCCGATCAGCGTCAGCAGCCACCAGGGAAACCCTGCCAGCAGGATCACGAACATCGCCGCGAAACCCAGCGCGATCAGCAACGCATGCACCGCCAGCGCCGAGGCCTCATCCGTCCGCTTCGCACCCAGCGCGCGGGAGATCGCCCCCACCACGCCGCCGCCCATGGCACCCGCCGACATCTGGCCCAGCAGCAGCGCGAAGGGCAGCACCACCGCCCAACCCGCCAGCGCCGAACGCCCGAGCCGGGCGGCGATCCAGGTCTCGATCAGAAGCGCCACCACTTGCAGGGCAGAAAGTGCCGTGGTCGGTGCGGCGAGTGCCAGGATGCCCTTGGCGATCTGCCCGTAACCGGGCCTCAAGCAAAACGCTCAACACCGAAGGGCGTGAGGTCCATGTTGGGCTTCGGCCCCA
>JBBRVI010000259.1:0-5177 GCA_038247025.1 Acetobacterales bacterium
CGCGCCAAGTGGATTCCCACCGGCCCAGCCATGCGCGCCGAAATCAATCTCGTCTGTATCGGGACAGCAATCCCGTAACGCGCTTGGCAGCGGTGCTTCTTTCCATCCTGACGGCATCCCAATCTTATCGCTAATCACCAAGCCGGTGCTCGCACATCAATGCCGGAGATTATCGAGTGTGGGATTGGCGGAGGATCTTCCCGACGACGGCGCAATTTTGCATGTCGCCGGGTGAGCGCGGCAGATCGCTATCATAACGGACATAGATCCTGCTGCGTCGGCAGCATCCCGCGAAGTGATATCCGAAGTCATGCTTCTGCAATATTGCGCAATGCCTCCGATAGATTTTCCTTATCTACAAAGACTAATCGCAAACATTCACACGTCTTGTGAACTCGTTTCGCAATATTGCGCGCCAAGACACGAATGAAGTACTGACCTAAGAGGAGCACATCAGATTTTCATTCTGCTTGAGGGAGGACCAACCATCATGGCATTTCAGTTCCTGCGCCGGAGTTCGCTGCTGACCCACGGCTTTGTCGGCTGGTGGTCGGCGCGTCGTCACGCCTATCCCGGCGACGAGCATGGTGTGCGCATCCCGGTCTATGGCTGGGTCGATGCTGAGGCCGCGCAGGCGACCGAGATCGCTCTGCGCGAGGCCGCCCGCCCTGGCCCCGCCCAGTTGAACGGCCATGAGCCGTTCGCGCTTGAACCTTCTGCCACCTCGCTCGCCAGCGAGGATCACATCGCCACCTTCCCCGTCCGCGCCTGAGGAGACCCGCGCCATGACCGACACCCTTCACACCCGCACCAACACCCTCACCGGCCGCCTCGAGGTGGTCGCGCGCGTCGGTGAGACGGCCGTCAGCGAGTACTGCGGCAACCTCGTCAGCCAGTGCGAGCAGAAGCGCATCGCCATCGCGCGCCAGACCGCCATTATGCTCGCCGAGCTGCGCGACCAGATCAATCGCCTCGACCATTGGCTTCGGCGCGATGCCGCCGAGCTGGCGCGTGAGACCCGCGCTTCAACCGCCGCGAGCGACGAGCAGTACATGGCGCCCTTCTATGCCAGGGCGTTGATCTGGATCGCCGCGGCGATCAGCGTGCTCGAGGTGTTCGTCAACAAGTACGGCATGGACGGCCTGCGCATGACCGAGAGTGCAAGCTGGGCGATGGCGCTGCTGGCGGCGCTGTGCCTGTTCCTGCTCTCCAAGCTTAGCGGCCGGGTGCTGCGCCAGCGTTCTTGGCGCCACGGCGAGTGGGGCGGGGTTGCGGTCGCAGTCGTGTTCAACATCGCGATGGTCTTCACCACCATCCACATCGCCGACGCACGCGCCTTTATGGCGGCTCAAGAGGCGGCTGCCGATGGCCTTGCCGTGATGGATGGCATGGAGGCCGGGTTTATCGCCTTCGTGCTGCTGGGCTACGGCGTGATGCTGTTTGCATCCTATATCAACACCCCGCCATGTGCTGTGGCCGAGCAGCGCAAGGCCCGCATCGCGGCGCTGCGCGAGGCGGTCGACAAGCGCTGGGAAGAGCGCGGCAAGCTGGCGCGCAGCCACAACACCGCACTGGCCAAGGCGCACCATGATCTGGCTGCCTTGCTGCAAGATCTGGCTGAGCGCAGCTTCCAGCACCGCGACGGCGTCAAGCGTGGCGGCATGATGCCAGCCTACTTCCGTCATGCGCTTCCGCTGGACGCAGTCAAGCCAATCCATCTCGGGCACCTGATCGACCCACAGCCGGACTCGATCGCCGCTGTGGTCGGCAAAGAAGCTGATGATGACGCGCAGGCGTAAGCCGACACTACCGACACAGCAACCCGCCCCGACACTTGAGGAGACCTGCTCATGATCCGCATCCCCACCCCGCTGCGTGCTGCTGCCCTTGCCGTGGCGCTAGGCAGCCTGACCGCCTGCTACGAAGATCTGGTGGGTGCAGGCGGCGATAAGGTGAACGTCGTGCTGATCGACCGCAGCGGTTCGATCCCGGCCGAGGACCGAAAGCTCTATGCGCGCAGCATTGAGGGCATCGGTGCGGGCATCAACGCAGGCGGGCGGGTGCTGGTCGCCGAGATCGGCGATACCGATCGTTCGCACTTCCGCACCTTGCTCGACATCAGGGTGGAGGACAGCGATGTGCGCCTCAAGCGCGAGGGCAACCTGCGCAAGGCCCGCACAGAACTAACCGAGGCGTTGCCCATCCTGCTGCCCGAGGCGCCCGGTCCGGCGGCGGGCAGCACCCGCATTCTTGAGACCATCGCCGCGGCGGCCGAGGCGTTCCACGCCGACTCGGCGAGAGGCGGACGGCTCTTCATCCTAAGTGACGCCATTGAGGAGAGCCGTGCGGTCAATCTCGCCCGCCTGCCTGCAGGGCCAGACGCGGTCGCAGGCGCCATCGCCGAGGCCCGCACCGCGGGCCTGCTGCCCGACCTCAAGGGCGTGGATCTGCACATCATCGGCGCCGGTGGCGATGGCACCCCGAGCGGCGTCGAGGGGATCCGCGCCTTCTGGCAAGCCTATGCCGAGGCCACCGGCGCAACGCTCGTCAACATCGGACGGCTCCCCCATGAGCCGCAGTGACGGTGCCGGCCCGCACCAACTCATGCAAGCTTGCAGCCTCTCCGCAACCATGCAGGCGGGCGTAAACGTCAAATGGAAGCACTGCCGCACCGGCAGTCACACAGAACAGGAGGCGCATATGGGCGAAGGCGGCGCTTACTGAGGCCCTTCCGGCCGGTCCCATCACCCGATGGGCCGGCCCGGGGGCCTCCACCGACACACGACAAACACGAACAGGCAACAAGCCATAGGGAGGAGGACAGCATGACGAAGACCATCCGCATCGCTTCGCAGCCTGCAAAGCGGAACCCGATTGTGCGCAGCCTCGCGTCCGCGCCGGTTGCGGCGAAGGTGTTCGTCAACCGCAAGCGCACCCCGCGGCGCGGGCGCTGGCCGGATCATGCCCACTCGGCCGAAACATAATCAGACGCGGAGGCCCCGATGAACCGCATCACCAACCCGATCCTGCTGATCATCCCTCCTGAGCTGTTCGGGCTGATTGTCGTCGGCATGCTCATCTGCGGAGGACTGGCTATCACGGTTGGTGCGCGCAAGCTCGGCAAGGGGCTGGTGATGGGTGCCATCGCACTGCCGTTCGTCATGTTCATCGTCGAGGCGCTGATGAATGATCTTTTCGCGGCGATGCCCGATGCGCTGGTCATGCCTGTCGCCTTCCTGATCACCGTCACGGTGTGGGTCATGCTGGGCTGGGCAGTCCTGAGGTTTGTCTTCGGCCAAGCCGTTCTCGACAACGCTCGCGGCATCCTGCTCGCTGACGCCCTGCGCGCGAGCGCACGGCCACTGCTCTCGCGCCCCCTTCTTCTCATCGGCGGCCTTTTCCTCGCCTATTTTGTCTGGAGCCCCGCATGATGATCGCACCGACCCGCCGCCCTGTCCGTGTCGCCCGCCGCTGGGGATTGACTTGCTTCATAGCGCTCGGATTTGTGCTAGGCTGCATAGTACCGATCGCTCCGCAATCGGAGGCGTCGGCTCAGGTCGCCGCCGCTGTCAAACGTTCGGCAGCTCGCGCCGCGACGCAAAAGGCGGCATCGCGCCAAGCAACCCGAAGTGCCGCAGCGCGGGTCCCAGTGCAGGGTCAATCAGCAGGCTCCAAGGGATCCGCAACAGCTTGCCGCGCCCTCAACAACAAATGCAATGGCATTCGCCGCGAGAACGCCGCGCAACGACTGCTGGCTGAGCGCTTCCCTAACGCGCGCGTCCAGGCCGAGACTTTTCTCAGGAATAGAAACGGCACCAAGGCCCGCGATCCCAAAAGCGGAAAGGGGCGGCGCATCGACTTTGTGCTGTTTGATCGCGGGACTGCCGTGAAGCGGTTTGAGATTACCAGCCAATTTGCGCAGAAGAAGGCGCAGATTGCACGCGAGTCTCGGATCCTGAGGCAACGGAAGAATGGCCAGCCTAGGACAGGTCCAGTCTACGTACGCGACCGCAAGACGGGGAAGCTGGTTCCGATCGACAGGAGGCCGGCTAAGGTGATTCGGCTAAATTAAGTCGATGGCGCCGAGCTAGCCGTTATCTCGAAATCAGAAATCTCAAGGAATAAGGCTGTCACGCATGCCAAGCTTGGCTCTCCAGAGATTGGCCTCAGTGCATACTGGGACACAGATATACGGTACGCCAAACGACGCTCAGCAAGAACAAGGCGCAAACATGATGCCGCTGGCCTCGCAATTGCTCGACCGAACGCGAAGGGTTACCTGAGGAGCTTCACTTCAACCCCAATGTCGGGCGGCAGCCCTCCCCATGCCCGATCGCATGTCAAAGCTGGCAGCGCGAGGGAACGAGCCAGTGCAAGGCAGCACCTGTCGCCGAGCGACAACCCCTTGTCGGACGTAAGCGGCCGAAGCGCGCTTGCCAGGTAAGCCTGATCTTCATCGAGTGGTACGATCCGAATGGGCAGCTCGCGTAATGCCAGCTCAACCTCATCAGCGGGCATGCCGCCATGAATGAACGTCGTCGCAACCTCCGCCAGATTGATGGCAGACATTACGGAATTCGGCAGCAGCAGCCGGACAGCGCTGCCGCCGGGCTCATCTTTGAGAAATGCGAGAAGCGCGGATGCGTCGAGCACAACCTCGCTCATTCGCCGCTATCCGCGCGCCTGTTCGCCAGAAAGTCATCGACCGAGGTGCCCGGCAGATCGGCATATTTGGCAAAGGTCGCCTTCACTTTGTCGAGCACCTGCTCAACGGAGCGAAGCGTCACCTCATCCTCTCCTACCTCCACGATCACGGTTCCGCCCTTTTCAAGGCCGAGCCGCTTCCGAATGGCGACCGGGAGGACCATCCGGCCATTCTCCATCACTCTGACCTCGACGCCCATAAATGTCACTCCAAAGGCTTTATGGCATGATCTGGTGAATAGCAGATTGCCCCATGAGTGCCAACAGATGTCAGTTATGACCATTCTTTGCTAACAAGACGCCACGCAGCCGCTTTTCACATTGTCCGAAAGGGATCGCTCATCGGACACTATGCGGGCGACAGAGGTCAGACCCCCCAGCCCTTCGCAAGTCCGGCGTGCCGCCTCTCTCATTAAGCTGGTACGCTTTATTTTCTCACATAGGGGCCTCATCCGTTACAAATGACCAACACG
>JBBRVI010000260.1:0-5159 GCA_038247025.1 Acetobacterales bacterium
CGGTGGGCGGGGCGCGGCAGCCGGCCGCGGCCTTGCCGATTCGCGCCGCACCTGCTCGCGTTCGAGGCGCGCCAGCGCCTCCTCAAGGCTGCGCGCCCGCGTCACGGCCTCCTCCGCGCGGGACAGGGCAGCGCGTTCGGCGGCGCTGCTTTCAGCCAGGGTCTGCCGCGCCGCCTCCAGCTGTCGGTCCAGGCTTGCCGAGGCGAGGCGCGCTTCGGTTTCGGCCAGGCTGAAGGCGCGGCGCTCCTCCAATAGGCGCTGGGCCTCGGCACCCGCGCGGCGTTCCGCCTCGCGCAGCTTGGTGGCCATGGATTGCGCCTCATGCAGCATGGCGCGCAAGGCGGCGAGGCCCATCGCCACCTCGGCCGGCGGCAGGGGTGCGGCGAGAAGGATGGGCGCGGGCTGGGCCGCCAGGCGCGTCAGCATGGGCAGAAGCGGCGCGATCTCGCGCAGCAGCCGCGCCTGCTCGGCGCGCGCGGCGGCTTCGGCGGAGCGGGCGGAGTCCGCGCGGCCAGCAGCGGACAAGGCGGCGCGCTCGGCCGCCTGGACGCGGGCAGCGCCTGAGATGCGCTCGGCGGCGAGGCGCTCGGCCTGGGTGGCGGCTTCGCGCGCGCGTTCGGCGGCTTGCGCGGCACTCGCGCGCTCAGCCTCGGCGGCGCGGCGCGCACCGGCGGCATCCTGCGCTGAGGCGGCAGAGGAGAGCAGCAGGAGCAACAGGGCGGCGGCGCGGATCACGCCCCTTGGTAAGCGCAGCGCGAGGGGTGTCGCCAGCCTTTCCTTCGCGTGCGAAAACGACACGGCAGCAAAGGGATCTAGCATATGGCCGAAGGGCGTCTTTTCATCGGCAATCGCCGCTACTCCTCCTGGTCACTGCGCGGCTGGCTGGCGGTGAAGCTGTCCTCCATCATGGTGACGGAGGTGGTGCTGCCGCTCGCGGGTGCCGGCGGCAAGGGCAGCCCGGCGGTGCTCGCGGCCTCGCCCAGCGGGATGGTGCCTTACCTGGAACATGAGGGCGCGAAAATCTGGGAGAGCCTGGCCATCGCGGAGTATTGCGCGGAATTCCAACCGAGGCTCTGGCCTATCGAGCGTATCGCCCGCGCCCATGCGCGCAGCATCGCCTCCGAAATGCATGCCGGGTTCCGGGAGTTGCGCATCAACATGCCCATGAATCTCGGGCGGGAATTCCCCGGTCGCGGCCGCACCGAAGGGTCGCTGGCCGATATCGCGCGCGTCGAGCATGTCTGGGCCGAGGCGCTTGCCGCCCATCGCGGCCCCTTCCTGATGGGGGCGCAATTCACCATCCCCGATGTGATGTTCGCCCCCATCTGCGCCCGCTTCCTCACTTGGCAGCCGGAGCTTTCGCTGACCAGCCGCGCCTATGTGGCGGCAGTGCGCGAGCATCCGCTGATGGAGGTCTGGTATCAGGCAGCGATGGCCGAACCCGCCGAATGGCTGCTGCCGAAATACGAGAATCCGGCATGAGCCCGTCCGCTCTTGCCCTGGATCATGTGGGAATTTGCGCCCGGGAACTCGCGCCCATGGTGGCGCAGTTTGAGGCGTTGGGCTTCTCGCTCTCGCCCATCGCGCAGCAATCCGGCCGCCCCACGCCCGATGCGCCGGTTGAGCTTTACGCGACGGGCAATCGCTGCGCCTTCCTGCAACACGGCTACATCGAATTGCTCGCCATTCTGGAGCCGGGCCGCTTCGACAATGGTCTTGGCCGTTTCATGGCACGTTATGAGGGGCTGCACATCCTGGCCATGGGGATGGACGATGCCGAGGCAAATCTCGCGCGCATGCGCAAGGCTGGGATTCCCATCCCCGGCATCGCGCATCTGGAGCGCCCGGTGGATGCGCCAGGTGGCCCGCGCGCGAAATTCTCCCGCCTCCCCTATCCCGATGCACCCGAAGGCCGCCTCCAACTGATCCAGCATTTGACACCTGAGCTCATTTGGGACGAGCGCTGGATGGACCACCCGAACCAGGCGGTGGCGCTGACGGAACTCGTGCTGGTCAGCGTGGAGCCAGCCGTCACTTCGGCGCGGCTGTCCAAGCTGACGGGGCTGGTCATCGAGCCGCGGCCGAAGGGCGGGTTCGTCATCCGCTTCCCCGGCCGTGCTGGCGTCGCTGGCCCGCAGGCGCCGGCGATGGAGAGCCGGGTCGCCATCCTGGCACCGGAGGATTTGCCGGAAACATTACCCGGCCTGGCCATCCCGGACCTGCCCTTCATGGCTGGTTTCTTCGTGCAAACGGGCGACGGCAATGCCGCAGTGAAGCGGCTGCTGGCCCATCTGCCTTTGGTGGCATTGGAGGCAGGCGCGCTGATGGTGCCGCCGGAGCACGCGGCCGGCGCCGCCCTGGTGTTTCACCCATGAGCCACGCCGCCGTGATCGGCCGAAGCCTGCGGATTTACCACGCCCCCGCACGGCGCCCCGGGCTGGACGCGTTTCATCGCCGCTTCCTGGGCCCCGGCGACCTCGCCTTCGATGTCGGCTGCCATGTGGGCGATCGTGCGGCCAGCTTCCTGCGGGTGGGCGCGCGGGTGGTGGCGGTGGAGCCGCAGCCGCGTCTGGCGCGCGCGCTTCGCTTCATGTTCGGCCGTAATCCGGGGTTCTTTCTGATCCAGGCGCTGATCGGTGCGAGTGAGGGTTCGGGCGTGCTGCGGCTGAACTCGGCCAACCCCACCGTCGCCTCGGCCAGCGCGGAGTTCATTGCCGCAGCCAAGGGCGCGCCCGGCTGGGAGGAGCAGGTCTGGGATGCGGAACTCCCGCTGCCCCGCATCACGGTGGATGCACTGATCGCCACGCACGGCATGCCGGATTTCGTGAAGATAGACGTGGAAGGCTGGGAGGCGGAGGTGTTGGCAGGGCTTTCCAACGCGCCGCGCGCCCTGTCCTTCGAATTCACGACGATCCAGCGCGGCGTGGCTGAGGCCTGCATCTCGCGCCTGACCGCGCTTGGACTGCGCCACTTCAACGCCTGCCTGGGCGAGAGCATGGAATGGGCCTTTCCCGCCCCCGTGGGGGCCGTGGCCATGGCGGAATGGCTCCGCGCGCTGCCGGCTGAGGCCAATAGCGGCGATGTCTATGCCGCATTGGAGCCCGCTTCCCTGGCGGCATGAACCTCCTCCGGCGTGGCCGCGAGGCCGCGCGCCACCAGAAAGCGCGCCAGGCGGGGCGAGGCAGTCAGCACGCAAAACGGGATCGCGAGCAATAGCCCGCCTGCCCAAGGCAGCGCGAACCAGACGGCCCAGGGTGCCGTCAGCGCCAGGAACCCGAAGGCCAGAAGCCCCGCCAGGGTGTGAAACCACAGCAACCCTGCCGCGTCGCCCCAACCCACATCCCGCTCGGCGCGGTTTTGCGCGCCCCAGCCCATCCGCGCGCCAAAGGGCAAGGCCATCAGGAAGCGCGCCTTGTTCACGCAGCTGATGGGCGAAAGCACCGTGGTGAACAGGATTTCCAGCGCCGCCCCCCGCGCGAAGACGCCGCGCCCGCCGTAACGGCGCGCCTGCTCGCCCTGCATCAGCACCTGGGCATAGCCGGCGAGCTTCGGAGAATGCTGCATCGCCCAGAAGAGCAACATGAGCGACCCGAGGTGCAGGTTGCTCATCTCGTCGAAGCGGCCCGCCGCGGCGAGAATCGCCGCCAGGATGAAGGCCAGCACCCAAAGCGGCGCGCACAGAAACAGCAGGATCGCCTGGATGAGCTGGAACCGCGCCATGCCGGAAAGCCCCGGCAGGCGAAGCAGTGCCAGGTACTGCATATTGCCCGCGGCCCAGCGCAGGTCGCGCGACATGAATTCCGGCAGGGCTGGCGGATTTCCCTCAAGGCTCCCCGCTTCCTCCGGGAGGCACCAGACCTCCCATCCCGCGCCGTGCAGCCTGATGGCCTCCACCTGGTCATGGCTGAGGATGGTGGAACCGTCTGGCAGCTTCGCCAGCTTCCCGTGCTCGCGGAAGGGGGCGATTCGGATCAGTGCGTTATGCCCCCAATAGGGGCCCTTGGGCCCCTGCCACCACCCCTGCCCCGTCGCCCAGGCGCGCATTCCCGCCCGCATGCCGAACTGAAACAGCCGCGGGAACACCGACGAGATCGGCCGGCCCACGATCAATTGTTGAAGGATGGCAATGCGAGGTGCGGCGTCCAAGGTGGCGGCGAGGGTCAGGACCGCCGCCGGCGACATGACGGAATCGGCGTCGAGGGTGAGCAGGTAGTCGTATTCCCCCCCTTCCTGGTCCAGGAATTCCATGATGTTGCCGGCCTTGAAGCCAGCATTGTCGGTGCGTCGCCGCAAATGGATGCGCTTGGCGTCCTGCGGGCGGGAAGCGGCAAAGGCTGCGATGGCGGCATCCTCGGCCGCGCGGAATGCAGGCTCCTGCGTGTCGGAGAGGAACCAGAGGGAATAATGGCTGGCCGGCAAGCCAGCGAGGAGAGGGCCAAGATGCGCGAGAATTGGCACCATCTCCTCATTGCGGAGGCACAAGGCCAGGGCGGTGCGGCCAATACACCCCCTGGAGGCTTCCCGCTGGAGACCTGGGACCACATGCGCCGGCGGGTCCCGGGTGAACATCAGCACCGCCCAGCCAAGGAGCGCATTGGCTGAAGCCAGGGCGATCCAGGGGGAAATCAAAGCCAGGACGACGAGAAACAGGCCCTCCGGGACCAGGAGGGCTGCCAGCGAGGGTGGAGTAGGAATGATGGAGGCCAGGAGCAAGGCAACCCACAACAGGGCACCGAGCCCCAGCACGGCAATCGGTCTTTGGCGCATGAGAACAGGCTTACCCGAGAATCAGGTCCAGATCACGGCGGCCGGTCTTGATGCGCGGCTGGCTACAAGTGCGGCTTTACCGAAGCCTGGACGACGCTTTGCCGCGAAAGGCTGACTGTCAAATATTCGCGGTTCCATTTGCCATGCCATCTCCAGACATTCCGGCCAATGCATGGCGGCAGAGATCGGATCGGGGTCAGGCTGAAACGATTCTCCAGGCGACGTGACCAACAACGCCCACCAGCGCGGCAGAAGCGGCGAGGAGGGTGAAGCGCAGCACCAATAAGGCGAATTCGCCGCGATTAATGTCAGAACGGTCAGACATTCTCTTTTTCCTTTCCATCGTGGGCTGGAACACGCCTTAACTATACGGGCCATCGCCAGGCATGCAA
>JBBRVI010000261.1:0-5153 GCA_038247025.1 Acetobacterales bacterium
CCGCGAAAGCCGCCATAGCCAAAGACCTCTCGCAGGATTTGAGCAGGGTTACCCATCAAGTGCCGCGGGCCAGCCGGATCTCGACGCGCCGGCTTTCGATCGGCGCCAGCTCGAAGGGCACCTCACCGCGGCCGATGATGAAGACGCGCTCGGCCGGGACGCCGAACTGGCGCAGCAACTCGGACACATGGGTGGCGCGCGCGGCGGAAAGCGCGCGGTTGAAGGCCACGCCGCCAGCCGGCCCGGCATAGCCAAAGACGTTTACACGGATATTGGAATAGCGCCTAGCAGCATCCGCCGTGCCCTGAACGATGGCGCGGGCTGCGGGGTCCAGCGTGTCGCTATCCTCGTTGAAGAAGACGACCCGGGCAGGCTCAGCGGCAGGGTCGCGGTTGAAGGTTTCGCAGCCAGCAAGCAGCGGCAGCAGGGCAAGCATGGGAAGGAAGCGGCGCTTCATGGCGATTCTCCGTTGGGGGATGGTGGTCGCGGATGCAACGCTTGAGGTCAATGCCCGGTTGGCTCACCCTGTCGCTGGCAGCAGCCTGCCGCCGACCAGGCGCAGCACGCGGTCCAGCGGTTCCGCCCCGGTGAGTTCATGGGTGATGAGCAACAAGCTGCGCCCCTCGCAGGCCGTGGCCAGCGTTGCCATGAAAGCGCGCTCCGCCGCTTCATCCAGCCCCGTGGTCGGCTCATCCAGGATCAGGATGCCGGCTGGCGGCAGCAGGGCACGCGCCAGCGCCATGCGCCGCGCTTCCCCACCACTGAAGCGCGCACCACCCTCACCGCAGCGCGTCTCAAGCCCCTCGGGCAGGCTCCGGACGAAATCCGCAACACCCGCCTTCGCCAGTGCGCGCCACAGGGCGGCATCGGGCGCCTCAGGCGCGGCGAGGCGAAGATTGGCGGCAATGGTGTCATCAAAGATGCGTGCTTGCTGAGAGAGGCAGATGATGCGGCTGCGCAAATCCGCGCTGTCCAACTCGGCGATGTTCACGCCCCCCAGACGGATCGCCCCTTCCTGGGGTGCCGCGAGTTTCAGCAGCAGCGCGGCGAGGCTGGATTTTCCAACGCCCGAGGGGCCAAGTATCGCAACCCTTTCGCCCTCACGCAGCGTGAGGTCGAGGCCGTCCAGGATCGGCGGCGCATCGGGCCGCCAGCCGAAAGTCACACCGCTCAGCACCAATTCATTGCCCGCGGGCAGCGGGCGCGGCTTGGCGGGCTCGGCCATGGGGGGCGACGTGTCGGCCGCCTCGAACAGCCTCCGCGCACCCGCCCCGGCGGCTGCCAGCGCTGCACCTGCGCGCGGCATCAGGCCGAGCGACTCCGCCGCCGCAATGCCCAGGAACAGCGCCAACACCGCGAAACCCGCGCCGGCCGTGCCGCTCATCAGCCCCCAGCCCAGTGCCATCAACACGGCAAGTTGCGTGAGGAAGGTCCCCGCCGTTCCCGCCGAGGCCGAGCGAAGGGACAAGGCGCGCTGGGCGGCCATGAGCGAGGCATCCGCCGCTTGGAGCCGCGCCAGGGCGCGTGCCTCCCCATTGGCGGCCAGGGTATCCTCCAGCCCGGCAAGGGGGTCCACGGCCGCCGCACGCAGCGCCCCGCGCTCATGCGCCGCGCGCTGTGCGGCCCGCGCAGCGGCGGGTGCGAGCAGCAACGGCAAGGCGAGGGCAGCCGCCAGCGGCAGCACCACCAGCGCCATCAGCCCCGGCTCTGCACCCAGCAGGATCGCGATGACGGCCACCACGCAGAGCGCGGCGCAGGCGGGCAGAATGCCGCCGAGATAAAGCCGGTCCAGCGCATCCACATCGCTGATGACGCGTCCCAGAAGATCGCCCGAGCCGCGCATGCCGATCCCCGCTGGCATTCGCTGAGCAAGCCGTGCGAAGAACCAGCGGCGCGTATCGGCCAGGGCGGCGAAGGCGGCGTCATGGCTCGTCATCCGCTCCCACCAACGGAATACCGGGCGCAGCAGGACCACGGGCCGGAGCCAGATGATGGCCGCCACGCCCACAAGGCCCCCTGCCCCGGCCGCCACGCCCTTGCCGGCCAGCGCCAGCAGCGCAACACCGCTGAGTGCCGACGCAATGGCCACCAAAAGCCCGACCAGCAGCGTGTTCCGCCGCGGCGCCCACAGCCGCAGCACCCGCGCGAGGTCAGCCCACATGCTGGCTCTCCAGCCGCTTCTCGCTGAGATCAATCACGCGTCCCGAAAGCCCCATGAGTTGCGCCGAATGCGTGGCGATGATGGCCGTGCGGCCCATGCAAAGCCGCGCGATGGCCTCCATCACCTCGGCCTCGGTGCCTGGGTCGAGGCTGGCGGTGGGCTCATCGAGCAACACAAGCGGCGCGTCGCGCAGGAAGGCGCGGGCCAGGGCCACGCGCTGCGCCTGGCCGCCAGAGAGGCCAAAGCCCCCCTCGCCCACCTGCGTATCAAGCCCCCTGGGCAGATGCCTCACGAATTCCATGACACGCGCGGCTTCAGCGGCGCGCAGCACATCCGCCTCGCTCGCCTCGGGCCGCGCCAGCAGGATGTTCTCGCGCAGCGTCCCGCCGAAAAGATGCGCGCGCTGCCCGACATAGGAGGAAAGCCGCCGCAACTCCTCGGGGCGCAGAAGGGTCGCATCCTGGCCATTCATCGCGATCCGCCCCGAACTCGGCCGAGCGAAGCCCATCAGCAGCTTCAATACCGAGGATTTTCCAACACCTGAGGGCCCGACCAGAAGCAGCGTCTCGCCCGGATTGAGCGCGAAGGTCAGCCGGCGCAGGGCAGACGCATCCTGGCCGGGATAGCGTAGTTCCACCTCGTTGAAGACCAGCGCCACGCGGCGGGGGACCTCTTGCAGCAACAGGCCGGTCGCTGCGGGGGCGAGCAGCAAAGGCGCGATTTCGGCCGCCGCACCGCGGGCCGACATCGCCTCGTGATAGGCCTGGGAGAAATTGCGCAACGGGCCGAAGAACACCGGCACCATGAGTATGCAGAAGATGGCGAGGCTCGGCTCCGCATGCAGCGGCGCCAGCAGCACACCATGCCGCCAAGCGAGATAGCCGATGGTGAAGCCCGCCAGCAATTCCAGCGCCGCGCTGGAGAGGAACGCCACGCGCAATACTCGCATGGTGCGGGCGCGAAATTCATCGGCCACGGCGCCAAGGTCCCGCGCCTCGGCTTCGGCGCGGTTGAACTGCACCAGGGTGGAAAGCCCGCGCAGCCGGTCCACGAAGCGCCCCGAAAGCCGGCCCAGCACATCCATCTGCTTGCGGCTCTCGGCCGCCGCGCCGATCCCCGTCAGCGCCATGGCCACGGGCACCAGCAGCCCCATGACGATCAACACCAGGGCCGACGTTCCATCCGCCTGGGCCACGACCAGCGCGATGATGGCCGGCCCGATCAAGGCCAGCGCGGCCGCCGGCACCCAGCGCGAGAAGAACCCGTCCAACGCCTCCACCCGGTCCACCAGCAGCGAGGCCTTCTCACCCACGCCGCGCGGATCATCCGGCCCCAATTCCAGCAGCCGGGCAAAGAGGGCGGCGCGAATCCGCGCCCGCGCCCGCTCGCCCGCCGCCTGCTGCGCGATTTCCTGCGCCATGCCGAGCGACGCCGAGAGAGCCGCAAGTGCGCCAGCCAGCGCCAGCTCGGGCCATCCTGCATCCACCGGGTAGCCCAGGATGGCGCTGACCAGCCGCGCGATCAGCCAGACCAGTGCCACCTGGCACAGCAGCGCCGCCACGCCGAGACCAATGGGCAGAGCCGCCCGCAGCCCTTGCCCACGCGCCTGCTTCATCAGCCATGCCGATGATTCACGTCCTGCTTTGCGAGGCTTCCCGGGCGATTCCATACGCGACATTGTTAAGTCAGAATTTCCATTGAGGCCACGGGCTGGGGAGATGTCTTGCCGCTTGGTCACCACTGGGCCAGATGGGCGGCATCATGGCAATGGGCTTCTGACATGCTGCCGCATCACGGTCGCTTTCCTTACTCCCCCGGGAGCGCGCGCGCGCGCGAAACCTGGCCGGGTGGGCGCAAGTTGGCCGTCTATGTTGGTGTGAACCTGGAACATTTCGCCTTTGGCGAGGGCCTGGGCGCGGAACTCGCCCCAGGTGGGCCGCAACCCGATGTGCTGAACTACGCCTGGCGCGAATACGGCAACCGCGTCGGCGGCTTCCGACTCGTGCAACTCCTGGATGAGCTGAACCTCCCCGCCACCGTCCTGCTCAACTCCGCCATCTATGCCCATGCGCCCGAACTGGTCGCCGCCCACCGCGCCCGCGGCGATGAGATGGCCGGCCATGGCCGCACCAACAGTGAACGGCAAAGCACCCTGCCCGAGGCCGAGGAAGCCCGCCTCATCGCCGAAAGCACCGCCGAGATCCTCGCCCATGAGGGCAAGGCGCCACGCGGCTGGCTCTCCCCCTGGATCGCGGAGAGCCGCGTCACGCCCGATCTGCTGGCCGAGGCGGGCTACACCTACACACTCAACTGGTGCATGGATGACCAGCCCGTCTGGAAGCAGACCCGCGCCGGCCGCCTGCTCAGCATCCCCTACCCGCAGGAAGCCAACGACATCCCCGCCATCGCCGCGCGCAAGGATGGGGCGCAGCAATTCGCCGACCTCATCATCGAGGATTTCGCCGAACGCTTGCGGCAGACCGAAGATGGCATCCCTCAGGTGATGGGAATCGCGCTGCATCCCTATATCATCGGACAGCCTTACCGGATGCGGGCGTTGCGCCGCGCGCTGGGTGTGATCGCCGCCCAGCGCGACGCTGTCTGGATCACCACGGCGGGCGGCATCTACGACCACTGCCTGACCTGGCCCGAAGGAACAATCGTCTGATGCGCGTACTTCTTATCGCGGCCCTGCTCGGCCTCGCCGCCTGCGGCGCCACCACACCCACGGCAGAGACCCCCCGCACGGTGGAGCGCGTGGACCTGCCCCGCTATCTGGGCCTCTGGCATGAGGTGGCGCGGCTGCCTCAGCGCTTCCAGGATTCCGCGACCTTGCGATGCGAGAATGTGACGGCGGAATACGCGGTGATCGCGCCCGGGCGGATCAGCGTGCGCAACACCTGCGTCAACGCGCTCTCCCCTGATCGCCGCCAAAGCGAGGTGCGCGGCGAAGCCTATGTGGTCGAGGGCAGCGAGGGCGCACGCCTGCGCG
>JBBRVI010000262.1:0-5146 GCA_038247025.1 Acetobacterales bacterium
CGCTGGTCTGACCCTACGTTCCTGGCGGGGCTTGCACTCGTCGAGGCGCATTGGCAGGCGCCTCGCAGCGCATTCGAACTGGCCTGCGGTATCGGCCACCACCTGCGCGCGCTTGCTGACCAAGGCGTCGCTGTCACCGGGGCGGATGTGGTGTTTGCGAAGCTTTGGGTGGCGCGTCATTGGGTAGTGCCGTCGGCCACGCTTATCTGTGTGGATGCCGCCCAGGAGTGGAACCTCAGCGGCAGGTTCGATCTCGTGGCCTGCCACGATGCGTTTTACTTTCTTGAGCCGAAGGCTGGCATCGGGGCGCGGTTGAAGGGCCTGCTGGCGCCGGGGGGCGTGCTGGCCATCGGTCATGTCCATAACCGCGAATTTCCCAACCTCTCCGCGGGGATCGGGATGTCGGCGGCGGAGCTTGGTGAAGTTTTCCCCGGCGGGATTGTCTACGACGATGCAGAACTGACACGGGCCTTGGCCGAAGGGCGAGCGCCCGCGCCTTCCGCACAAAACGAGCTGGCTGACGTGGAGGCCTTTGCCATCGCCGCAGGCCCGGGGCTACGGCCGCCGCGCGCCGTGTCGGGCGGGCTGGCGCTGCCGCCGCCAGGAGCAGCACTGGCCCGCAATCCGCTTTACGGCGGTGATGGAATCGTGAATTGGCCGAGCCCACGTTACCGCGAGGAATACGGCCAGCGCGCAACCTATCCGATGGCGAGCAATGCGCCGCTCATCGCCCGCCACGATGCCGCGCATGAGGTGCAGGCCCGACGGCGCGAGTTGGTCCACCTGCCGGAGCGTTGGTGAAAATGGCGGAACATGGGTTGCGGTGGGGCATTTTGGGTTTCGGCTGGGTGGCGCGGGATTTCGCAGCCCCCGCCATGCTGGCGGCCGGCGCCCATTTGGCCGCGATCGCCGATCCAGATCCAGAAGCGCGTCGCGTTGGCGCGGCTATGGGTGCGCGGACACATGACGGGATGGCCGCGCTGCTGGAAGACCCTGGCGTCCAGGCCATCTATGTCGCCACACCCAACCACCTTCACCGCGCATGCGTCGAAGCCGCCGCCGCCTGCGGAAAGCCGGTGCTGTGCGAGAAGCCCATGGCGGCGACACTGGCAGATGCTGAGGCTATGGCACTGGCCATCCGCGCCGCCGCGATCCCGTATGGAACCGCTTTCGACCAGCGCCATCACCCCGCCCATGCCGTGCTTCGCGAGGCCATGAATGCCGGCGCCATCGGAACCGTGACCGCAATACGCATCGTGTATACCTGCTGGTTGGATGCGGGTTTCGCGCCGGATAATTGGCGCGCGGATCCCGCCCGCGCCGGCGGCGGAGCGATGATGGATCTGGCGCCGCACGGTCTGGACCTGATTGATTTCCTCGCTGGTGAACCGCTGGTGGAGGTTGCAGCGCTGACCCAGCATCGGGTGCAGCCCTATCCGGTGGATGACGGCGCGGTGTTGATCGGTCGCACTTTGTCGGGCGTACTGGTGCAGTTGCACGTCTCCTACAACTGCCCGGAGAGCCTGCCGCGTCGGCGGCTTGAGGTGGTCGGCAGCACCGGCCAACTGGTTGCCGAGGACACCATGGGACAGGTCGCGGGCGGCCAGGTGTGGCATCATGATGGTGCGACGGGCACGCGGCGGCGGTTGGGTATCCCGCAGGGCGAAATGTCGCCCTTCACCCGCCAGATGGCGGCCTTCGCTCAACATCTGAATACGCCGGATGCCGCCTTCGACCTGGCCCGAGACCTGCACACCATGCGGCTGCTTGACCGCGCCTACAGGGCCGCCGCAGCATGAACTTGCGCTTCGCTTACAACACCAACGGCACCGCCAACCATCGGCTGGATGACGCCATCGGCCTGATCGCTGATGCGGGGTACGCCGGGGTCGCGCTGACGTTGGATCACCACCATCTCGATCCGATGGCCGAAGGCTGGGAAAAGCGGACAGAGGCATTGGGCCGCCGGCTGCGTGGCCTGGGGCTGGGTTGCGTGATCGAAACAGGCGCGCGCTACCTGCTGGACCCCCGGAACAAGCACGAGCCGACATTGCTCTCACCCACCGCCGCGGCTCGCGCCGGGCGCATAGCCTTCCTGAACCGGTCCAGCGATATCGGCGCCATGCTGGGCGCCGAGGCCATGTCTTTCTGGGCCGGCGTGCCGCAGCCCGGCGTGGATCGCGCGGATGCCACGGCTTGGTTGCTGAATGGCGTGGTGCAGGTCCTGGAGCACGCCGAGCAGCAGGGCATCGCTGCGGCACTGGAGCCGGAGCCCGGCATGCTTGTCGAGACGCTGGATGACTGGGCTGCTCTGCACGCTACCCTGCCCAGCCTGCGACTGGCGCTCGACCTGGGTCATTGCCTGGTGACGCAGGAGCGCGAACCGGCCGCCGCAGTGGCCGAGTTCGCACCCTACCTCGGCACCGTCGCGATCGAGGACATGCGCCGCGGCGACCATACCCATCTACCTTTCGGCGAGGGCGACATGGACATCCCGGCCTGTCTGGACGCGCTGGAGGCTATTGGCTTCGGCGGACTCGTGTGCGTGGAGCTCTCACGCGAGAGCCACCGCGCGCACAGCATGGTGCCGGACGCAATCTCCTGGCTGAAGGCGTGCCGCGCATGAGGGTCCTGTTCTGCTCCAGGCGCTTCTTCCCAGCCATCAGCGGCATGAGCGTCTATGCCGCCAATCTTTTGCATGAACTGGTGGGCGCAGGCCACGACGTAACAATGGTCAGCCAATACCGGGGCGATGCGGCGGGTATGCGTATCTATGGCGGCGGCCCCCCGCCCGAGGTGCCGGGCGTGCGGGTCCTTGGCCGCCGCTCGCTGGGTGAGGAGACGGTGCCCGCCGAGTTCGAACGCGACGTGGCCGACATGCTGGCCACCATCGAGGCGGAGCATGCCCGCGCCCCGTTCGATATCCTTCACGCCCAATACGGCTACCCGACAGGTTGGACGGTGCTGCTGGCAGCGCGACGGCTGGGTATTCCCGCGGTGGTCTCCATCCAGGGCGGCGACGGACACTGGGTCGGCTCCTGCTGCGAGACGCACCGCCACGCCATGCTGCGGGTCATCGAGCATGCTGACGCGTTGCTGATCGGCTGCGAGAGCTTCGCGGCCGAGGTGGTGGAGCGCCTGCACGTGCCAAGGCATCGCTTTACCATTGTCCCCGGCGCGGTGGACGTCACACGTTTCCGCCCCGCTCAGCCACCAGGCACGGCCGCCGACCCGCCGCGGCTACTCTATCACGGCCGCGTGGACCGGCGGAAAGGGGTGCTGGACTTCCTCGCCGCGCTGCGGTTGCTGCGTGACGACGCGGTGCCGTTCTCCGCTGTCATCTCCGGCATCGGGCCGGACCATGACGCGGCCCGCGCCCTGGCCGGCGAACTGGGGCTGGATGTCCGCTTCACCGGCCATGCAGAATACGCCGCGGCGCCGGCGGTATATGCCATGGGCGATATCTTCGTCTCGCCCACCTACGCCGAGGGCTTCTCCAACACGATCCTCGAAGCCATGGCCTCGGGCCTGCCATGCGTCTCGTGCCACGCGGTCGGTGTGATGGATTGTCTGCGTGATGGCGAGAACGGGTTGCTGGTGCAGCCGGGCGATGTCCCCGCACAGGCCCACGCCCTGCGTCGCCTAATAGATGACGGCGCGTTGCGGACCAGGCTGGCGGAAGCGGCACTGGAGGAGTGCCGGCGCACGTACTCCTGGTCCGCCGTCGGCGGGCAGATCATGGATATCTACGCCAGGCTGCGTGGCACCACGCCGCGCGCTGCGTCCATGGACACTGCCCTGTCGCACGACGCTTCCTGCCGCTTTCTGATTTCCCCGGCGTTGCTGTGATGCCGCATGCCCTCGCCATCTCCCCTCATCTCGATGACGCCGCCTTCTCCTGCGGCGGCACTCTGGCGCGGTTGGCCCGCGCCGGCTGGGAGGTCACCGTCTGTACGGTCTTCACCCGCACGGTCGCCGCGCCGACCGGCTTTGCGCTCGCCTGCCAAACCGACAAGGGCCTGGCGCCTGGGGTGGACTACATGGCGCTGCGGCGGGATGAGGATCGAGTGGCCTGCGCCGCGATGGGAGCCACTCCGCTATGGCTGGATTGGCCGGAAGCGCCGCACAGGGGATACGATAATGCCGCTGCCCTGTTCGGGCAGCCGTATGCGGATGACCCGGCGCACGGCCTGCACGGCGCACTTCCCTGCATGCCGGCCGATCTTGTGCTGGCACCGCAGGCGGTGGGCGGGCATGTCGACCACGTCTTGCTCGCACGTGCGCTTGGCCATGAGGCTCGGCCGATGCTGTGGTGGACCGACTTCCCCTACAGCACGCGTCCGGGGGCACCACGCCCCATCGATTTCTCGGCCATGCCGGCCCAGCGTGTGGAAGGCGACGCGCCGGCCCGGCTGGCCGCCTGCTCTGCCTATTCCACGCAACTCGCCTATCAGTTCGGTGGGCCCGAGGGGCTGCGGGCCGCGCTTGCCGCGTCGGGGGCGGTCGAGACATTCCGCGGTCGTGCCCTGCCGAGGGTCCTGGCATGAACCCGCCCGTCCTCGTCACCGGCGGCGCCGGCTACATCGACAGCCACGTCGTTCTGGCTCTGCGTGATTGCGGGTGGCCCGTGGTGGTACTGGGCTCTCGAAGCGCGGGCGTCTCCTCCAGCAGCGGGTCGATGCGCTGGCGCGAGAAGCGCTTGGCCAATTCCACGGTGGCCTGCACCGCCAGCTTCGAAGGCAGAGATGGCGGCGGGCCATCCAACGTGGCGCCGTCACCAAGCATCTGTACCGGCGCGACGGCCACCCCAGCCGCTCCTCTGCCCGTCGAATGGGAGAGCCCTGTGCCGCTCCTGGAATCCTTGCTGAACGTCTATGGCCGGATGCCGGGTGGATTGGTGGATTGAACAAATGGGAGCAGGCATTCGCTCGCTGGCGGGATAAGCAGCCGGATCGGGTCATCTGGTGGCTTCGGAATGTCCCGCGCCCGAACGCGCTGAACGATTGGGGCGTCAGGATTGAACTGCCTTATACCAATCCGCGCGGACGTTGACTCGTGTGAGGATTCCCAATTGCTCGAGTTTCTGATTCGATGATGCTGCGCTGGTCTGCGCGAGGGAGGCGTCGGATGAGCGAGGCACTGACGA